>NZ_JAKMUV010000002.1:0-388249 GCF_027570165.1 Corynebacterium macclintockiae
CGATGGTTTGAGCATTACCGAATACCGAAAAGTCAATGTAGCGTGACATCGAAACTGTCTAAAAAAACGTCCGCATCCCCTTTTGAGCATTAACCCGGTTCCGGTGTACGATCCCTCTTAAGGTTAAGCTAACCTAAGAAAGGCTTACATGTCCAAACGACGCAATCTGCTTGAGAGCACCGCGAAGTCGACGATCCGTGCGGTCTACTCGCGGTCCATGGCGCTGCCACCGGAGCGCGACCACTGCCCCCAGTTCTCCGCTCGCGTCACCGCCGTCACCGACCTGACGCCGGCGTTCCGCCGCGTCACGATCACAGCCTCGGAGATCTCAGACGTGGCGCTGATGGGTCCGGATGAGTATGTGGGTCTCTTCATGCCGCCGCCCGGGCAGGGCCTCCAGATGCCCGACTACGCAGGTCTCAACCCACGATCGACTCTCTCGCGCATTCCGGAGGCCTCCCGCCCCGATCTGCGGTGGTACACAGTGCGCGAACATCGCGCGGCGCTCGCTGAGATCGACATCGACATCGTCAGCCGCGGACACGACGGTCCCGGCGCCCGCTGGATCACACGGGTGAAACCTGGCGATCCGGTCGGCCTGCGCTTTCAGACCGCGCCTTACGGCAGTGCTCCCGATGTCGGGCACCACGTGCTGATCGCCGATGAGACCGGTCTTCCCGGTGTGCTCGAAATCCTCTCCGCTCACAAATCGGACCCCGAGCTGCGCTTCAGTGCGATCGTCGAGGTGCCGAGCGAGGACCATGTCCTGCCGGGTACGCGCGAAGCCGGCATCGCCGTAGTGTGCCGCGGTGGAGACGACCCCGGTTCTGCGCTCGCCGCTGAACTCGGCCAGCAGCAGTTGGGCAGGATCGACTACGGATGGGTGTGTGCCGAGGCCAAGACTGCCGCGCTCGGACGGCGCTTCCTGGTCAAGGAATGCGATGTCCCCCGCCGTCAGGTGATGAGCTCGGGCTTCTGGAAGGTTGGTCGTGCGCGCCTCTGACACACGAATCCGCAACGGATCCTCGAAAACCCGGCTCAGCGAACGGCGCTTCCTGCTGCTTCTTGCGCTGTATGCCTCCCAGTACTTCGGCATCGGGTTCCTCATGACCGGCGCTACGGCTATCCTCCGCGAGAAAGGGGTCGCACTCGAATCGATGGCAGCCGTGAGTGCCCTGGGGATGCTCTGGGCGGTGAAGTTCCTGTGGGCACCAGTGGTCGACCGATTCGGCCGCAACCGGGCCGGGGGCCACTACCGCAGCTGGCTGCTCGTTCTTCAGCCGCTTCTCGCCTGCGTCCTTGCGGTCATCGCCTGCCTGCCGGATGTGCGCGCACAGTTCGGGGTCTTCCTGCTGCTGGCCGCCGTCTACATCCTCCTCTCGGCGACGCAGGACGTAGCGGCCGATGCCTTGGCGATCTCTTCGATCCGCAGTGATGAACGCGGATTCGCCAACGGCGTCCAGGTTGCCGGGAGCTACATCGGCCTCATCGTCGGAGGCGGACTCACGACCGTGATCTACGGGTGGGCCGGCTGGTTCGCCGCCCTCGCGACTCTTGCTGTGCTCACCCTCCTGCCGACGCTGCTGATCGCCGTGAGCCCTGAACCCCCAGCCAGCGCCGAGGCGCGGGCCGCGCGGATCTCGGTGAACACCATCTGGACGGTGGTGCGCCAGCGGGGCGCGGGGATCTGGATGCTGCTTGTGGTGCCGATAACGTGGATGGGCCTCACTGCAGGCTACAGTCTCATCACCCCGAGCCTCATCGACCAAGGTTGGAGCGCCGAAGAGACAGCCACCCTGACTACGCTGCTCGCTGGTGTCTGCGGGACAGCTGCCGCCCTCGGCACAGGGGTGCTGATCCAGCGCTTCGGCAGGGAGCGCGTCCTGCTGGTCGGCTGTGCACTGGCGGTTATCGGAATGGTCGCGTTCCTCCCCGTCATCTCGGGTGTAGCATCCACGGTCTACATCGTCGCGGTGACGATCGTGTTCTTCCTCGGCTACACCGCCGGCTCCATCATCGTGTACTCGATCAACATGGACTACTCGCGTCCGGGCAGCGCTGGGTCGGACTACACCACGCTCGCCTCGTTCGCCATGCTCGTGTCCTTCGGCGCTGGCGCGGTCTCCCTGTCTGTGGCCGGCCAGCTGGGCTACGTGTCGGTGTTCGTCGGTTCGAGCATCCTCTACGCCATCGGCGCGGCACTGACCGTGTGGCACCAGCGGCGATACCGGACGCAGACGCTCAACCACGGCGCCGGTCGCGCCGTGCTGCCGGTCGAGTCGGCCGCTGCGGGGCCCGAATCGGTCGTCAGCACCGCTCTCAGCGCGACTGCACCTGACCGGGAGGAACGTGAACGCTGAACCCGGCGCTTGCGCGTGTTCCGTCGGCGGGGTGCAGTGCCAAGTCGTGCCGGCCGAGGCTTCAGTCGTCTGAGAGGTAACCGGTCTCCGGGTCGATCTCGGCGAGGAAGTCGCGGATCGCCTCGATGTGGTCCTCATCCGTCAGCGTGGAAGACGGATAGGTCCCGCCGGCAAAGCCGTAGCCCGGATTGGGTCCGGTGAGCCAGTCCTAGTGATACTCCTGCAGATCACTGAGAAGGTCGATCCAATCACTGGTGTTCGCTCGCGTAGTAGGCAGATCATCTTCCCGCGCTTCCACCAGTGGGAGGCCGTCACTAGTTTGCTCGAGACCACGAGCGCTGAGGGGGGCGGGTAGTAAGTACCTGATCTAGCACTCTGCAGGATCAGGAAAAACGAACTCGATCGCGTGGCTGGCTCACGGGCTGGCGAACCTCCACAACGCCGATATTTCGAAGACTTTTGATTCGGTGATTGTCGTGACAGATCGTACCGTGCTCGATGACCAGCTTCAGAAGGCAATCAAGGCAATTGAGGGCACGAGGGGTTTGGTCGAAACGATTAACGCTGACGAGGTTTGTAAAGCGTCAGCTACCTCAAAATCGGACCTGTTAGCCAAGGAACTGAGTAGCGGCAAGCTCATCATCGTCACGTTCCAGACTTTCCCGTTAGTGCTTGAGGCGCTTGCGCAGCAGGGTGGGCTCGCGGATCGCAAGTTTGCGGTAATCGCGCACTAGGCGCACTCATCTCAGACCGGTACAAGTGCTCAGAAGCTGCGACAGGTTCTTTCACAAGCAGAGGTCGAAGCCCTCGAGGGCGGTGGCGAGGTAAGCGTCGAGGACGTGCTTGCCGGTGAGATGGCAGCGCGGGCGACAGCTCAGAACATCTCGCTCCATGCATTTACTGCTACGCCGAAGGGCAAGTCGTTGGAGATGTTTGGCGCCCTGGTGCGGATGGGTTGCCACAGCCTTTCCACGTGTACACGATGCAGCAGGCCATCGAGGAGGGTTTTATCCTTGATGTGCTGCGTAACTACACGACTTATGAGACGGCTTTCCAGCTCGCTCAGAGAGCTGGTGGTGCTGTTGGTGGTGAAGATCTCGTCGATGAGGGCACCGCGAAAGAGAGCCTCATGCGGTGGGTGAGTCTGCATCCGGCAAACATTGTTCAGAAGGTTCAGATCATCGTCGAGCATTTCCGCGAGAATGTTGCTGAGCTCCTCGATGGACACGCTAAGGCGATGGTGGTGACCTCGAGCCGAGCCGCTGCGCTGAAGTACAAGATGGCAATCGATGCTTATGTTGAGAAACACAATTACCCATTGGGAACCTTGGTGGCGCTCTCCGGAAGCTTAACCGCTGAGCAGATTGATGATTTCGTGCCCGGAGTGCAGGAGCCATATACAGAAACGAACATGAACCCTGACCTGCGCGGGCGCGGGATTCCACAGGCGTTCGCGGGCGATCAGTTCCAGGTTCTGATTGTTGCCAACAAGTACCAGACGGGCTTTGATCAGCCGTTGCTGTTCGCGATGTACGTGGACAAACGCCTTGACGGGATCGAAGCGGTCCAGACGCTTTCCCGTCTGAACCGTACCCTGCCGTCGAAGGGTAAAGACACCATGTACATTCTTGACTTCGTCAACGACACGGACACGATCCTCGACGCACTCCTGCCGTACTACCGCACTGCCGAAATCATTGAAACTACCGACCCAGACCTCGTGCATGACCTTGCGCGGAAGCTTGAAATTGCCGGGATCTATACGAAGGATGACGTGGATGCCTTCGCGCAGGCATTCATCATCGAGAAGAAGCACGGTAAGCACACTGCACCGCTGAAGCAAGCCGCTGATCGGTTCAATGACCACTACGTCGCAGCCTTGGCCGACAACACAAAGGCCGAGATTGACGAGCTTGACCTCTTCCGCAAGGACGTTGGCTCATTCGTGCGCCTCTACGATTTCCTGTCTCAGGTTGTCGACTATCAGGACACCGACCTCGAGAACCTCGCCCTGTTCCTCCGGCTACTACGACCGCGACTTACTGGTCGCAAGACTCCAGAAGAGCTGGACTTTAACAACATCGAGCTCACCCTCATCAAGCAGACGCGCCAGAGCGAAGGAGCTATTTCACTCGGCGGCGACGGCGAGAATCTCAACCCGATGGGAGTTGGCGGTGGACGTTCGCGCGACCCGCACCTGGTGGCCTGGGAAGAAACCCTGAACAACATCAATTCCCTGTTTGAGGACGAAGAGTTTGACCCTGGTTCAGTGGAGTCTTGGGGACAGGGCGTCGTCACGATTCTGGTTCAGAATGAAGAGATTAAGGATCAGGTCAACGCAAACACCAAGGAGCAGTTTCGTGAGTCGCAGACGATCGAAACTGCCGTCACGAATGCGGTGCTCGATCACCAGGACTCCCAGCAAAACATCATGGAGAAGTTCTTCGAAAGCGCTCATCGTAAGGGCCAGATCATTAAAGAGATCTCCGACCTTGTTTACTGGGAGCTTCGCCACCAGGCTGAGAAGGATACACAGCCTCAAGACGATGAAGAGGATGACGTCGACCAGGAGTAGCAATTGCTGCGCGCGAAATCCCGACTGGTTCACCCCTCTACGGAAGACAGCCGGGGTAGCGGCGTGCCGGACACTCAACGGTTAAGCAGCCTAATCTCCAAACGACGGCGACGGTACGAATTCCCAGTTCATAGCCGGTCTCGGCGCTATCGGATAGCACCACTCCGCACTGGGGTCTTGTATCCATCGTGACCAGTTGTGCGACCTGGCCTGTGGTTCTGGCAACTTCCTGCTTCTGGCGTATCGGGAGTTGCGGTATTGAAACAGACATCATTGTCGCTATCCGCCAGCGCCGCGGTGAATCGGGCATGTCGCTAAGCATTGAGTGGGAGCAGAAACTGTCCATTGGTCAGTTTTACGGCTTTGAGTTGAATTGGTGGCCTGCCAAGATTGCTGAGACTGCCATGTTCCTTGTAGTCCATCAGGTGAATAAGAAGCTTGCCAACGCTGTGGGTAGGCCACCGGAGCGGTTGCCGATTAAGATCACCGCCCACATTCACCATGGCAACGCCCTGCGGCTTGATTGGGCGGATATACTCCCGACTTCTGCCGCCAAGAACTTTATCTTCGGCAATCCTCCCTTCCTTGGGGACCACACACGAACACCGGAACAACTAGAGGATCTCAAAGCCGCGTGGGGTGGCATACCGGTTTCTCGACTCGTTTTTGTGACAGCGTGGCATGCTAAAGCGCTCAGCTTTGAAGCGTCCTGGGTTTAGTTCCTACCTCAGGTAAGGGAAGGATTAAGCACTATGCCCAGAAGTATTCCGTCGAGTTCAAGGAAAAGTCGGTCCATCAGATCATCGAAATGGTCCGCTTGGAGTTCTGCTCACTACAGCGTGCCTACGAACAGGTCGGCGAGCTCCTCGGCGTATCACGCCACACACTGCGGGCGTGGTACCGCGACAGTGCCTCCACACGAGACGGCCGCACAACGCCGGATAGCGAAACAATGGAAGAAGAGCTCAAGCTTCTGCGCCGAGAAAACCGTGAACTGAAACGAGCAAACGGGATTCTTAAAACTGCTTCGGCTTTTTTCGCAGCGGAACTCGACCGCCCCACGACCAAATGATCTCCTACATCGACGCGTATAAAGATCAGTTTGGGGTCTGGGGCCATCTGCCGCGTCCTTCGACAAGCAGATCGTGGATTTATCACCTCACGCGGCTGCCAGAAAGCCTCTCAACGTATCCCAAGTGCGAGAGCGTTAAGCGATAGCCTGCTTATCCCAGAGATTCCACGCGTGCATGCGGAGAATTTCTCGGTCTACGGTATCCGAAAAATGTGGCACGCTATGAACCGCGAAGGCTTTCATATCGGTCGTGACAAGACTGCCCGGTTGATGAAGCTAGCAGGTGTTTCCGGCCGCAGTCGCGTACGACACCCGGTAACAACGGTAAGCCCAAAGACACCTGATTGTCGCCCGGACCTGGTGCGACGAAGCTTTCGTGCGCACACACCGGGCAGGCTTTGGGCTGCCGATGGAGACTTTAGAGCACGCTTTAACCACTGCTGGAAGAATCCATGGCAACCAGTTGATTCACCATAGTGATCGGGGCAGTCAGAATGTGTCGTTGAAATACTCTACGGCTCTAGCTGAGTCTGGAATCCAGCCGAGTGTGGGAACAGTCGGCGACTCCTATGACAACGCATTGGCGGAGACAGTCAATGGGCTCTACAAAGCTGAACTCATCTACCCTCAAGGCCCGTGGACGTCAGTGGGAGAAGTTGAGTTGGCGACCTTGCGGTGGGTGCATTGGTGGAACACCACGCGCCTTCACGAAGCATTGGACTACACCACCCCACAAGAAATAGAAACCGAGTATTATCTCACCCAGCCCGTCAGTACGGGGTAGGAAAAGAAGCGGAACTAAACCCAGGACGCTTCAGTTCTTGCAGAAACCTAGTTCTGGCTGGTAGTTGAAGTTGGGGTTTCGCTGGTTTATAGCTTGGCTTACTTCGAGAAGGAGCTTAATTGGTTATCGTGCAAGGTTTCTTCGGTTTGGATAACGGTGTGACTGTTTTTAGTCGAGCCTAACCCCGCACAACCTTCACGGTCACACCGCCGAAAATCGACAGCCCGCGGATCAGCAGCAGGGGAGCGTCTTCCGGCAAACTGTTCGGGTGGATCGCGCCGTTCTCCACCACTAGCTCGTTGCCGCCGAAAATAGCCAGGCCACCCATATCAATGCGCACACCCTCCGGCACCAGCACATCCGCACCGCCAAAGCAGCTATTCAGCCATAGCGTGGTCACCGGATCGCTGAACCGGCATTCCCGCAGGTCAAAGTCCGAACCCCCGAAGATATTGAAGTTCCAGTGAGCCTTCGGCACCTGCCACGCCGCCTTCGTCACCCCGCCGAATATCGCCAGGCTGAAACCTGTCTCGGAGCCCCCGCCAGTCACCAGCGACCGCGACCGTGCAAGCACCATTTCGCGGTGGCGTTGGGCGTCCGAAGCCTGGTGAGCAGCCCACTCAACGTCACTCGGCGCGCGGTGCGCAACCGCAGTGCTCGCGCCAGGTCCAAAGAGCAACCCCGCAGGCTCATCCACGAGATCATCCAGCAAGTCCACCAACTCGCTACGCTGGGTAGCAGCATGCGCCTGCCCCGACCTCTCGTCGAACTCAGTAAGAGTCAACTGCCCATCGGCCATAGCCCCGGACAGCACCTCCACAGCGGCGGATCGTTCCTGGTCAGTGCAGCGCTTATCCTTGTAATCGCTCATACTTTTACCCTACTAAAGGAGTCCCCCATTCTCTCCCCATATCGTGTAAACCTGGACTGGCTCTGGGGCACCCCACCCGGCAACGACGGCACACCCGCCACTGTCCGCGCCGCTCTTTTTGGTATTGACGCCCACACCTCAGCCGAAGCCTGGCTCCGTACCCTCTCGGCGGACGAGGACGGCCGGCGGGGTGAGGGAGGCTGGGGCGCCGAACTGGCCAACCCCGACGACACGACTGGCCCGGCCTTGGTGGACATCACCTCCGCGGGCGAAGACGTGGCCGACGGAATCGAGGACGGCACGCAGAACCTCTACGAGTTCCTGGCAGAGCGTGCCAAGCGTGCCGACATCCCCGGTGCCAGCGAGCTGACGGTGGAGTGGCGCGAGCTGCCGCGTACTTAATCCTCCAGCGGTCCGAGCTCCGCTACCAGCACCTCCTGGGCGACCTTCATCGCCGACAGGGCAGCAGGCTGCGGTCGCGGCGGGCCAGACCGTCGCGCGTCCACACGGAACCCCACACGGTCTCGGTGACGTGCTTCTGCAGCGCCTCGCCGTCGGAGCCTGCGTTACGTTCGAGGGCGGCATCCACGAATGCATCACCCATGACTTCCCGGCGGACCTGAATGCCCGCGTGGTATCGCTTGTCGTTGGTGGCCGGATTCTGGTTTGCGGAGTTTTCGCTGGTCATGGTTGTGTTTTTCCTAAGGAATCGGGGCTCTAAAAAACTATTTCAGAAGGCCTTGCGCTACTTCCGCAGCAGATCCTCCAATAGCCGGGCGGAGTTCTTCAGCTCCGCGCCGAACTTCTCCGCCGGGTGGTCGCCCATGCGCGCCACGGGGCCAGAGATGGAAAGGCAGGCAATCACCGTTCGGTTCTGCGCGTCCGCCCCGAAGACCGGCACAGAGGCCGAAGCTAGGGAGGGGTCGCGCTCGGCGGAGGATTCTGCGATCCCGTCGGCCGCGATTTTCTCCAAGTCCTCGCGCGTGTACGCGGCCTGGGGGAGCACCTGGTTCTGGAACGCCTCCGGCGCATAGGCAACCAGCAGCTTCGCCGCGGAGCCCGCGTTCAACGTCATCCGGTGGCCCACCGGAACCGTGTCCCGCAGACCAGTGGCGGGCTCGGCGTTGGCGATGCACACGCGCTCCATCCCGGAGAGGCGATATAGCTGCACGGATTCGCCGGTCTTTGTCATGAGGTCGGGGAGGATGAACTCTGCGGCGTCCTCAAGACGAGAAGAGGTAGACGGCGCCATCTCGGACAGGGCTGGGCCAGTGACCCACGCACCGTCGACCCCGCGCTCGATCAACCGGTGCTTTTCCAGTGCGACGGCGATACGGTGCGCGGTGGCGCGCGGCAGGCCGGTGATGGCGCACAGGTCGGAAAGGTTGCGAGGTTCTGCTGCGATGACCGATAGGATGAAGATCGCTCGGTCCAAAACTTGAATGCCGCTTGTTGCGGGAATTTCCGTATTGTGTCCCATGATTTGATACTATACATTCCATCCAGTGGAACTGTATAGCGGACACAGAGGAGAGACCGTGACGAACCAACCCTTAACCCTCGCGGAAAAAGTCTGGCGCGACCACGTCGTCGCAGCGGGCGAAAATGGCGGACCCGACCTGCTGTACATCGACCTGCACCTGGTTCATGAGGTTACCTCGCCACAGGCCTTCGACGGCCTGCGACAGGCCGGCCGCACGGTCCGCCGCCCGGATCTGACCATCGCCACCGAGGACCACAACGTCCCCACCGTCGGAGTGAAGAGCGGCGATCTGCAGGAAATCCAGGAGCCCACCAGCCGCCTGCAAGTCTCCACCCTGCGCGACAACGCCAAAGAATTCGGCATCCGCCTGCACTCCATGGGCGACATTGAACAGGGCATCGTCCACACTGTTGGCCCCCAGCTGGGCCTGACCCAGCCTGGCATGACCGTCGTCTGCGGCGACTCGCACACCTCCACCCACGGCGCCTTCGGCTCCATCGCCATGGGCATCGGCACCAGCGAAGTCGAGCACGTCCTGGCCACCCAGACCCTTCCGCTGAAGCCTTTCAAGACCATGGCCATCGAGGTTTCCGGCGAACTGCAGCCGGGCGTGACCTCCAAAGACCTGATCCTGGCCATCATCGCCAAGATCGGCACCGGCGGGGGCCAGGGCCACATCATCGAATACCGCGGCGAGGCTATCGAGAGGCTGTCCATGGAAGCCCGCATGACCATGTGCAACATGTCCATCGAGGCCGGCGCCCGCGCGGGCATGATCGCCCCCGACCAGGTGACCTTCGACTACCTCGAAGGCCGCCCGCACGCGCCGACGGGCGCGGACTGGGACGCCGCCGTGGAGTACTGGAAGTCCCTGCGCACCGACGACGATGCGCAGTTCGATACCGTCGTCCACATCGACGGCTCCGCACTGACCCCCTTCGTCACCTGGGGAACCAACCCCGGCCAGGGCCTGCCGCTGGCAGAATCCATCCCGCAGCTGGAGGACTTCACCAACGACAACGACCGCCTCGCCGCCGAGCGCGCCATGGAGTACATGGACCTCAAGCCAGGCACCCCGCTGCGCGACATCAAGATCGACACGGTCTTCCTCGGCTCCTGCACCAACTCCCGCATCGAGGACCTGCGCGCCGCCGCGGACGTCCTCAAGGGCCGCACCGTCGCCGACGGCACGCGGATGATCGTTGTTCCTTCCTCCACGCGGGTGAAGATGCAAGCGGAAGAAGAGGGGCTCGATCAGATCCTTATTGACGCCGGGGCGGAGTGGCGCACCGCAGGTTGCTCCATGTGCCTAGGCATGAACCCGGACCAGCTTGCCCCGGGTGAGCGGTCGGCCTCCACCTCCAACCGAAACTTCGAAGGCCGCCAGGGCAAGGGCGGGCGCACGCACCTGGTCTCCCCGCCAGTTGCCGCCGCCACCGCCGTGACGGGCCACCTTGCAGGTCCGGCGGATCTGTAAAACAGACCGCTAGATACCCGCACAAGACCCGCCCAAAAATTTTTTTTTCGAGCCTCCCCGACAGCGAACTAATCAGCAGGTGGGGGAGCAGAAAGCAGAAGAGAGCATCATGGAAAAGTTCAACACCCACACTGGCGTGGCGGCACCGCTGAACCGCTCGAACGTCGACACCGACCAGATCATCCCCGCCGTCTACCTGAAGCGCGTGACCCGCAGCGGATTCGAAGACGGCCTTTTCGCCGGCTGGCGCAAGGATCCGGAGTTCATCCTGAACCAGGAGCCCTACAAGAACGCCTCCGTGCTGGTGGCCGGCCCGGACTTTGGCACTGGCTCCTCCCGCGAACACGCCGTCTGGGCGCTGATGGATTACGGCTTCCGCGTGGTTCTTTCCTCCCGCTTCGCGGACATCTTCCGCGGCAACTCGGGGAAGGCAGGCCTGCTGGCCGCCCAGATGGAACAAAGCGACATTGAGCTGATCTGGAAGCTGCTGGAACAGCAGCCGGGCGCGGAAATTACCGTGAACCTAGAGGGCCGCACCGTCACCCTGGGCACCCACACCTTCGGCTTCGACGTGGACGACTACACCCGCTGGCGCCTGATGGAAGGACTGGACGACATTGGCCTGACCCTGCGCAACGAGGAAGCCATCGAGGCCTTCGAATCCCAGCGCGCCAGCTTCAAGCCACGCACCATCCCCGCCAGCTAGCGCCTACTTAACGGACAGTGGGCTGGCTAGGTAGTCCAGCCCCAGCAGCTTATCCCCGGCGAAGTGCAGCACCCACGTGCTGGACTTCTTCACCCGCATATCCTCAATCTCCACGTCGTGCTCGCCCGCAACGCGGGCCAGCACGCCCGGGATCACCGTGCCCTGGGCAACGACCATCGACACAGGCGCGGTCGTGGCGGCGTGGAACGCATCCACCGCTGCATCCGAATCGGCAGCCCACCCTGCATCGCCCAGGTTGGCGTCATAAGAAACTTCCAGGCCCAAGTCCTCAGCGATAGGCGCAGCCGTGTGCTCGCAGCGCACCGGCACGGCAGACGCGATCGCCTCCGGGCGGTAACCCGACAGCTCAGAGACCAGCAGTTCCGCCTGGCGGCGGCCCTTCTTCGTCAGAGGGCGCAGGTCATCATCGCCAGCCCAGCCCTCGCGGGCGTGCGCCTTCGCGTGGCGGACGTACAGCACACGGCGGTCGCAACCCAGCTGCAGCAGCCCCATGGCGGCATCCACGACCTTGAGGTCAGCCTCGTAGCTCAGCAGCTCCTTCGCCTCGGCAGGGGAGACCCAGCGCAACTCGTCGGACTCCTCGTTGGCCTCGAACTCGCCGGACAGGTGCTGGGCAGTCCAGTAGTACACCACCTTCGTGCGCGAACCGACCGGGTAGTGGACGTACCCCAGAAGCCAGCCCAAGCGCACGTCAAAGCCAGTCTCCTCCCAGATCTCGCGCATGGCGGTACCCGGCAAGTTCTCGCCCGGATCGACCTTGCCCTTCGGCAGGGACCAGTCATCGTAACGGGGACGGTGGATCAGGGCGATCTCCACGTCCGTGGACTCTGGGGCGGAAGGGGTGGAGGCGGCGGCGTCCTTAGAAAAGCGCCAAATAACGGCACCCGCGGCGAAGGTGGGGCGGGCAAACTCCTCGCTGGGGCGGGATCCGATGCGGGTCACGTGCCCCTGATCGTGCCGCGACATGGCCAGGGACGTAGAAAGATCGCCAGTTCCTGTGTGAGTGATCACTTTTAAAGGGATCCCTTTCGATAGACTATTGCCGACAATCGTATAACGAACCCAAAAGTTATATCGAACTCAAGCAGACAAGTAAGCGCACGCAGTGCAGGTGGGAAGGCAACAAGCAGATGGTGCAAGTAGCAGTGATGGGCGCAGGATCCTGGGGCACGACTGTTGCCAAGGTATTTGCCGACGCCGGTAACGAGGTCCGCCTCTGGGCACGCCGTTCCGAAGTCGCCGAGGACGTACGCGACAATCACCGCAACAGTGCCTACCTGGGGGATATCGAACTGCCGGAATCACTGACCGGGACTTCCGACCCCGCCGAGGCCCTGGACGGCGCGGAGATCGTGGTGCTGGGTGTGCCTTCGCAATCGCTGCGCGGGAATCTGGAGAAATGGACAGAGGCCGAACTGATCGGCCCAGACGCCTCCCTGGTGAGCCTGGCCAAAGGCATCGAACATTCCAGCGGCCTGCGGATGAGCCAGCTGATCTCCGAAGTGGCGGGCGTGCCCAGCGAACGCGTGGCCGTGCTGACCGGGCCGAACCTGGCGCGCGAGGTGGCACAAGGCCAGCCCGCCGCAACCGTCGTGGCCTGCACCGACATGGACCGCGCGAAGCTGATCCAGGCAGCCGTGGCCGCGCCGTACTTCCGCCCGTACACGAACACGGACGTCATTGGCTGCGAGATCGCAGGCACGTGCAAGAACGTCATCGCGCTGGCGGCGGGCATTGCCGCGGGCATGGGATTCGGCGACAACACTGCCGCGACCGTGATCACCCGCGGCCTGGCGGAGACCACCCGCCTAGCCCTGGAAGTCGGCGCGGACGCGCGGACACTCAGTGGCCTGGCGGGCATGGGCGACCTGGTGGCAACGTGTACCTCTACTCTGTCGCGCAACCGCCGATTCGGCGAACACCTGGGCAAGGGGGAGACCCTGGAAGAGGCTGCTGCCTCGACTAAGGGCCAGGTTGCCGAGGGTGTGGTCAGCAGCCAGTCCGTGTTCGAGCTGGCGGGGAAGGTCGGCGTGGAAATGCCGATCACGGAAGCCGTCGTGGGAGTGTGCCACGAAGCCGCAGACGTGCAGCAGGTGATGATGGGGCTGCTTGGGCGCAGCCGGAAGGCAGAGTAGGGGAAACTGCGGGGCGGTGGGGATGTGGCGTCCAGAAAAGGGCTAAGGTAAAAACCCGTGAGTAACGAACCCAAGAAGCACGCACGAACCACCGTCGCCGTTCTGTACGGCGGGCAGTCGACTGAGCACTCCGTATCTTGCATTAGTGCAGGTGCGGTGATCGACCACCTGGATCCCGAGATCTACGAGGTGGTGCCAGTCGGGATTACGGAAACCGGCGCGTGGGTGCCGGGGACGACGGATACTACGCAGCTGCGCGCGGATGGGCGGGACATGCCGCGCGTGAAGGACGACGGTGTGCACGTGCAGCTGACTTTTGGCGGCTCGGCTGGCTCGGCTGACTCGGCTGAGGGCGGCGCTGGCGAGATGCGCTACGTGACCGGCCCGCAGGCAGGCGAGGTGTTTGCCCAGGTAGACGTTGTGTTCCCCGTGCTGCACGGCATGAACGGCGAGGACGGCACTGTGCAGGGCGTTCTGGATCTGGCGGGCGTGAGGTATGTCGGCAACGGCGTGCTGGCGTCTGCGGCGGGCATGGACAAGGACTTCACCAAGCGGCTGGCACGCGAAGCCGGGATCCCCGTCGGCGAGGAGCTGATCCTGTTCCAGCCACGCGAACTGACCGCGGAGGAAAAGGAGCGGCTGGGGCTGCCCGTGTTCGTGAAGCCCGCGCGCGGCGGATCCAGCATCGGCATTTCCAAGGTGGACAGCTGGGAGGACTTCGATTCCGCCGTTGACCTGGCCTTTTCACACGACGGCAAGGTGATCGTGGAGGCGATGATCCACGGCGCCGAAGTCGAATGCGGTGTGCTGCAGCACGCGGATGGCTCGATCGTGTCTTCTGTTCCGGCGATGCTGAACGGTACTGAGGATGGCGCCGAAGGGTTCTATGGTTTTGACGCCAAGTATGTCGATTCGACCGTCTCCGCCACCATCCCGGCGCCGCTGCCTGCGGAGACGTTGACGGAGATCCGTCAACTGGCCATTCGCACATTCAACGCGCTGGGGTGCGACGGCATCGCGCGAGTGGACTTCTTTGCCACGGAAAACGGGCCCGTGTTGAACGAGATCAACACGATGCCTGGGTTTACCCCGATCTCGATGTATCCGAAGATGTTCGCCGCTGATGGCGTGAGCTTCGGCGACCTGGTCAGCGCGCTGATCGCCCGCGCCCTGGCCTAGTGACATTTGGCGCGGGGAGTGTCTGTTTTAGCCAGCTGCGGGGGCAGATTTCCGTTCTGACGGCATTGGGGCTGGGTGTGCCTATTGTCAGCCTGCGTGAGGGAGGGGGTGTGTCGGAACGGTTGTAGTTTTTGGCCGCGGAGGGCGGGGCAGTGCCGGGACAGTTGCAATATTTTGGGCCGCGGAGGGCGGGGCAGTGCCGGGACAGTTGCAGTTTTTTGGGCCGCGGAGGGCGAAAGTGTCGGAAAAGTTGCAGTTTGTTACTGGGGCGCATTTTCAATATTGCAAACCTGCTGGTCAGGAGCTTTTTGCTCGCGAGGGTGCGAGAGACAAGTTTACGTTCTGCAACTTTTCCGACATTTAGCGACATTTAGCGACATTTAGCACTTATAGCATGGTGCGCGTGAGGTTCCTGTTGCAGCTGGGAAGCGCCGGACTGCGGGGAAGGGCTGCTTCTGCTGGGCCTGGGGGCTGCTTCTGCTGGGCCTGGGGGCTGTTGCAGCTGGGAAGTGTGGGACTGCGGGGAAGGGCTGCTTCTGCTGGGTCTGGGGGCTGTTGCAGCTGGGAAGCGCCGGACTGCAGAAGTGAGCTGCAGAGGTGAGCTGCAAGGGCGGGCTACTGCTGGGCAGGGGCAGGCTGCTTCTCAGTCTTCTTAAGGGAAGAGGAGATTGCACTGGTCACGGAGGCAATGACCTCGTCGCCGGCGGATTGAGGCATCGCGAGGCCGACGATCTGTTCGTGGCCAAGTGCATACCAATGGCCCATGGTTGAGCCTCGCGAAAGCGAGGGGTCGGAGAACCAGGGGACGTCGTCTACCTGGGTCAACTGGGCTCCCGGGGCGTAAGACTTTGGTATGGCCAAGCCACAGCGAATGACCACCGGCTCACGGTCGTCGGCCAAGTATGTGGCCGAGCCGCTGGGGGCCTTGTCAAGTGCGGAGCGGCTCACATCTTCGGGAAGGGAACCAAATTTGGCCTGGTCAGAGAGTCTGCCGGAGCCCGTGGAAGTGTGGACCAGGCGCCAGCTGCCCAGTGCGGTCGGCAGGGAGTCGAGGAACTTACGGCACGCGGGAGAATCAGTCTCGCCACCGGAACCGTCGGAACCGCCAGCCACCGGAGCATCGGACAGGGGGTAGGGGGCGGGCTTTGCTGGAGAGTTGGCGTCATAAATAGAAGAAAGAGCGGAACCCACCGCGCCGAGCGCGCCACCCACATCCGCCGACGTCGTCACCGCCACCGCGGGCGACCCCCCGACCGCATACCAAGTCCGCAGGTCAGAGCCAGGAGTCGCATCGGACACAGCCGTCCAGCGCACTTCCCCCGCAGAAAACACCGGCGACAACACTGTGTACTGGTCGGGGACGTTCACTCCGCAGCGCACGGAAAGCTCCGCGCCGGAAGAGTCGCGGTACCCGGCAGCACCCGAAGGCGCGGGCTCCCGAAGTTCCACAGCGCGGAAGCGCCCCAGGTCGCCCGGCAACCTATCCACGAAATCGGCGCACACCTGCGACGACGCCTCCGGCGCATCCACCGGCCCCATCGCCATCGGTGCGTACACCTTCCGATCCACCGTGATCTTCGCAGCCGTAATCACCGCGATAATCAGCGCAACGGCCAGCACCGTCGACAGAATAATCAGGTACCGCGGG
Organism: Corynebacterium macclintockiae; assembly: GCF_027570165.1. Classification (NCBI taxonomy): domain Bacteria; kingdom Bacillati; phylum Actinomycetota; class Actinomycetes; order Mycobacteriales; family Corynebacteriaceae; genus Corynebacterium; species Corynebacterium macclintockiae. The sequence continues at coordinate 16,312 of NZ_JAKMUV010000002.1, forward strand.
GTATCAACGGCACGCGGGGTGGAGTCGGGGGAGGAGGCTTCGTCACTCATAGCGCACCATCTTAATTAGACTGTTCGCGGGATCCCAAGGTGACCCCGCCCGCACACCGCACTACGGAAAGACTGTTGCATGCGCACTTCACTCACTGTCGCCGAGGCCGGCGAGGCCGCCACCATCGCGGCGATCCGCAACGCCGCGCCGAGTTCTCTTAATGGTGATGACGCCGCAGTGTTGGAACCCGCCGGTACCAATTCACGGCACGTGTGCTCGACGGACATCCTCGTTCAGGGGCGGCACTTCACGTTCGACTACTCGACTCCGTGGGAGGTCGGGGTGAAGGCGGTGACGCAGAACTTCGCGGACATCCAGGCGATGGGCGCGCGGCCGACGGCGATTCTGATGGCGATTGCCACGCCGGGGGATCTGCCGCTGCAGACGGTGGCGGATATTGCGCGCGGGATCGACGAGGCCGCATCGCCGTGGGCGGCGGAGCTAGTTGGCGGGGACGTTGTGACCAGCAAGGACCTGGTCATTTCCATCACCGCGATGGGGGAGCTTTCCGGCCCGGCCGCGGCTTTGACGTTGGATGGCGCGGGCGTGGGGCAACGGATCATCGCCAGCGGGCCGATTGGCTACAGCGCGGCTGGCCTGGCGATTCTGCGGCACTATGGTTCGCGCAAGGCGATCCCGGCCGACGATCCGATCCTCAACGAGCTGGCGGATTGGCACTGTGCCCCGCGCCTGCAGCCGGGCCGTGGCTCCGTTGCGCGGGCGACGGGTGCGAGCGCCATGACCGATAACTCCGACGGGCTGATCGTGGACCTGTGCGCCATCGCAGAGCGTTCCGGGGTGTGCCTGGACTTGGACGGGGCGGCGCTGGTGCCCGACGAGAAGCTGCGGCACGCGGCGCAGATGACGGGCAAGAACCCTCTGGAGTGGATCTACACCGGCGGCGAGGACCATACTCTTTTGGGAACTACGGACGCCCGCATGCCCAGCGGCTACCGCCGCATCGGGACTGTGCGCAGCCTCTCGGAGGAGGTTGGGGAGGACCCGGCTGGCGGGTTGGATTACGTGCTGGTCGACGGTGGCCGCCCGCCATTTACAAACGGCTGGCAGTCGGTGTAGGCAGTGGATATGGACTCTGCACAGGCACAAGCACATGCACAGGCGCAAGCGCAGGCGCACCAGCTGATCGAGCGCATCCACCCGGCGTGGTACCTGCCGGGGCTGCAGTCGGTGCTGGCCGGTGCGCTGGAGGAGGCCCAAGCTGCGGCAGGCCGGGCACAAGCTGCGGCAGGCCAGGCGCAGCGAGCGCAGACCCTGCCTGCGCCAGAAAAAATTCTGCGAGCCTTCGAAGTCGACCCCACCCAGGTGAAAGTGCTGATCGTCGGGCAGGATCCGTATCCCACGCCCGGGCACTCAGTGGGGCTGGCGTTCTCCGCGGAGCTGCCCGCGGGCGAACCGCTGCCGAAGTCGCTGAAGAACATCTACATCGAGTACACAGACGACCTCGGGCTGCCCGCCCCTGCCGACGGGGATCTCTCCCCGTGGGCCGACCGTGGGGTGCTGCTGCTCAACCGCGTCCTCACTGTGCAGGCGGGCAACGCGGGCAGCCACCGCGGCCGTGGCTGGGAGGCCATCACGGAGGCCGCCGTCCGCCAGGTTGCCGCCAACCCGCACTTCGCCGCGATCCTGTGGGGTAAGCAGGCCCAGCAGCTCGCACCCCTCATCGGCCCGGAGCGCTGCGTGATGTCCCCGCACCCCTCGCCGCTGTCCGCCTACCGGGGTTTCTTCGGTTCGCGACCGTTTAGCAGGGCAAATGCGATCCTCCAGGCTTCCGGCGGTGCGCCCGTCGACTGGCGGCTCTAGCACCCTCAACGCGCCACGATCCCGCAAACCGCCCTGCTGTCCGGCTGGTTCGCTAGGGTAGTGGGAGTGAAATCTAGGAAGGCAGAGGCGCAACCGGTGGCAGAAGCACAGCCGGTGAATCAGGCACCCGCCCAGCTCGACGCGCAGGTTGTCGCCCAGTGGGCGCGGCATTCCGCCAGCCAGTTGCGCGAGAACTGCCAGGCCATCAACGCCCTCAACGTCTTCCCGATCCCGGATTCCGATACCGGCTCCAACATGGCCCACACCATGGCCACCGCCGTCGCCGCCGTTGATGCGCTGCCGGAGGGCGCAACCCTTTCCGAAGTCACCATCGCCCTGGCCACCGGCGCTGTCCGCGGCGCCCGCGGCAACTCCGGCCTGGTGCTCAGCCAGGTGATGCGCGCCCTCGCCGAAAGCGCCTCCAAGGGGCACATCGACGGCCCCGCTGTGGCCGACACTTTGTCGCAGTCGGTGGGCTTCGTCCGCGCGGCGATTTCCTCGCCTGTCGAGGGCACAGTCATCACCGTCCTCGATGCCGCCGCAGCCGCCGCCCACAATGGTGATCCGCAGCTTTCCGCCGTCGCTTCCCGCGCGCTGCACGCCGCCGAGCAGGCCCTGGCCGATACCCCCAACCAGTTGCCCGTCCTCGCCGAAGCGGGTGTTGTCGACGCGGGCGGCCAAGGCCTCGTGGTGATCCTGCAGGCCCTGGTCGATGTCCTGGAGGGTGCTGGTTTTACTGATGACGCCCCCACGTCCGACCACGACCGAACCCAGCAAGAAGTCGAGGTGATGTTCTTCTTCGAGGGGAACCTGGATGCCCTGCGGGAGTTGCTGGAGGCCCACGGCAACTCCGTGATCGTGGGGCCGCTGGCCCCGGAAGCCGGCACCGCGCACGTGCACACCGACCAGGCCGGCCCGGTGATCCAAAAAGCCTTCGAACTGGGCACCGTCACCGATCTGCGCATCGAGGTTCTGCCCGCCGACGGGGAAGCCAGCCACCCCGGAATCCAGGGCGCGCCCGCCCCGACGACCAGCCAACCCAAGGCGGAAAACCACGGGCCGTTCATCGTGGCGCTCACGCCCACCGGCGGAGTGGCCCAGTTGTTTGAGGCCGCTGGTGCTGTGGCTGTGGCGTCACCAAACAACAAAACCTTGGGCGAAGCAATGCGGAACCTGGGCAGCGGACCGGTCGCCGTGCTGACCAACGGGCAGGACATGTCGGTGCTGCGCGGGCTGGATGGGGCGCGCGAGATCGACATCATCGACACAAAATCGCTGGTCGGCGGCCTAGCGGCGCTGGCGGTGAACGATCCCGGGGTGGACTGGGACGACAATGTCGAAGAGATGATCGACGCAGTAGACTCGCAGCGTTACGCCACCTGTCCGCCAGAAGGCATGGTCGATACGCTGAGCTCTATGCTGGCCGACGGCGGCGAGCTAGTCACCCTACTGTGGAGTGCCCCGGCAACCGATCAGGCGACCATCGAAGGGCTCAAGGCCACGTTCGCGGAGCTCTACCCGGACGTGCAGATCGACGACCACCGCATCGAACTACAAGGCAACGACTATGACCCGCGCCTGGTGCAGATCGGAGTGGAATAGCCCATGTTGGGGTGGCAGGACCCGCGCCCGCTATCGGTAGCGATCTCCAACGACCGCGCCAAACGGCTGGCGGATAAACCCGGGATCAAGACGATCGCGGATGCGGTGCTGAACTTCCCAACAACCTACGCGCGGCTCGGCTCGCCGCAGAGCCTGGACGAGCTGCGCGTGGGGGAGAAGTACACGTGCGCCGGAGAGATCCTCCATGCGGCTGAGCGGGAGAACCTCTCCGGGCGCGGGCCGCGGAAGTTCCTTTCCTTCACCTTCACCGACGGCGTGCGGAACTTCCGCTCCGCACTGTTCGGGAACGTGGCCTACCACCGGCAGCGCATCAAGAAGGGCTCGATGATGCTGCTGCACGGCAAGCTATCCGAGTTCAACGGCCAGTGGGAGCTCAAAAACCCCAGCTACGTATCCATCCTGCCCGCCCTGGATGCGGAGTTCGGGATGTTCGGGCCGCTGAAGACCATCGTGGACGTCATGGGGTCGGAGACCGCCGCGCAGGAACTGCTGGCCAAGCCGTGGATGGCGGGCTACAAGCGCCGCCCCGGCACCTCCACCGCGGAGATGTTGGGCGTGATGGACCACGTGTTGCGGGTAATGGACGAGCCCGGCGAGTTCCTGCCCCTGCCACGGCGCAACCCCGGCGCGCCCGCCTGGCCCGTCGACGGAAAGGGGCGGCCATTGATCAGCTTCGCCGACGCACTACGGCACATTCACCAGCCCACCGAAGCCGGGCCCGAACCCGCCCGGCGCAGGCTGAAGTTCAACGAGGCGCTGGAGTTGCAGCTGGTCATGGCTCTGCGACGTAGTGACGCCACGAAGCGCACCGGCGTGGCACTCGCGCCGGGGGAGAACGTGGGGAAGCTCATTGCGGGGCTGCCCTTCGACCTCAGCGCGGGACAGAAAATGGCGCTGGAGGACATCGGATCCCGACTGGGCGGGACGACCCCGGCGAATCTGCTGCTGCATGGCGAGGTCGGCTCCGGCAAGACGATGGTGGCGCTGATAAGCATGCTGTGGGCCGTGGACTCCGGCTACCAGTGCGCCTTTATCGCGCCGACGGAGATCCTGGCCGTGCAGCACGCCCGCAACCTAGTGAAGATGCTGGAAAACACCGACGTGCGGGTATCCGTGCTGGTTGGATCCCAGAAGCAGGCCGACAAGCAGCGCACGCTATTGGATCTGGTGTCGGGGCAGACCGACATCCTGGTGGGCACGCACGCGGTGATCCAGGACTCGGTGGAGTTCTATCGCCTGGGCATGGTCATCGTCGACGAACAGCACCGCTTCGGCGTGGAACAGCGCAACAAGCTGCGGGAATCCGCGCCGGTGGACGCGACCCCACACATGATGGTCATGACCGCCACCCCGATCCCGCGGTCGGTGGGAATGACAATGTTCGGCGACCTGACGCCCATCACGCTGGTCGGCAAACCCGGCGGACGCGGGGACATCGAAACGGTTGTAGTGCCCGCCGACAAATACCACTGGGTGCGGCGGGCCTGGCAACGCATGCGTGAGGAAATCGACGCTGGCGGGCAGGCCTACGTCGTCGCGCCCCGCATCGACGGCTACTCCGGCGTGGAACAATGGAGCGAGCGCATCGCCACGCAGGAACTCCCCGGCTGCAGCGTGGCCATGCTGCACGGCAAAATGGACGCCGCCGACAAGGACCGGGTGATGCAGGACTTCGCCGCCGGGAAGATCGACGTGCTGGTCGCCACCACCGTCATCGAGGTCGGCGTGGACGTGCCGAACGCCTCCATGATGATGATCCTGGAGGCCGAGAATTTTGGCTTCTCCCAACTCCACCAGTTGCGCGGGCGCATCGGCCGCGGGCGGCGGGATTCGCTGTGCCTGCTGCACACCACCGCCGCGCCGGATAGTCCCTCCTTCCACCGCCTGCAGGTGGTGGCCGACAGCAACGACGGATTCCGCCTGGCCGAGGAGGACCTGAAGATGCGCACCGAGGGAGACATCTTGGGCGAGGACCAGTCGGGGCGGTCGGCGCGAAGGGCGTCACTACTAGACCTCAGCACCGACGGCGAGATCATCGAATCTGCGCGCGACTACGCGGAGGCGCTGGTGGCCTACGACGAGCAGCTGGCGCGCTCGCTGGTGGTGGACATCGAGATCGACGACCAAGACTACATCGAAAAGAGCTAGGCGGCAAGAGCCAGGCGCCAATACCAAGGCACTGCATTGCTAGACTCTGGGGCATGGAAATCTGTGCCCCATTCGCGGGAGTCGTGCACTTCCTCGTCGCCGACGGCGAACCCGTAGATACCGGCGACGCGCTATGCACGGTGGAATCGCTGAAGCTGGAAGCGCCTGTGCTCGCGCCGGGGCCCGGGGTGGTGCGCAGGACGAACTCTCAGGACTACGTGGATGTGCACGGCGGGGACGTGATGCTGCGCGTGGAACCTCACCCGGCTGCCCAGCCCACCCAGCACCAACCCGCCCAGTACAACAGTTAGGCAGGACCCAAGAACAATGACACGCATCATCTCCGGCACCGCCCGCGGCCGCAGCATCAAGGTTCCCAGCGAGGGCACGCGCCCCACGGCTGACCGCGCCCGCGAGGGACTGTTTTCCTCCCTGCAGGTCCGTTTCGGCTTCGTCGACGAGGTCGTGCTGGACCTCTTCGCCGGTTCCGGCGCCCTTGGGCTGGAGGCCGCCAGCCGCGGGGCGAAAGAAGTCACGCTCGTCGATAACAGCGCCGCTGCGATCAAGGTGATCAAGGACAACGCGCGCGTCGTGCCTGAGGCGAAGGTGCAGGTCGTGGAGGCGAAAGCGTCATCCTTCCTGGCCGGAGCCCCGCGCAACCACTACACGATGGTTCTGGCCGACCCGCCCTACGAGCTCACCGACGAGGCTGTCGCCGAAATGGTGGAGGCGCTGATTCCTGTTCTTACTAGTGACGCCGTCGTGGTGATCGAGCGCAATAGTGCCTCACCAGAAACCGCGTGGCCGGAGGGTTTCGAGCCGACCGGGCAGAAGCTAAAGAAGCGCACCTACGGCATCGCCCGCTTCGACATGGCGATATGGCGGGGCGAGGGTTAGGTTAGTTGGCATGCGAGTAGTTTGCCCTGGATCTTTCGACCCCATCACGCTGGGACACCTGGATATCTTTACGCGCGCTGCGGCTAACTGGGAGGAGGTCGTGGTTCTGGTGACCTATAACCCGAACAAGAACGGCCTGTTCACCGCGGAAGAGCGTATCGAGCTGATCGAGAAGTCCATTGCAGCCATTCCAAACGGGCCGAAGAACATCACGGTGGATACCTGGGACAAGCTGCTGGTGGACTATCTGAAGGAAAACGACATTCAGGCGATGGTCAAGGGGCTGCGCAGCTCCCTGGACTATGAATACGAGCTGCCGATGGCGCAGATGAACCAGCGCCTGTCGGGTGCGGAGACGTACTTCCTGCTGACCTCCCCGGAGTACGGGTACGTGTCCTCCACCCTGTGCAAGGAGGTAGCGAAGTACGGCGGGGACGTGTCCGGGTTGCTGCCGGAGCCGGTGGTTGCGGCGGTGGAGGAGAAGTTCCGCGGCTAACTCGCCCAAAGCCGTACCCAAAAGCCGTGTCTAAACCTGTAGTTGAGGTCAAGTGATGGCATGGTGGGAGCCATGTACAAAACATTCCAGGGTATGGATGACCTACAGCAAATGGTGGAGCAGGCCTATGGCGTGCCCATGACCTCCAACTGCATGGTTCCGCGGCGCGAGGTTCTAGACATTCTCGACGAAATGCGCAACGCAATTCCCATCGAAATGGACGATGCGCAGGACGTCCTCGACCACCGCGACGACATCGTTGCGGACGCGCAGGATCAGGCGGACGCCACCATCTCCAGCGCCAACTCTGAAGCTAATGCGATCGTGCAGGACGCACAGAACCGCGCCGACCAGATCCTCCAGGATGCCCAGGAACGCGCCACCAACACCGTCGCGCAGGCAGAGGATCAGGCCGACCGCCTGGTCAGCGATGCTCGCCGGGAATACGACCAGGTCACCGGTCGCGCCGCCGATGAGGCCGAGCGCCTGGTCAGTGAAGGTAACGCCAGCTACCAGCGCTCCGTCGACGAAGGCCTGGCAGAGCAGCGCCGCCTGGTCTCCGAGTCCGAGGTCGTGCGCAACGCAGAGGCCGAGGCCAAGCGCATCATCGAATCCGCCCACGCCGATTCCGACCGACTGCGCACCGAGTGCGACCGCTACGTCGATTCCACCCTGGCCGAGTTCGAGGACACCCTCACCACCACGCTGCGTACCGTCAACCGGGATCGCTCCGCACTGCGCAAGGGCGCTGGTGCTTCCGGCTACCAGAACGGCACCGCCGGCTACCAGAACGATTCCGACCCCCACGGTTACCGTCAGCAGCGATAACCGGGTAGAAAGAAGGGTATGAGTAACCCCTTCGTTCTTGCAGTCGGCGATATCCCTACTGGACTCAGCGAGCCGGTCGACGCCCAAGGGGCGTCCCCAGTACCGTGGGGCGGCAACATGCTGGGCGTTGCAGAGGGCGCGCCCGTCGAAGTTCATGGAACCCTGGCGAACTTGGGCGAGGCGATAATGGCCACCGTACAGGTCAGCGGTGAGGCCACGGGCACCTGCTCGCGCTGCCTGCAGGATCTTTCCACCACCCTGGAATACTCCATCAGCGACGTGTTCGGCCTGACCCCGGACTTCATCACGGCCGATGACAGCGCGGACGACGAGGCCGAGGAAGAACTCGACGAGCCGCTGCTGGTCCACGACAATGCCATCGACATCACCCAGCTGGTGATCAACGAGGCGGGGCTTAACGCCCCGTTCAGCCCCGTGTGCACCGACTTCGGCACGGAGTGCCGCGAGGATACCCCGAGCCCGGACGGCATCAGCGAAGAGGCAGACGACGAGGACAAACCCGATCCGCGCTGGGCTGGCCTGGAAAAGTTCAAGAACCTCTAAAAGGAAAGGCACCCTAAAACCACATGGCTCGTAAACGCCGACTGACCGGCGAGGCCGCCCTCAACGCCGCCTATGGCAAGTCCGACCACGCCCCGCTGCTGGAAGCCTGGGGCGTGGATCTGCCAGATGATCTGCTGCGCCTGGCACTGACCCACCGCTCCTTCGCCAACGAAAACGGCCATCTGCCGAACAACGAACGCCTGGAGTTCCTCGGCGATGCCGTCCTGGGCCTGGCCGTTGCAGAGCAGCTGTACCGCCAATTCCCGGAGCGTGCGGAATCCGATATCTCCAAGATGCGCTCCGGCGTGGTGAACATGTACGCCCTGGCCGGTGTTGCCCGTCGCCTGGGCATGGGGGAGTACATCCTGCTCGGCCGCGGCGAAATGCTGACCGGCGGCAAGGACAAGCACTCCATCCTGGCGGACTCTGTGGAGTCCATGCTCGGCGCGATCTACCTGCACCACGGCTTCGAAGTCGCCCGCGCCACAGTGCTGCGTATTTTCTCCGACATGATCACCGAGGCTCCCACGACTGGCCTGAACATGGACTGGAAGACCGTGCTGCTGGAGAAGCTCTCCGACATGAAGCTGCCCCTGCCCACCTACGAGGTGCGTGGCGAAGGCCCGGAGCACGACAAGACCTTCTTCGCCACCGTCACCATCGACGACCTGGTCGCCCACGGCGAAGGCCACACCAAGAAGGTCGCCGAGCACGCCGCCGCCAAGCAGGCCGTGCAAAAACTTAAAGAGCGTGCCTGAGCTACCCGAGGTTGAGGTTGTCCGCCGCGGCCTCGAAGAGCACCTCGTCGGCCGTCGCTTTACCGACGTCGAGGTCTGTCACCCGCGCGCCGTTCGCTCCGGCGACCCGGATGCGCTTGTCTCTTTTCTTTGTGACGCCACCGTCTCCGCCGTCAAACGCCGCGGAAAATTTTTGTGGCTGGATTTTGGCCAAGACCTCCTGCTGCAAGTGCACCTGGGCATGAGCGGCCAGATGCTCGTGGCCGACCCCGGCCAGGTGCAGTCCCCGCACGTGCGCATCCGGGCGGGCCTATCCGATGGGCGCGAACTGTGCTTCGTGGATCAGCGCACCTTCGGCGAGTGGCGGCTGGAAAAGACCGTGCCGGATCCGTGGGGAGTGAGGGCCGAGGGGGCGTCCAAAAAATTTTTACCCCACAACGTCCGCCACATCGCTGCCGATCCGCTAGAGCCCGCCTTCGATGCGCGGGAAGCGGTGGAGCGGATGAAGGCCAAGCGTGCGGCGGTGAAGACGGTGCTGCTGAACCAGGAGGTTGTCTCCGGTATCGGCAACATCTACGCCGATGAGGCGCTATTTCTGGCGGGCGTGCGGCCGCGGCGCAGTGCCGCTTTGCTGAGCAGGCCCACGCTGCACCGGATCGTGGACGCGGCGGCGGAAGTGATGGAACGCGCCCTGGAACAGGGCGGCACCAGCTTTGATTCGCTGTACGTCAACGTCAATGGAGCATCGGGCTATTTCTCGCGTTCCCTGAAGGTGTACGGGCGCGGCGGAGAGCCGTGCAAGAGGTGTGGGTCACTGATCAAGCGCATTGTGATCGGTGGCAGATCCACGCACTATTGTGCTCAGTGTCAAAGATAGCAATCGTTTCGGGTAAGTTTTTTCCCATGGAAATGATTGAAAATTTCGTTGCGAATACGCTGAACGAAAATATTTGGAAGATCATCCCCGTCTTCCTGCTCTCCGCCGGCGCTTACTTCGGCATCCGCACCCTGCTGGTGCAGTTGCGCATGGTGCCGGACATGTTCCGCTCGGTGAAGGAACCCGCGGTCGGTAAGAGCGGAGAGAGCATCTCCGCGTTCCAGGCCTTCAGCATCTCTGCTGCCTCGCGCGTGGGTACAGGCAACGTCGTGGGTGTGGCCATCGCCATCACACTCGGCGGGCCGGGTGCAGTGTTCTGGATGTGGATGGTCGCCCTCGTCGGTGGCGCGACTGCGTTCGTGGAAGCCACGCTGGCTCAGCTGTGGAAGTCCCGCGACAAGGACGGCTACGTGGGCGGCCCGGCCTACTACATGACGAAGGGGCTGGGGGCGAAGCCGCTGGCGCTGATCTTCGGCATCGCCATCACCATCACCTATGGCTTCGTGTACAACGCGGTGCAGACCAACTCCATCGCGGAGGCCGCGGGTTCGTCCCTGCACGCCCTGAACTCCAACATCGCACCCGATGCCGCGTGGCTAAAGGTTGGCGTTGGCCTGCTGGTGGCACTGCTGACTGCCCTGGTGATCTTTGGTGGCGTGAAGCGTATCGCCAACGCCACCCAGGTGATCGTGCCCCTGATGGCCACCGCCTACATCCTGCTGGGCGTGCTGGTACTGGCAATCAACATCAGCGAGGTGCCAGCTATGTTCGGCACCATCGTGGAGCACGCCCTGGGCATAAAGGAGATCGCCGGTGCCACCCTGGGCGCGGCGTTCATGAACGGCATGCGCCGTGGCCTGTTCTCCAACGAAGCCGGCCAGGGTTCCGCCCCGAACGCGGCTGCAACCGCTGCGGTATCTCACCCGGTCAAGCAGGGTCTGGTGCAGACCCTTGGCGTATATTTTGACACCTTGGTGGTTTGTTCCATCACGGCCTTCATCATCCTGCTTTCCGATCCGGCTTATGGTGAAGGTGTGCAGACGGCCAACCTGACTCAAAGCGCGCTGTCGGCTCAGGTGGGCGAGTGGGGCACCCACTTCATCACGATCATCCTGTTCTTCCTGGCATTTTCTTCCGTGCTGGGCAACTACTACCTGGCTCAGGCAAACGTGGAGTTCTTCACCAAGTCCAAGGCAAAGCTGAACGTCTTCCGCGTGCTCGTGGTGCTCTGTGTGTTCGGCGGCGCCATCGGCACCGTCCCGCTGGTCTGGTCCCTGGCCGACACCTTCGCCGCCTCGATGGTTCTGATCAACCTTTGCGCAATCGTCCCGCTGGGTGGCGTGGCTATCAAGCTGCTGCGCGACTTCTCCCAGCAGAAGGCCGCGGGCGTGGATCCGATCTTCCACCGCGACAGTCTGCCGGAGCTGAAGAACGTGGAGTGCTGGGACGGTACGGACCCGGAGTGCCAGCGCCGCGAGGTTCACAACGGAGCAACCGCCTAGCTGTTTGATAGCATCAGGCAATGCACTTAAAGTCGTTGACGCTCAAAGGATTCAAGTCCTTCGCGTCCGCGACGACCCTGAAATTAGAGCCGGGCATCTGCGCCGTGGTGGGGCCGAACGGCTCCGGAAAATCCAACGTCGTGGATGCCCTGGCCTGGGTCATGGGGGAGCAGGGCGCTAAGACCCTGCGCGGCGGGAAGATGGAAGACGTCATCTTCGCCGGAACGGGGGACCGAAAGCCACTGGGGCGCGCGGAAGTCACGCTGACCATCGACAACTCCGATGGCAAACTACCCATCGAATACTCCGAGGTTTCCATCACCCGCCGCATGTTCCGCGACGGTGCCTCGGAATACGAAATCAACGGGGCCAAGGCCCGCCTGATGGACATCCAGGAGCTGCTGAGCGACTCCGGCATCGGCCGCGAAATGCACGTGATCGTCGGACAAGGCCGACTATCGCAGATCTTGGAATCCCGCCCCGAGGAGCGCCGCGCCTTCATCGAGGAGGCCGCTGGTGTGCTGAAGCATCGGCGTCGCAAAGAAAAGGCACAACGCAAGCTCGTCAACATGCAGGCCAACCTCGACCGCCTGCACGACCTCACCGACGAGCTGCACAAACAGCTCGGGCCGCTGGCGCGCCAGGCAGAGGCCGCACAGAAGGCCTCCGCAGTGCAGGCCACCATCCGCAGCACGCGCGTGCAGCTGGCCGCGCACAAGGTTAAGCAGCTATCCGAGGAGCTCAACGACTCCACGCGGCGCAGCGAGATGCTAGCCGAACAGCGCGCCGAACTACAGGCTGAGCTGGAGGAACACAGCGAGACCCTGGCCGTCACAGAGGAAGAACTGCGCACCGCCCTAGAGGAAGCCGAGGCGGCCAAGAACCTCTGGTACCGGCTGTCCGCGGTGCAGGAGAAGAACTCCGCCACTCTGCGCATCGCCAGCGACCGCGCGGAGCAGGCGCAGGTTGCCGAATGGTCCGGCCCGGACCCACAGGAGCTGCTGGAACGCGCCGAGCGCGCCGCCGAGGAGCAGGCCGAGCTGGAAGAAAACGTGGAGATCGCCGCCGAGAAGCTGGAGACGATCGCCGAGCAGGTCGCCGAGGCAGAGGAGGCCGCCCGCGCCGCCGAGCAGGAGCACTTCGCCCAGGTCCGCGCCATCGCCGACCGGCGCGAGGGCGTGGTTCGCCTGCTTGCCCAACACGAGGCTGCCGCCACCCAGCGCGACAACGCCGCCGCGGAGGTCGAGCGCCTGCAGGACAACGCCGCCGAGCAGCAGGAAACCCTCGACGGCCTGCTGGAGGACATCACCGAGGCAGAGGAAGCCTTGCGCGAGACCGAAGCCTCCGGCGGTGACCTGGAGGAAACCCGCGCCCAGGCCGACCGCGAGGCCGCAGGCGCGGAGGAGCGCGCCGAACAGTTGCGCGCCGAGCAGCTGCAGCTGGAGCGCGACATCGCCACCGCCGAGGCCACCATCGCCGCCTGGCAGGACCGGCTGACCCCCACCGACGGCGCTGCGGTAGTCGTCCGCGCCGCCGACAAGGCGGGCATTGCCACCCTCCGCCTGGCCGAGCAGCTGCACATTCACGACGGATGGGGTGCCGCCGCGGCCGCCGTTTTGGGCGATGCGGCGAGCTCGGGAATTGTGGCTCCTCTTTCGGACGCCCTCATCTCCGCCCTCATCGATGCCCGCGAAGGCCGCGCGGTGCTGCTGGACCCGTCGGCTCCGGAAGGGGATGCCAGCGCGACGTTCCGCCTGGATACGGACGTTTCGGCGGGTAAGTGGCTGCTGGACCTGATGGACGTGCCCGCCGACCTGCTGCGCCCCCTGACCGCCCTGCTAGTGGACGTTGTGGCGGTGGATAGTGCGGCGGAAGCCAGGAAGGTCGTGGCCGCGGACCCGCGCCTGCGCGCGGTGACGAAGGACGGCTCCGTCTACGGCGCCGGCTGGGTCGCCAGTGGTTCCGGCGGGACCACCCCAGTCGAGTTGGCGGATAGGATCGCGGCGGAAACAGAGGGCGTCACAAAGAAAAAAAAGGAACTAGGCGACCTGCAGGCCGCACTATCCGGTGCGCTCGACGCGGCCAGCGACCTACGCACCGCGGCGGCTGCGGCGCGCGCGGCGGAGCAGGAACACCGGGCTCTGCGCGACGCGGCAGCCAAGCGCCTGGGCGCGCTGCAAAAGCAGGGCGACGCGGCGCAGAGGCAACTCGAGCGCAGTACCGCCGAACAGCAATCGGCCGAGCAGCGCTTGGCGAAGGCCACCGAGGAACTCGACGAGCTAGCCGACCGCGTGGCGCGCGTGGACGACGAAGACCACACGACCGAGCCGTCGTCGGCCGAGCGCGATGCCGCAGCGCTGCACCTGTCCCAGGTCAAGGCCATGGAAATGGAAGCTCGTCTGGCGCAGCGCACCGCGGAGGAACGCGCGCAATCCACCCGCGGCAAGGCCGAGAACCTGCGCCGACAGGCCCGGGCGGAAGAAGCCGCGCGTAAACACCACCAGCAGCAACAAGCCCGTCGCGCCGCCGCCCGGGAAATGGCGACCTGCGTGCGCGAACAATCCCAGCGCATCGCCGACCGCATCGCCGACGCGCTGGCCACCGCCGAAGCCAACCGCTCGCAGACCGAGCACGCACACAAGCAGTGGCAGACCACGATGGCGCAGCAGCGCGACAAGGTATCCGCCCTGACCGCGCAGCTGGGGCGCATGAACGACAACGCGCACACCGCCGAACTGGCGCGCACCCAGGCGCAGGTGAAGATCGAGCAAGCCGTGGCCGGGGCGATGGAACAGCTGGGGCTCACCGCCGAACAGCTGCTGGCCGAGGAGCTGCCGGAGGACTTTGACGCGGCCGCCACCAAGGCCGAGCTGAAGAAGGCCGAGAAGGCACTGAACTCCCTGGGCAAGGTGAACCCGCTGGCGCTGGAGGAGTTCAAGGCGCTAGAGGAACGCTACAACTTCCTGGCTCAGCAGCTGGACGATGTGGAGCGGGCGCGCAATGACTTGCACGAGGTCATCGCCGACGTGGATGCCACGATCCTGCAGCTGTTCACCGAGGCATGGAAGGACGTCGAGGTCGCCTTCCCGCAGGTCTTTAGCACCCTGTTCCCGGGTGGCGCGGGCCGATTGGTGCTGACCGACCCGGACGACATGCTGACCACCGGCATCGAGGTCGAAGCCCGCCCGCCGGGCAAGAAGGTCAAGCGCCTGTCGCTGCTGTCGGGTGGTGAGAAGTCCCTGACCGCGCTGGCGATGCTGGTGGCGATCTTCAAGGCCCGCCCGAGCCCGTTCTACGTGATGGACGAGGTCGAGGCCGCGCTGGACGACGTGAACCTGCGGCGCCTGATCGCCCTATTCGAGGAGCTGCGGAAGGATTCGCAGCTGATCGTGATTACCCACCAGAAACCCACCATGGATGTGGCCAACGTGCTGTACGGCGTGACCATGCGCGGCGACGGTGTGACCAGGGTTATTTCGCAGAGGATGGCTCCCGAGAAGACCGCCTGAACGGTGGCGTAGGATGGTCGCGTGAGTTCTAGCGAGAAGAGTCCAGCCAGCGCAACAGCTAACACCAGCCCGATCTCTGATCTGCAGGATTCCCTCCTGCCGTGGGCATCGACGACGGAGGCGACCCTGGCCGGGAAGCTGGCGGACGTCGAGCTCTTCGTGGAGCTGGATATCGACGGCGACGAGCTAGAGCGTCTTACCCGCTTCTACGGTACCTTTATCGCCCGCCAGGTCGCCGCGGGATCCACCGAGAAGGCCCTGCTAGAGGCCTGTCCCGCGCTAACGATCGCCACTCTGCTGTCCCGCGCCGCGCGGTTCAATGAAGTCTCGGAACTGCCAGCGGAGTACTGGTACGGCCTTGGTTTGGAGCCGACGCCCACACGTACCCAACTGATCGAGGGACGGTTCGCGGAGCTACTGTCCGCCGCTGGGCTGGATCCCATGGACGGCGTATCCGGCGGGCCTGATGGGGAACTCGGGCGCCTGTTCGCCCACGTGGGCATTGCCTCCGACTGGGTGCCGGAGCTAATCGAGCTGGTGGATAGGCACCGCCAGCAGGGCGCGGATGCCGCGACGGAGATAGACTCTTCCGAGATTGCCGCCGAGATCTCCCGCGGCATCGTCGCCGAGCTGGCCGACGAGCCCCGGCAGGTGGGGCCACTGTGCGCCACACTGCCGGACACCGCGGCGAAGCTGATCGCCCCGATCGTGGAGATCGTCACCCACGCCGCGGCGCACCCGGACTCCTGGGAGTACACCCTTCCGCCGGTGGAGCTGCCAGCACTCATCCTCGAGGATGTGATCGAAGAGCTGCGTGAGAGGCCGGTAGGAACGGAAGATCGGCGTCACAGCGTAGGCGTGGCGCACCGCGAGGACCAGCCGCGCCTGCAGCTAGACACGCTGCGACAGCGCGTGGTTCTGCGCCTGCCCGCCCAGCCCCTAGAGGTCGACGGGAAGCTACACACCGAGGTGCGCTGGCGGGTTGACTTCGACGGCGCGCCCGCGGCCTTCCGCACGATGCACGCCGACAACGCGGGGCGGGCCGTATCGGAGATCCTGGACATCCCGGTGCGCCAGCCGCTGCGCAAGGTCAGCGTGCGCAACGCCAACGACGGGCAGCACTGGCAGCTGCCACTGGTGGATAACGATGATCCGGTGCTGGTGTTCACCATCCGCGGGGCGGATCTGACCGGCCGAGTTTCCCTGCACCACCAGCAGGTCTACGTTGTCGTTCCCGCCGAAACCACCGCCGTGGATCCGGTGACCGGCACGGACATTCCGGTACTGGAAGAACAGCCGATGAAGAGCTGGAACGGGTGGGTAATCCGACTGCTGGACCTCAGCGAATCCCTGAGCCTGCACATCGCCAAGCCCGGCGAGCACAGCCCGTCCATGGTCGGCGTGCGCGCGGTGGACCCGCGCCAGCGCGTGCAGTTCGTCGAGCCCGACGACGTAGTTGGAGGCGTGGAAACGACTAGTGGCAAGGTGATCCACTGCGAAAGCCTGCAGGTGGAGTTCCCGCCGACGATCTCCGGCGCAGCGGAGACCTGGTACCTGTCCGTCTCCTCCTACGCCGGACCCGGCGAAACGGGCGAGGAAGTCTCGGACGAGGAACCGCTGGAGGTTCCGGCCGAGGGTGGCCTGTTCGACGTCTTCGACCCCGAGGCCTGGGAAAGCCCCTGGGTCGGCGAGTACCTGGTGCGCCTGCGCGGCCCCCGCAACGAATCTTTCCGCCACGAATACGCGCTGGTGGAAGGCCTTTCCCTGGAGATGGACTTCAGCGGCCCCAGCGCCCAGACGCGCCTGCCGATGGCCGGCGGCCTGAGCCCTGTCACGGTGCGCCTGCTGCCGGGGGACAAGCCTTTCGAGAAGATCCCTCCGCAGAAGCTCGGCCCCACCGACCGCTTCACGACGACAATCGTGGAGACCGACGCGGGCGATGCGCTGCCCGTCATCGTGAAGCCCTCGCGCCTGCGCTATCAGCTGACGATGCAGGGCGAGGATCCGATGTGGCGCACCGACCCCATTGAGGTCTCCGCCCGTTCCATCGACACGCAAACCCGCTTCCGCGTGCGCCCTGGCTTCCGCCCTGGCATGGGCTCGAAGGCAGAGAACCGCGCGCTGATGGGGGACGCCCGCGTGGTGATCCGCAACCACCACGGCTCGCCCGTGCGCACCCTGAAGCTGCAGACAATCGACGAGGTCACCTGGTTCGTAGACCTGGCCGAGGCCGAGGCCTCCCTGGCGACCCTGACCTCCGGCTCCATCGAGTTGGAGTTCGTCGAGGATCGCCGCGTGAGCGTGCGCCTGGCCCGCATCGTGCCGAGCTTCGATTACTCCGCCACGGTCGACGGGGCGGCACTTTCCATCACTAGCGACGCGCCGGATGTTCCGGTGAACTTCGGGGCTCCCGGTGCTGGTGCGTGGGTCTGGCCGAACACCGCCCCCTGGCAGCCGGCGACCTTCGTCGAGTTGGCAGCTGCCCCCGCTGGAGCAGAAGGCGGGGCCATCGCACAAGGTACCCTGCCCGCTGAGCTGGTGGGCGCCGGCCCGTTGAGCGTGCAGCTGTTTGGCCGGGATCGCTTCAACTACCTGCGCGCCCCCGTGGCCGCTGGCCAGCACAGCGCGGTCGCAGAGGCCATCGGCTACTTCGGAGCCCACAGTGAAGGCGCGGACGAGGATCCGTGGGCGAAGCTCTCCGCATTCCTAGCGGGGGAGTCCACGGAACTGCCCAGCGACACGGCCACACTGTCTACCCTGTGGGACGTGCGGGCAGGCTGGCTGCGCGGACGTTTCGACGTGCTGGATAACCTGCGCACGGCGCTGACCAAAAACCCGCGCGAATCCGTTCACGCCATGTCCCAGTCTCTGGTTCCGGCGGCGGACCGACCCGCGCAATTCATCCTGTCCGGGCTGGTGCATTCCACCCTGGTGGGTGCGGAAGCCGAACGATCGAACACGCCCTGGATCGCAGCCCTCGAGATCCTGGGGGACCTGTCGCTGGTGGACCCGGAGGGGGCGTCAGAACTAGAAGCGCAAGAAGCACAGACCCAAGAAGCGAAGGCGAAGGACAAGCGCCTGCGCCAGGAACTCAAGCAAGTCGCCGGGCAAGCGGTCGTGCAGACGCTGGACACGGGGCGCGATGTCTCGCTGGATACTGCCTGCATCGATAACACCACCGTGCAGATCGCACACATGGACGCGGCACAGCAGCAGGCCGTGCTGGACATGTTCTTCGGCAAGGCGGGCGTGGTACCGGGCGCGCTGAGCGACGAAAACAGCCGCCTGATCGCGGTGTTCGAAACGTTTAACAAGCGGCAGGAACTGTCCGCGCTGCTGGGCGACCCGGAACTGATGAAGACCGCCGTCACGCTGCTGCGGAAGGTTAAGTCCGCCAACCGCCAGCTGTACCTGTCGGCGCGCGTGCGCTTCGACAAGCTGGAGGGCGTGGATACGGATACCCCGGAGAACCGCTGGGCGCTGGCGCCCGTCGTCTCCATGGTCTTCGCGCTAGCCACCCGCATGTACGCGCACAAGAAGATGTCCAGCCTGGGCAAACTGCTGGATGCCTACCCGGGGTGGGCGGCCATGGCGCGCCTAGTGCCGGATCTGGTGACGGGCGACATTGTGATGGCAGATGCGATGGTGCGCGGCGTGTTCGGCCCGACTGTGTAACCCAGCGTGCATAATTCATTGGGTGAATGTTGATCGCAGAAACCTACCAAAGCTGCGGACCCGCGCAGGGGGCCGCGCCGCGAAAGACCCGCTAGCGACACAGGCGTTCTTCCCCCGCTTCATTGGCACCATCCTGTGCGCCTATGCGCTGATGGCACTGGTGCTCAGCATCTCCAGCGCCGCCCGCGTGCACGTCCGCCAGATGCTGGTGGTGATGGATAACGTCTTCCTGCCAGTGCCTGTGCCCTCGGTGGCGTGGTCGGCCGCGCTGCTGGTGCTGGGCGTGGGGCTGTACAAAGCGAAGCGTGCCGCCTGGGTCGTGGCCGTGGCAGCGCTGCTGATCCTCAACGTCAGCAACGTGCTACTTCTTTGCCTGCCGCAGTACTTCGACCCGGTCCCACAGTGGGCACATTCCCTGTTTGTGACGGGTATGGGGGTGCAGTTCCTGCTGCTGCTGTTGATGCTCAGGCAACGCAGGGATTTCTTCACCCACACCGTCAAGGGCGCAATCCTCGGCGCATTCCTGACGTGGCTGGTTGGCACCGTCGCGGTGTTCCTCATCGCGCTGGTGCTGGTTCACGTGTTCCATGGGAACCTATCCGCCGAAACGCGCACGCTGTGGTCGTTGAACCACTCCGCTGGGTTCTCCCTGTTTAACCACGCCCACGTCGCCGGCACCCCGCCGAAGGTCGTCAGCTTCCTGGTATCGGCCCTGGCCGCGGTCGTGCTGTTGCTGGCGGGGCTGTTTCTGCTCCGCTCGCACCGCGACGAATACGGTATCGGCCCGGAGGACGAGGCAGCACTGCGAGCCCTCATCCGCCGCTTCAACACCAACGACTCCCTGGCATACTTCGCCACCCGGCGCGACAAGTCCGTCGTCTATGAACCGAAGGGTCGGGCAGCGGTGACTTATCGCATCGAAGCTGGCGTGTGCTTGGCGTCAGCCGACCCGATTGGCGATCCGAGGTACTGGGATCAGGCAATCTCCGCCTGGCTGGACCGTGCGCGTTCGTTTGGATGGGTTCCGGCTGTGATGGGGGCGTCCGAACCAGCGACCAGAGCGTACGAACGACATGGGCTGAGCTCGATCCACCTGGGGGACGAGGCCGTCATCGACACGCAGAACTTCCGCCTCTCCGAGCTGCGCGAGGTGCGTCAGGCCCGCGCGCACGCACAGAAGGCGGGCGTGCGTGTAAGGATCCGCCGCCACGGCGAACTCAGCGCCGAAGAGATGCAGCGGGTGGAGGTGCTGGCCGACCAGTGGCGCGATACCACCGACGAACGCGGCTTTTCCATGGCCCTGGGCAGACTTGGCGACCCGCAGGACAAAGACTGCCTGCTGGCCGAAGCGCTGGTGGGGGAGGAAACGGTGGCAGTGCTGTCGTTTATCCCCTGGGGGCTCAGCGGCGCGTCGCTGGATCTGATGCGCCGCAGCCCAAGCGCCCCGAATGGCACGGTCGAAACCATGATCGTGGCGCTGTGTACCGAGGCGAAGCTGCAGAAGCTATCGCTGAACTTCGCCGTGTTCCGCGAGCTCTTCGCCAGTGAGGATGCCGTGGCCGTCGGACCGGTGCGCAGGCAAGCGCGCCGGGTGTTGACGTACCTGTCCAAGTGGTGGCAGATGGAGACCCTCTACAGGTCGAACCAGAAATACAAGCCCGTGTGGATTCCGCGCTATGTCTGCTACCCGGATTCGCTGTCGATGGCGCGGGTCGGGTTGGCCTCCGGCATTGCGGAGGGCTTCGTGCCGACCATGGGCACCCTGTTCAACCGCAGCGGCAGCGAAGAGCACCGTGGCTACACATCCACAGCCACCAGCCAGCCCGAGGCAGCCCAAGCGCTGAACTACGTGGAGCAGGTGACGGATGCGAACAAGCAGACCGCCAGCGAACAAACGGCCGTGCGAATCAAGAAGGCCATGGCGCTGCGGGAATCTGGGGTGGAGCCCTGGCCCGTTGCTGACCCTATCGCTGGCTCCGGTGCCGTTACGGTTGTGCGGTGCGCGGAGGTTGCCGAAGGTCAAGGCAATGGTAGTGACGCCCACCGTGGCGGTCCGCTGCGCGTATCCGGCCGGATCGTGGCCAAACGCGACTTTGGTGGGGTGACTTTCTTTGAACTGCGGGATGCCTCGGGCACCTGCCAGCTCCTGGTCGAGGCGCCGGGGGAGCAGTTGGCCTGGAAGATCCGTGCGCTCGACTTGGGTGACCTGGTGGCGGCGACGGGTGTGCGCGGGGAATCCCGTACCGGCGAGCCTTCGCTGCTGGTGGACGACATCACGATGGAGGCGAAGGATCTACACCCATTGCAGCGCCGCGGTGCTGGCATCGGGGAGGTCAGCCAGCGCCTGCGTGCCCGGTCGGTGGTGAACGCGGCGATCCGCAGCACCCTGGACGGGCTGGGATACATGGAGGTTGAGACCCCGATTCTGCAGCGCGTGCACGGTGGTGCGAACGCGCGGCCGTTCAAGACCCGCAGCAATGCGGCCAACCAGGACCTGTACCTGCGCATCGCGCCGGAGCTGTACCTGAAGCGCCTGCTGACCCAGGGGGCGGAGAAGGTCTACGAGCTGGGGCGAGTGTTCCGCAACGAGGGAGTGGATGCCACCCACAACCCGGAGTTCACTACGGTAGAGGCCTATGCGGCGCACGGCGATTACGAATCCATGCGATTAGTCGCTCAGAAGATCATCCAGGCCGCCGCCACGGCCTATTACGGCGAGCCAGTGGTGATGGACCCGGAGGGCAAGCTGGTCAGCATCGCGGAGGACTTCCCGGTGAAGACCGTTTACGGCGCCATTAGCGAGCGTCTGGGGCAGTCCATCACGCCCGAGACGGACTTCGAACAGCTGCTGGCCCTGTGCGCCGACCGTGACATTGCGGTGCAGCCGGGCTGGGATGCCGGCGAAGTGGTGCAGGAAATGTATGAGCAGTTGGTGGAGTGCACCACCACCACGCCGACGTTCTATACGGACTTCCCGACCAGCGTGTCGCCCCTGACCCGCCAGCACCGCAGCCAGCCCGGTGTGGCCGAGCGTTGGGATCTGGTGGCCTGGGGCGTGGAGCTGGGAACGGCCTACTCGGAGCTCACCGACCCGCTGGAGCAGCGCGACCGCCTCGAGGCGCAGTCGTTGAAAGCCGCTGGCGGCGACCCGGAGGCGATGGAGGTCGACGAGGCTTTCCTGCGCGCCCTCGAAAACGGTATGCCGCCGACCGGCGGCTTGGGCTTGGGCGTGGACCGGCTGATCATGCTTCTCACGGGCCGTTCGATCCGCGAGGTCCTTAGCTTTCCAGCCCACCCCGGCGGACAATAAACGGGAAGGCCAGGTTCAGTCCTCCGCGCCAGGTCTTAAAATTGTGCGCGCCGGATATCTCGTGGTAGCTGGCCTGCATCTTCGCGGCGACGGCCAGTGGTTGCAGGTGCTTGAGGGCCGTCTTGGCAGAGCTATCGTCCCGGCCGGCGATAAACATGCCCGCGGTCCGTGGGTAGGTCCGCTTCTTCAGCAGATCTTCGGGGTTCTGGGCCTTGAACTTGTCCTCGGAACCGCCAAAGAAGTTCTGCACTGTGGATTCGTGGCTGGTGCCGTCGTCGGGGGTGCGTTCGCCAGAGATGTTGACGAAGCTGCCGTAGCTGTCGGGGTGGTTGGTGATCACCTGGAAGGCGCACGTGCCGCCGTAGGAAAGCCCGCCGATCGTCCACGTGTGCTGATCCGGGTTGGGGGACAGGTGCTGTTGCGCCCAGCGGGGCAGGTCGACCGTGAGGAAGGTCTGCACCTTTCCCTTGTTGGAGTCTGTACACACTGGGTTTTCCCAGGTACCGCCCGTTGCATCTGCGGAGATGATGATCGGGGCTACACCACCGTGCTGTTGTTGGTACCGGCGAGCGATCTCGGTAGCTTGTCCCGAATCGAACCACTGGTCGGGATCGCCCGGGATGCCCGCGAGCAGCACCAACACCGGCAGTTGCGGCCTTGGCGAGCTAAACCATGCCGGTGGCAGGTAGACCCGCAGATCCCGCGCATGGAATCCCGATTCCTTCTTCGGTGCGGAGACGTTGAGCATGCTGCCCTCTGCAGGCAAATCGGGGTGCTTGGTTCCTCGCCACTGCTTCAACGGTACGGCCGGTGCTTTCGGTAGTTCGTCCACGCTGTGGAAGGTGCGCAGCTCCACGGGGTCTACCTCGCCGACGTCTTGGTATAGCTCGTAGGACTGGTTCGCCGCCGCCACTGCGCCCACGGCAAGTAGCGCTACGAGCAGGATCGTCCAGGATTTTTTTATTGACGCCCCCACGCACCAACCCGCCATGTTTGCAGCGAGGATCAGCGCGCTTGCACCCAGCAGTAGACGGAAACCGATCTCCGACCAGGGAGTGGTGGTGCCCAACATCAAGAATGCGAGCCCGGCGCCGGTGAGCACGACAGTGACGGCGAGCGACCACAGGACTGCGCGCCATCGGCGCCCTGGGGGATCTGAGGGGAGGGCGAAGAAGAGTGCGGAGAGTACCGCCAGAATCACAGCCCAGGTGACAACCTCTGGCCATGTACCCGTGAGGGGAATTTCGCGAATGAACTCGATCACGAAGGCTTATCTTATGCCGGTCGAAGCGAAACTTGGTACACGTCAGTGCTGAGCACGACATTATGTGCAAAGTTCTGATTCACTGGAGGTCATGAATAGTGTTTTGATGTGGGTCCTCATTGGACTATTGATTCTGGCCATCATCGTGGCGCTCCTGGTTGTCCTAGGTTTGCGCCGGAAGAAGGCCAAGCAGATCTCCTTCGAGAAGAAGGAAGAGATTGAGCAGAAGAAGCCCAGTAGTGGCGATTACCAGGCGCAGGGTGGATTCAATTTCACCGCCGGTGGTGGCGCCGGTGCAGCCGTCGCCGAGAAGCAGCCAGAGAAGCAGCCGGAACTGCGCCCCGACCAGGAGCTGAAGCAGACCGCGCCAGCCCCCGAGCCAACTCCAGAGCCCGAGCCAACCCCAGAACCGGAACCAACCCCAGGGCCGGAGGCCACTCCTGAGCCCGAGGCTCCGAAGGCAGTGCCCACCCCGGCGCCCGTCGCTGAACCGGAGCCAGAACCAGAACCCGAGCCTGTCGCAGAGCCCGAGCCAACCCCAGAACCCGAGCCAACCCCAGAGCCAGCCCCAGCCCCAGCCGAGCAGCGCGAGGAGATCGCACCCGTCCAGGGTCGCCTGGGCAAGTTGCGCGGACGCATGTCCAAGTCGCAGAACGTCATCGGCCGCGGCGTGCTGGGCATCCTCAGCGCCGGTGACCTCGACGAGGACGCGTGGGAGGAGATCGAAGACACCCTCCTTATGGCCGACCTGGGCACCCCAACTACACTGAAGGTGGTCGAGGACCTGCGCGAGCGCATCGCCGTCAACGGTGTGTCCAGCGAGGAAGAAGCCCGTGGCATGCTCCGCGAGGCTCTGATTGATGCCTGCAAGCCCGACATGGATCGCTCTATCAAGGCCATGCCCTACGAGGGGAAGCCGGCCGTGATCATGGTGGTGGGCGTCAACGGAACCGGCAAGACCACCACCACCGGCAAGCTGTCCCGCGTGCTCATCGGCATGGGGCACAAGGTTTTGCTGGGGGCGGCCGATACGTTCCGCGCAGCTGCGGCTGACCAGTTGGAGACGTGGGGGCGTCGAGTAGGAGCAGAAACAGTACGCGGCGCCGAGGGTGCAGATCCCGCCTCGGTGGCCTTCGACGCGGTGGCGAAGGGCGTCGAGGCAGGCGTGGATGTCGTTCTGGTCGATACCGCCGGCCGACTGCACACCAGCGTGGGCCTGATGGATCAGCTGGGCAAGGTCAAGCGCGTCGTGGAGAAGAAGGCCAAGGTTGACGAGGTGCTGCTGGTGCTGGATGCGACCGTCGGCCAGAACGGCCTTATGCAGGCGCGCACGTTCCGCGAAGTTGTGGACATCACCGGCGTGGTGCTCACCAAGCTGGACGGTACTGCCAAGGGCGGCATCGTCTTCCAGGTGCAGGAGGAACTCGGCGTTCCGGTGAAGATGGTGGGCCTCGGCGAAGGTGCGGATGACCTGGCGCCGTTCGAGGTTGAAAGCTTCGTCGACGCACTGCTGGGATAGCTGACCCGCTGCCCGAGTAGAGGCCGGAATGTGACTGTTTTACTGCCTACTGGCTAAGCTG
This sequence comes from Corynebacterium macclintockiae, assembly GCF_027570165.1. Classification (NCBI taxonomy): domain Bacteria; kingdom Bacillati; phylum Actinomycetota; class Actinomycetes; order Mycobacteriales; family Corynebacteriaceae; genus Corynebacterium; species Corynebacterium macclintockiae. Next base: position 41,194 of record NZ_JAKMUV010000002.1, read on the forward strand.
GGGGAGTTAAAAGCCATCCTTCGACACCTACAAGGGAGCACTCACTAGTGTTTGAGTCTTTGTCAGACCGCTTGCAAAATGCCATGAAGGGGCTTCGTGGCAAGGGCAAGTTGTCCGAGGCTGATATCAATGCCACCGCACGCGAGATCCGCCTTGCGCTGTTGGAGGCCGATGTTTCCCTCCCGGTGGTGCGCGCCTTCATCAAGCGCATCAAGGAACGCGCCGCCGGGGCAGAGGTATCCGAGGCACTAAACCCCGCCCAGCAGGTCATCAAGATCGTCAACGAGGAACTCAAGGAGATCCTGGGTGGCGAGACCCGTCGCCTGAACCTGGCCAAGCACCCGCCGACGGTCATCATGCTGGCCGGTCTGCAGGGTGCTGGTAAGACGACCCTGGCCGGCAAGCTGGCCCTGCACCTGGCCAAGAAGGGTCACACCCCGATGCTGGTGGCCTGTGATCTGCAGCGTCCCGGAGCGGTGCAGCAGTTGCAGATCGTCGGCGAGCGCGCCGGGGTGAAGACCTTCGCCCCGGACCCGGGCACCAGCTTGGATTCTCACGATCACGAGATGGGCACCAGCCACGGCGATCCCGTCGACGTTGCGCAGCGCGGTATCGAAGAGGCTTACCGCAGCCAGCACGACATCGTCATCATCGATACCGCAGGTCGCCTGGGTATCGACGAGGAGCTCATGCGCCAGGCGCGCAACATTCGCGATGCGGTGGAGCCCGACGAGGTGCTCTTTGTTATTGACGCCATGATCGGCCAGGATGCCGTTACGACGGCCGAGGCGTTCCGCGATGGCGTGGATTTCACCGGTGTGGTCTTGACGAAGTTGGATGGTGACGCCCGCGGTGGTGCCGCCCTGTCGATCCGTGAGGTCACCGGCAAGCCGATCCTGTTCGCCTCCACCGGCGAGAAGCAGGAAGACTTCGACATCTTCCACCCGGATCGCATGGCCAACCGCATCCTCGGCATGGGGGACGTGCTGACCTTGATCGAGCAGGCCGAGCAGGTTCTGGACGCCGAAAAGGCCGAAGACTCCGCCATGCGCATGGCCTCCGGCGAGCTGACGCTGGAGGACTTCCTCGAACAAATGCTAATGGTCCGCAAGATGGGTCCCTTGGGCAACATCCTGAAGATGATGCCCGGCGGCTCCCAGATGTCGAAGATGGCCGACATGGTGGATGAAAAGGAGCTCGACCGCATCCAGGCCATCATCCGCGGCATGACCCCGGCGGAGCGCAAGGATCCGAAGATCCTTAATGCCTCGCGCCGCAAGCGCATCGCCAACGGCTCCGGCGTTAGCGTCTCTGACGTCAACAAGCTGGTCGAGCGTTTCTTCGAGGCCAAGAAGATGATGGGCAAGATGGCCGGCCAGTTCGGGCTGGGTGGGCGCTCCGCGACCAAGAAGCAGAAGAACCACCGCAAGGGCAAGAAGGGCAAGAACGCCAAGAACAAGAACCGCAAGAACATGCGCAAGGGCATGGGCGGCGGCATGCCGGGAATGCCGGGGATGCCGGGCATGGGCGGCGGAATGCCCAGCATGAAGGACCTGGAGAAGATGCAGGAGCAGCTTCCCCCGGGGTTCGAGGGCATCGACCTGTCGAAGATGAACTTCCCCAAGAAGTAGCGTCTGGCTTCGCCCTGTAAATCCAGGCGAACCGCTGTAGCTTGGGCGATATGGAATTCGAGTTTCATTTCGTCCGGCCCGAGCCACGCATTCTGAACAACGCTGAAACTCAGGCCACGTTGTTGCGGGATGCGGATCTCGACGAATTGCGTGGCACGCCGGATCCAGAAATGGAAGATTTTGCCCAGGAACTCGGGGGAATCCTGGGCGCAGATTTCCCGCCGCGCCGCCTGATATGCGCCACGGTGGACACCGAGGATCCTTTTGTGGTGGGAGATATTCGGCGCGCAGCGCTGAAGCACCGTGTTTCTGCTTTTGTGGGTACATCGGATCTTTTTGTTGACGCCAGCGGCATCAGCGGGGCGATCGCTCCAGAGTTCTATGTGACAAATTCCCTGGGCACGGCGTGGGCCCAGGTCAGTGAACGCACAATTGACTGGGCGTTTGCGGATGCTCTGCGTGCACCCGTTAGCGAGGGGGTGTGGGTGCGCATCACCACGTACGATCCGCGTCCCGACGAGTTCGGGCACTCGATGCGTTTTCACCTGCTGGATAGCGGGGAGATCAAGGTGGTGTGGGCAAGATCCACCAATGAGATCTTCGATGTTCAGTGGCGCCAGGCGGTGACGTATGAGGAGGCGCGAGCTCAGCTCCTCGCCTTCGCCGATCGCTGCCCGACAACTCTTCATCACTACTGGCAGGATCCTCAGCGCCACGGAAACGCGCCGGTCGCGGAAACCAGCATCAAGACCTGCGAACTCAGCCAACGTTCGCAGTACAGGCTGCGTCGGCTCGGGGCATTCCGTGAACTTCCTCCGGGTGTTCCGCTACGCCTGCACGACCAGGTTGAAGGTGCTCTGGAGCTGGGTAGAGATCAGGAAGGGCAGTGGCGTGCTTCCTTGAAGCGATCGCCTTACGAAGGGGTTGAAAAAAACTTTGAAAGCCCCGATACCTTGCTGGAGATCGCGGAGGCCTATACCTGCAAGGAGAGGGGGAAGGTTCTCGACTACTTCCCGGAGACCGCCGAAATCCCTGCGCCACTGGCGCATACCGTGAGCGCCGTGGTGCTTCCGGAGCGCGACGAGCCGTGGACCAACTCCTCGGTGTGCAGAATGCACCTGTGTGCGATGAGCCATAACTTTGCAGCGGTCGGCTCTGTGGAAAATTTTTTCCAGAAGATAAACCGGGACTTCGCTTCGTGGTTCGATGTCATCGACCCACACAATGCAGAGCGCGGGCAGATTAAAATCAAGATCCCGCGAAAGGAATCCAACCGTGCCTTCGACCTGCTAACTGCAGTGGCGATGCGGCACGGCGTTTCTTTAGTTGTTGACAACAGTGAGGTGCTGTTCAATTCGTCTGGGCGGCGCCGAGAAGGGCAGTGGCGCAGCACAGCAGAACTTTTTGAGTCCGGCCAGTGCCGAAATCGGTGGGAAGTCGCCACGCCTCAGGTGCTATTGGAAGCGATGGTGCTGAACTATTCGAACTGGCAACTCCGGCTAACCTACACGTCCGAAGATCACCCCAGGTGCCGACAAATTCTCATCGTCGAACCGAACAGCCAAGAGCACGACCGCTTCACCATCACGGCCTACGAATCCGGCAGTTTCTTCCATGAGCAATGGCGGAGCCGGACCACACGGGAAGCTACGTCGCTGTCGCAAGGACAAACCCTCGACCTTATCCAGCAGGTAGCCTACGAACCGCTACAGCTTGACGAGTTCATTCACTGGGACTCTAGGCTTGGTTATTCGCTTGGCCCTGAGGAGCTGCCGTTCAAGATCAGCACCCACACTCGAAAATCCACCTCCTTGGACGACCGCCTGTTCAAAAAGGCACTAAGGGAGTTTGCGTCCGAAGAAGCTGGCGGCTGGATCGAGATAACGGACGTGCGCACCCCCGGAGATTTCCTCCGGATCGAACCTGCCGACAACCCCGGGTGGGTCATTACCAAATGGGGCTACAACCGCGGCGGAACCGAACGCGGCAACGTATACGCCAGCGATATGGACGCGGCCACCGAGATCTACCAGTCATTCGTCGGCGACAACTGGACTTCGCTGGATAGAAGGCGAATTAAGGTAGAGCCGAAGAGGGCGCACACCCCGTTGTACGTTCACTTCCCTAAAACTCAGACACACACAAGCCACCACGAGCTTGTCCACGAGTTTTATGCCCAAGAGCAGCCGGATCTGGACGTTCCGCCTCCAGGGATGGAGGACGTATGCCGGGATCTCGAAGGCTTTTTGAAGCAGAAGTATGTGCCACAGCAACGGGTGAAGATCCTCGTAGATCCGGTCGATACGGAACGGATTCGGGGCATCTGTCAGATCGCAATGAAGCACCATGCTCTCGTCTTCGATGACGATAGAGGTCTACTCGCGAACGGCGTCGGCTCCGATATGCAGGTCGGCAGTGGAGCCAGATTGACGAACTCGCTCGGAAGTTTTTGGCGCGAAGTCTCCGGCAGAACCTTGGACCTAGCCTTTGAGGATGCTCTGCGCCCCCGTCATCCGACCGACGTATGGCTAAAGGTGGGGATCGGACGGAACTTTATCCGGCCAAGCGACACATTGTCCTCCACACTTGAAGCGGACGGCAGCTGGCTGATGACATGGCAGTTTGCGGAGACTGCGCTCGGCGTCCATAAAAAGAACCTCGAGTTTCGTGCCAGTAACTACGAAGAAGCACGAGAGTTGCTGCTCGCGTTCGCGGATCGTAGCCCATACCTTGAGCATCTCCCGTGGCAAGAGAGTGAAGCAAAGACCACGTCAGAGAATGTAACTCTGGTGCAGCGAGCGGCGATGCCACTGCGCAGGTTTGAGGCTGTGCTCGAACTGCCGCGGGGAACCATGATGCCGCTGCAGGACAAGAATGGTGAGCGCTTACTATTTGGCCAGACTCGCACGGGCCAATGGCTCGCTGCCTTAAGCCGGGACAACGGGTTTGTTGCGACCCGCACATTCACCAGCGGCCAGGGGGTAGTGGAGTTTGCCCGCTGGTACGTAGCTGCTGACGTGGCCGAAGTTAATGATGTCTTCAGAGCTTTTATCCCATCGCTGGAAGAGCGCTGGGCACCCCGAGGGATGGCGGAGGTGAGCTTCCTGATGCTGCCGCAGCGCGCCGAACCGTGGGCGGATACGACCGTTGTGCACTTCCAGCACTGGCTTGCGCAGAACAACCACGCCGCCTCTGAACAGATGCGTGGTTTTGTCGGAGCTTTGCTGGAAGCGCGTTCGGCTGGTTTGCAGTTTACGAGTTCGGCTGGTGGCGCTGTCGAAGCTCAGGCTCTAACGAGCGTATGGGTGGATCGCGCCGGGCTTTTAGATACATTGACGCAGATGTCTAACATCGCAGTGGCTCACGGTATTTCCATGGTGGTGAACGGAAACCACGTGCTACTGAACTTTGCATGGACTGCCACAGACTCGTCGAATATCTGCCTCATGATGAAGGGAACCGATAGCTTCACTAGTAAATCTTGGATGCAGCCGTCCAGTGCCGCTTTTGCGCAAGCTATACAGAGAATCGCCGACGATGAAAAGGTAGTTGTGTGCAACCGTATTCACACGGGACCTGGTGTGGCGGACGAAGACTTCCAAGAGTTTCTGATGGTTATCGAAACCGATAAGCGAGGCTACTGCCTATCGTACGAATTGCCCGGTGGGATGAAGAATGATGCGCATGATTTGTCGGGTGGGCAGGTCAGCGATGCTTTCAAAATTTTTGTTCAGTCGCCAACGCAGCTTCTCGGTTCAGTGAGCTGGGACAGTTTTGGTCAGTCGCAGATGCTAACGGCGGAATTGGAGCGTTTCGAGATGCAGTCGAACCTTTTTGAACCCGTTCCGCTGGGGGCTGACAACCTGCACGAACTGCAGGCCGTGAGGCTGCCGGCGACCGGAGATTTCATCCAGGTGCTCGACTCGCAGGTTGAGGGCGATTATATCCGCGTCTACAACGACAGCGGTCGGTTCCGCATGGGGTTCCTCGTCAGCTGGGGGCACGACTTTGGGCAGATCGAAAATTATCAGCGCAAGACCAAGCACCTCGACGAGGCTCTGAAGCTCGTCGCGCACTACGTTGCGGGCGATCGTCGCGAATTTGCCGGGCTCGGTTGGAAGCGACGGGAGGTGAAGGGGCGCTAGGAAGGGGGATTTGGTTAACGCAGGTACCGGCCACTACACTTATCCAGGTTGTCTGTGTAACACCGTTCCCGACCACGGTCGGCCGGTGGTCACGCGCAGCAAAAATACCAAGGGCTGAACCGGCTCCGAGCAGGGAAAATTTTTGCAGATATTTTTTCTCGGAGCGTCTGAACTGCCCAGTGACCATCTCAAAGAAAAGGAGCCAACACATGGCCGTCAAGATTAAGCTGCAGCGCCTGGGTAAGATCCGTACCCCGGAGTACCGCGTCGTCGTTCAGGATGCTCGCACCAAGCGTTCCGGCAAGGTTATCGAGAACCTGGGTATCTACCAGCCGACCCAGGAGCCGTCCCTGATCCAGATCGACTCCGAGCGCGCACAGTACTGGTTGGGCGTCGGTGCACAGCCGACCGAGCCGGTTCTGGCTCTGCTGAAGATCACCGGTGATTGGCAGAAGTTCAAGGGCATCGAGGGCGCCGAGGGCACCCTGAAGGTGGCCGAGGAGAAGAAGTCCAAGCTGGATCTGTTCAACGAGGCTCTGGCTGAGGCTGCCGATGGCCCGACCGCAGAGGCTATCACCGAGAAGAAGCGCAAGGCCAAGGAAGAGGCAGAGGCTAAGGCCGCTGCTGAGGCTGCCGCTGCTGAAGAGGCTGCTGCCAAGGAAGCTGAGGAGGCCGAGAAGGCTGAGGCTGCTGAGGGCGAGGCTTCCGAGGGCGAGGCTGAGGCTGAGTCCGCAGAGTAAAATCTGCTGGTAGTTTTCACTACTTACTCCACTAACCCCAGGACAGGTGTTCGCACCTTGCCTGGGGTTAGTTGCGTTTGAGGCCATTTGCGTTTGGGGTTAGTGTGTCCCGCCCCCGAGCCACCACCATAAAGGTGTTGTCCACCACGAGGAGTAGAGTGAATGACTGTCATCACAGATCGGCTGAATGCCGATCGCGGATTCTATGCAAGAAGCGAAGAAGGCACTTTTTATGAACGTCGAAGAAACCGTCAGCGGCTATTACCAGCAGATTATTCAGCGCAATGCCGGTGAACCCGAGTTCCACCAGGCTGTCGCAGAGGTGCTGGACAGCCTGACGTACGTGCTGAAGAAGGACGAGCACTACGCAGACTATGCCCTCATCGAGCGCATGTGCGAGCCGGAACGACAGGTGATCTTCCGCGTGCCGTGGATCACGGACGAGGGCGAGGTGCGCGTGAACCGTGGCTTCCGCGTGCAGTTCAACTCCGTGCTCGGCCCGTACAAGGGCGGCCTGCGCTTCCACCCATCCGTCAACCTGGGCATCATCAAGTTCCTCGGCTTCGAGCAGATCTTCAAGAACTCCCTGACCGGTCTGCCGATCGGCGGAGGCAAGGGCGGCTCCGACTTCGACCCGAAGGGTAAGTCGAACCGGGAGATCATGTCCTTCTGCCAGTCCTTTATGACGGAGCTGCACAACCACATCGGCGAGGAAGTGGACGTTCCCGCCGGCGACATCGGCGTGGGTGGCCGCGAGATTGGCTACCTGTTCGGCCAGTACCGCCGCATGACTAACCGCCACGAGTCCGGTGTGCTCACCGGAAAGGGTCTGACCTGGGGCGGCTCGCTGGTTCGCACCGAGGCCACCGGCTACGGCACCGTGTACTTCACCCAGGAGATGATGGCTGCCCACGGCGACCGCTTCGACGGCGCCAAGGTGATCGTCTCCGGCTCCGGCAACGTCGCCATTTACGCGGCTCAGAAGGCTCAGGAGCTTGGCGCAACCGTTGTGGCTATGTCCGACTCCTCGGGTTATGTGCACACTCCGGAGGGCGTGGATATCGAACTGCTGAAGGACGTTAAGGAGGTGCGCCGCGCCCGCCTGTCCGACTACGCCAAGGAGACCGACGGCGTGACCTACCACGCGGGTGGCAATATCTGGGAGGTCGAGGCCGACGTGGCTCTGCCGTGCGCCACCCAGAACGAGCTGGACGGCGAGGCCGCGAAGACGCTGGCCGACAACGGCTGCCGCTACGTCGCCGAAGGCGCGAACATGCCCTGCACTCCGGAGGCCATCGAGGTCTTCCGCAAGCGCAGGATCTTCTTCGCCCCGGGCAAGGCTGCCAACGCCGGCGGTGTGGCTACCTCGGCGCTGGAGATGCAGCAGAACGCCTCCCGCGATTCCTGGTCCTTCGACTACACGGACAAGCGTCTGCGCGACATCATGCGCAACATCTTCAAGTCCTGCGACGTCACGGCCAAGGAATACGACAAGGAAAACGATTACATCATCGGCGCCAACATCGCCGGCTTCCGCAAGGTAGCGGACGCAATGCTGGCCCAGGGTGTTATCTAGCCTATGGAGTTGCAGATCGGACGGGTTATCAAGCCCCACGGCGTACGCGGCGAGGTTGTCGTCGACGCGACCACCGACATCCCGGAGCAGCGCTTCGCCGCAGGTGAGGTGCTGAAAGGCAAGCAGGCGGGCAAGGAGCTTTCCCTGACGGTGCGTTCCTACCGCCCGCACCAAGGCCGCCTGTTGGTCACCTTCGAAGAAATCGCCGACCGCACCGCCGCCGAGTCCCTGCGTGGCGTGCGATTCTTCGCCGCCCCGGTGCACGACGAGGACGACGACGGCTACTACGACCATGAACTCGAAGGCCTCACCGCCTACCTGTTGGCCCCCGACACGGATCTCGAGGGCGACGAGATCCAACTCGGCGATCTGGTCGGCCAGGTCGTCGCCGTCGAGCGCACCCCGGCCGGGCAGTTGCTGGTTATTCTTATCGACGCCGAATCCCAGCTGCCAACGGCTGGAAAGGAAGTGCTCGTTCCCTTCCGCCACGAAATCGTCCCCGTGGTGGACCTGGAAGAAGAAGTACTAGTACTCACCCCGCCTGAGGGGCTTTTGGAGCTGAGCTAGCCGTGCGCCTGGACGTAGTAACGATCTTCCCCGAATACCTCGAGCCCCTGCGCCACGCCCTGCTGGGCAAGGCCATCGAACAGGGGATCCTCAGCGTCGGCGTGCATAACCTGCGCGACTGGACCAGCGACGTGCACCAGTCTGTGGATTCCACACCCTGTGGCGGCGGTCCCGGCATGGTGATGAAGCCCGAGGTCTGGGGGCCTGCCCTCGATGACGTCGCGGCCGGCACCGGGCCGGTGGCTGCCTCCGCCGACCTGGAAAGCTCGGCGGAACACAAGCGCAACCTGCTGCCCGCAGCACCCGAGGGGAAGGCTGAGACGGCAGGGGAGGAAGCGGGTGGCGTCCAAAAACCGCTGTTGATCGTGCCCACACCGGCAGGAAAGCCTTTCACCCAAGACATGGCGGAGCGGTGGAGCAGGGAAAAGCACGTCGTATTCGCCTGCGGCCGCTACGAGGGTATCGATCAGCGCGTGGTCGACGACGCGCAGAACCGCTACCGGGTGGAGGAAGTCAGCATCGGCGATTACGTGCTGATCGGCGGCGAGGTCGCGGTGCTGGTGATGGCCGAGGCGATGGTGCGGCTGATCCCCGGCGTGCTGGGCAACCAGGCCAGCCACCAGGAGGATTCCTTCCAGGACGGGTTGCTGGAAGGCCCCAGCTACACGCGCCCCCGGCAATGGCGCGGGCTGGACGTGCCCGACGTGCTGTTTAGCGGCAACCACGCCAAGATTGCGCAGTGGCGCCGGGAACAATCCCTAGCTAGAACCAAAAAAATACGCCCTGACCTGCTGGATAGCGTGGAGCTATCCGAGGCAGATCGGGCGTATCTGGACGGCTTAGAGCCCTAGCCGCATTTAGTGGTCAGCGCCCGGGATGGCGTTGACGTGATCGCGGACCTCTTCGCCTTCTGCGTACAGCGGCATGCCCTGCTTTGCGCGGTAGAAGGGGATGTCGATCGGATCCAGGGGCTTTTCGCCCTTGATCAGGTCGGCAGCCTTCTCCGCCAGCATGATTACCGGGGCGTAGATGTTGCCGTTGGTGATGATCGGCATGACGGAAGCGTCGGCGATGTACAGGCCCTCAACGCCGTGGACCTGCATGGTCTCCGGGTCGACAACCGCCATCTCGTCATCGGCGGGGCCCATCTTGGCGGTGCAGGACGGGTGCAGTGCGGTCTCCGCATCGTTGCGGACCCACTCCAGGATCTCCTCATCGGTCTGCACGGCAGCGCCGGGGGAGATCTCGCCGTCGGTGAATTCCTTCATCGCCGGGGTATCCAGCAGTTTGCGGGAGGTGCGGACAGCCTCGACCCACTCGCGGCGATCCTGGTCGGTAGCCAGGTAGTTGAACAGGATCTCCGGCTTTTCCTTCGGGTCGTTGGACTTGATGTGTACGTGGCCCAGGGTATCGGAGTACATCGGGCCGACGTGGAACTGGAAGCCGTGCTCGCCCTCCGGCTGGGAGCCGTCGTAGCGGATCGCCATCGGCAGGAAGTGGAACATCAGGTTCGGGTAGGCCTCGTCGTCGTTGGAACGGGCGAAGCCACCGGCCTCGAAGTGGGAGGAAGCAACCGGTCCGCGGCGGGTCAGCAGCCACTGCAGGCCGATGAACGGGCGGTTGATCATCTTGTAGTACGGCTGGGAGCTCACCGGCTGGGTGCAGTTGTACTGCACGTAGACCTCGAGGTGGTCCTGCAGGTTGTTGCCTACGCCGGGCAGGTGCTTCTTGACCTCGACGCCCGCCTTTTCCAGCACCTCGCGGTCACCGATGCCGGACAGCTCCAGCAGCTGCGGGGTGTTGAAGGCGCCACCGGAAAGGATGACCTTGTCCGCGAATACGCGGTGGGTCTGACTCTTCCATTCGTACTCCACGCCCACGGCCTTGCCGTCTTCGATCAGGACCTGGGTGGTGAATGCGCGGGTGCGGACGTCCAGGTTCTTGCGGTCCTTCACCGGGTGCAGGTATGCGCGGGCCGCGGACAGGCGCTTGCCGCCGAAGATGTTGCGGTCGAAGGGGGCGAAGCCCTCCTGGCGGTAGCCGTTTACGTCGTTGGTCAGGTTGTAACCGGCCTGCTGGACGGACTTGAAGAAGGCCTGGAACAGCGGGCTGGTAGCCGGACCGCGGGTCAGCTTCAGCGGGCCGTTGTGGCCGCGGCGCGGGTCGTTTGCGTCGGCGCCCAGGGCGGTTTCCATCTTGTTGAAGTAGGGCAGGACGTGGCTCCAGCCCCAGTTGGACATGCCCGGCAGGTTGCCCCACTTGTCGTAGTCCATGGGGTTGCCGCGCTGGAAGATCATGCCGTTGATGGAGGAGGAACCACCCAGCACCTTGCCGCGTGCATGGTAGATGCGACGACCGTTCATCTCCGGCTCCGGCTCGGATTCGTACTTCCAGTCGTAGTGCTTGTCGCCGATGGGGAAGGAGAAAGCGGCCGGCATGTGGATGAAGAGGTCCCAGAGGGAGTCCGGGCGGCCTGCCTCCAGCACCATGACGTCCTTGGTGGAATCTTCGGACAGTCGGTTGGCCATCACCGAACCGGCGGAACCGCCACCGACGATGACGACGTCGCGCCGGCGGTCCTCGATTACCTGGCCAGCGGTGTCGTTCTTCTTACCTGGAATCAGCTTGTCGATGAAACCCATCTATTCACTTGCCTCCTAGTTAAATGATTGGTCGTTGAACAGTATGCCACATTTATTTATCGCTTCGCTAGGTAGCAGGTCGGAAGCATGATTAATGCACCTCGCTAGTGAGGTAGATAAAGCACCTATGTGAGGGGATGTGCTGACTTCCTAGTAATACCTGTGTACTCTAGACAATTGTATTTCTTAGAAAATGAACTCCCTTTGGCGGGAAGTACTTGAGGAGAATTACATGACAAATTCCGAAAACGGCCACCGGCGGGCATCTGCCGACGGTGCCGAATCGACCGGCGCCACCCCGCGCGTCATCGTCGGCTCTTTCGATGTTAACGACCGCGACAGCTATTCGCCGGGCGAAGTCACGCCCCCGAAGCCCAACTGGCCTGTTTTCGCTATCTCGGCGGTCGGTATTCTGATCGTCGCCTTGTACGCATTCTTCGGCCGCGAGCAGGCAAAGGATTCGCTGTTTTCCGTTACAGGTTGGATTTCCACCAACCTCGGCTGGTTCTACATCGTTACCGCAACCGTTGCCGTGATCTTCGTCCTGGTCGTCGCGTTCTCGAAGTCCGGCTCCATCCGCCTCGGTCCGGATCATTCCCGCCCGCAGTTCCGACTGTTCTCTTGGTCGGCGATGCTCTTCGCAGCTGGTATCGGCGTAGACCTCATGTTCTTCGCCGTCGCCGAGCCGGTGACTCAGTACATGGCGCCTCCGGTGGGGGATGGGCAGTCCCGCGAGGCTGCCGAGCAGGCCGTCGTGTGGGCGCTGTTCCACTACGGCATCACCGGCTGGGCTCTGTACGCGCTGATGGGTATGGCCTTTGGTTACTACGCCTACCGACTGAACATGCCCCTGGCCATCCGTAGCGCTCTGTACCCGCTGATCGGCAAGCGTATCCATGGCCCAATCGGCGGTGCGGTGGACGTCGCCGCAGTGCTGGGAACCGTCTTCGGTATCGCAGCCTCCCTGGGCATTGGCGTGGTGCAGCTGACCTATGGTCTGCACCTAATCTTCGGATGGGAGGAAGGCGTGGCCGTACAGTCCGGCCTGATTGTCTTCGCCGTTGGCATTGCCACTCTGTCCGCTGTCTCCGGCGTGGACAAGGGTATTAAGCGCCTGAGTGAGATTAACGTGTTGCTGGCCATCGGGCTGGTCATCTACGTCACGGTTACGGGCCAGACTGCTTTTCTTCTTGACGCCCTCGTCATGAACATCGGAGACTACGTGTCTTCCTTCCCGGGCATGACGATGGATACGTTTGCTTTCTCCGAGGATCCGGAATCCACCAAGGCCTGGATGGGCGCGTGGACGCTGTTCTTCTGGGCTTGGTGGGTGGCCTGGGCTCCGTTCGTCGGCCTATTCCTGGCCCGCATTTCCCGCGGACGCACCCTTCGCCAGTTCGTGGTCGGCGTGCTGACCATTCCTTTCCTCTTCATCCTGCTGTGGATGAGCCTGTTCGGTAACACCGCCCTGAAGCGCGTGATCGGTGGCGACGATGACTTCGCCAACAGCACTATGGAAAACCCAGAGCAGGGCTTCTATGCCCTACTGCAGGACATGAACGGCGGCACCGTGCTGATCGTCCTGTCCACGCTGATCGGCCTGCTGCTGTACATCACTTCCGCCGACTCCGGCGCGCTGGTGACCGCCAACTTCACCTCCAAGATTGAGGATTCCCGCCAGGACGGAGCCAAGTGGTCGCGCATCTTCTGGGCCGTGCTGGTCGGTGTGCTGACGTTGGTCATGCTGCAAATTAATGGCGTCGAAACAGTACAGTCCGCGACGATCGTGATGGGCCTACCGTTCACCATCGTGATCTACCTGATCATGTTTGGTCTGTGGCGTTCGCTGCGATTGGAGAACTACGCGGCCGAAGCGCGCGGGGTGTCCCTGCACGCCGCAATGTCCGGTCGTTCCAGTGGTGGAGGAGACAAACAGACCTGGCGCAAGCGCCTGTCGCGCGCCTCCACCTGGCCGAGCCAAGACAAGGCAAACGAGTACCTGCAGAACGTCGCCCAACCCGCGCTGGAATCCGTCGCTCGCGAGCTAAAGGCAAGAGGGGATCGAAACTACGTTGGTGGCCGCCAAGGTGCCGAACCTGCCGGTGAACCAGCTGGATCTGACCCTCCACCTGGGCGAAGAGCAAGACTTCCGCTACCAGATCTACCCCATGGAGCACCCGGTGCCGAGCTTCACCCGCAGCACCAGCAACGAGGAGAACTACTACCGACTCGAGGTGTTCGACAACACCGGCTCCCTGGGCTACGACATTTACGGTTACACCACCGAGCAGCTGATCGATAACGTCCTGGACCTGTACGAGCGCCACCTGGAGTTCCTGCACATGCAGCGCGACCTTCCGGGAACTTCGGACATGTCCGACGGTGCGGATCCGGTGCGCACCTGGATCGAGGACTAGCCCGACATTCCCGCCCAGACATTCCCGCCCTGAAGAACCCCAAGAAAGCGAGAAACCCAACTATGAACAATGCACTGTTCGACCCAACCACCTGCGAGCTGCTGGCCGGAGTGCACAAGAACTCTGGCGCCCCCGCTTCGCTGTTCATCAACGGCCAGTGGGTGCCAGCCGAAGCCGGCGAGACCCGCACGATCATCAACCCCGCCGACAACACCACGGTCGGTGAGGTCTCCGAGGCCTCCGACGTGGACACGGAAAAGGCCATCGCCGCGGCCCGCGCTTCCTTCGACTCCGGCGTTTGGGCCGACGTACCCGCCGTCGAGCGCGGAAAGCTGCTGCTGCAGGTGGCGGCCAAGATCCGCGAGAACAAGGACGTGTTCGCCCGCGCAGAATCCGCCGATACCGGCAAGCGTCTGGCGGAGTCCGAGATCGACATGGAGGACATTGCCAACTCCTTCGAGTACTTCGGTACGTTGGTCCAGCACGAGGCCGGTCGTGTGGTCGATCCGGGTGACGCGAACGTGCGGTCCCGTATTGACGCCGAACCGGTTGGCGTCTGCGGCCTGATCACCCCGTGGAACTACCCGCTGCTGCAGGTGGCCTGGAAGGTGGCTCCCGCTCTGGCCGCCGGTAACTCCTTTGTGCTGAAGCAGGCAGAGCTGACCCCGCACACCGCCATGCTGCTGATGAGCATCCTGGATGAGCTGGGCCTGCCGGCTGGCGTGGCCAACCTGATCACCGGCGCAGGCGCGAACTGCGGTAACCCGCTGTCGCAGAGCCCGGACGTGGACATGGTCAGCTTCACCGGCGGTCTGGTCACCGGCAAGCTGATCGCCCGCAATGCGGCGGAGACCGTCAAGCGCGTGGCCCTGGAGCTGGGTGGCAAGAACCCGAACGTCATCTTTGCAGACGCAGACTTCGACGCTGCCGTGGATAACGCGCTCAACGGCGCGTTCGTCCACTCCGGTCAGGTGTGCTCCGCGGGCTCCCGCATCGTGGTGGAGGAATCCATCCACGACAAGTTCGTCGAGGCGCTGGTGGCCAAGGCCGAGCAGATTAAGATCGGTGGCCCGCTGGACGAGGCCGCCGAGACCGGCGCCCTGATTTCCGCCGATCACCGTGACAAGGTCGCCGCCTACGTCGACCACGCACGCGAGCAGGGGGCGAAAATCCTCTGCGGCGGTCGTATTCCGACGGCTGAGGACAACGAGGGCTCCCACTCCACGGGCAACACTGATCTGACCAATGGCGCGTTCTACCTGCCGACCGTCATCGACGGCTGCACCAAGGAGATGGACTGCGTCCACGACGAGGCTTTCGGCCCGACCGTGACGATCGAGACCTTTACCTCCGAGGAAGAGGCCGTGGCGATCGCCAACGACACGGAATACGGCCTGGCCGGCGCCGTGTGGACCTCGGACGCCGGAAAGGCAGAACGGGTTACGCGCAAGCTGCGTCACGGCACCATTTGGATCAACGACTTCCACCCCTACTTGCCGCAGGCGGAGTGGGGAGGAATGAAGCAGTCCGGTAACGGTCGTGAACTCGGCCCCACCGGGTTGGCTGAGTACCAAGAGCACAAGCACGTCTACACCAACATCGCCCCTGCCGTGACTGGTTGGTTTAAGGGCTAAGGCTTTCAACGCCAGGTGGTTGGTTGCCGACCGCCGCCTGGAATGACTGCAACGGAATTCACTGGTGTTGCTCCCGAGTGGGGCGAGGATTTCGGCAAGCAGTAGCCCCTCTAGAATGTGGGGAATGACAGATAGCATCGCTAGCATCATTGCCCGTGAACTCGGAGTAGATACGCCCCGGGTTCAGGCCACCATAGACCTATTGGACGATGGGGCTACCGTGCCTTTCATCGCCCGCTACCGCAAGGAAATCACCGGCGGTATGGACGACGGCCAGCTGCGTCAATTAGAGCAGCGCCTCAACTACCTGCGCGAGCTCGCCGCCCGCAAGGAAGCGATCCTGAAGAGCATCGATGAGCAGGGAAAGCTGACCGACGAGCTGCGGCAGAAGATCATGGCCGTGGACACGAAGGCGCGCCTCGAAGATCTTTACCTACCGTTCAAGAAGTCTCGCCGCACCAAGGCCGCCATCGCCCGCGAGGCCGGTCTGGGCGAGCTGGTTGACAAGCTGCTCGCCGGTGGCAGCCCCGATGCGGCGGAGGACTACGTCCAGGAAGGGTTTGTGGACGCCGCCGCCGTGATGGCCGGCGCCCGTGCCATCGTGGTCGAGGACATTTCCACCGACGCAGATCTGGTGGGGGAGATCCGCGAGGAATACTTCCGCCGCGGCCGCGCGGAATCCGCGGTGATCGAAGGGCAGGAAGAACAGGGGCAGAAGTACCGCGATTATTTCGAGTTCGACGAATCCTTTGAGGATCTGCCGAGCCACCGCATCCTGGCGCTGCTGCGCGGAGAGAACGAGGGCGTTCTGCGCGTGAACTTCGCGCCAGGGGAGGACGACGAGTTCTACCAGGGCATCATCGCCGACCGGACTGGACTGCAGCCGCAGGGGGACGACGCGGACAAGTTCCGCGCCGAATGCGTGCGCTTCGGCTGGCGCACCAAGCTGGCCGTCAGCTCCGCGGTGGATGTGCGCATGCGCCTGAAGGAAAAGGCCGATGAGGCCGCCGTGAGTGTGTTCTCTAAAAACCTCAAAGACCTACTGCTGGCCGCCCCCGCTGGTCACCGGGCAACGTTGGGCCTGGACCCGGGGTACCGCAACGGCGTGAAGTGCGCCGTGGTGGACGGCACCGGCAAGGTGCTGGACACTGTGGTGGTCTACCCGCACTCCGGCCAGTGGGATAAGGCGCGGGCAATCCTCAGCGCGCTGGTGAATAAGCACGGCGTGGAGCTGCTGGCGGTCGGTAACGGCACGGCCAGCCGCGAAACCGAGAAGCTGGCCAAGGAGATCGCCGGTCTGGCCGAGGGAACCAGGCCGCAGACGGTTGTTATCTCCGAGGCGGGCGCCTCTGTGTACTCGGCCTCCGAGGTGGCGGCCCAGGAATTTCCGGACATGGATGTCTCGCTGCGCGGTGCGGTCTCCATCGCCCGCCGCCTGCAGGATCCGTTGGCGGAGCTGGTCAAGATCGACCCGAAGTCCATCGGCGTGGGACAGTACCAGCACGACGTGAACCAGACCATGCTGGCCGCTGGCCTGGATAGCGTGGTCGAAGACGCGGTGAATTCCGTGGGCGTGGACGTGAACCTGGCTAGTGCATCCTTGCTGAACCGGGTGGCGGGCGTTACCCCGACGCTGGCGGAAAACATCGTGGCCTACCGCGACGAAAACGGCGCATTTAAGTCCCGCAAGGAGCTGCTGAAGGTGCCGCGTCTGGGGCCGAAGGCTTTCGAACAGGCCGCGGGCTTCCTGCGCATCAACGGCGCGGCCGATCCGCTGGACGGCTCCGCCGTGCACCCGGAGGCCTACCCACTGGTGCGCCGCATCGTGGAATCCACCGGAGTGGAGGTTGCCCAACTGGTGGGGAACACCGCCGTGTTGAGCAAGCTGCGGGCCGGGGACTTCGCCGACGATACGTTCGGTATCCCCACGGTCACGGACGTGCTGGCTGAGCTGGACAAGCCGGGGCGCGACCCGCGCCCGACGTTCAAGACGGCTACGCTCGCCGAGGGGATTGAGACCATCAAGGACCTCACACCTGGCATGGTGCTAGAAGGCACCGTGACGAATGTCGCCGCCTTCGGTGCCTTCGTCGACATCGGAGTGCACCAGGACGGCCTGGTCCATGTCTCCGCCATGAGCAACAGCTTCGTCAAGGATCCGCACGACGTGGTCAGCTCCGGCGAGGTTGTGAAGGTGCGGGTCGTCGACGTGGATATTCCCCGCAACCGCATCGGCCTGTCGCTACGCCTGCAGGACGAACCCAACGGCCAGACCAAGCCGCAGAAGGGGGCGGGGCAGAAGCGCAACCCTAGGAAGAAACCCAGCTCCCGAAACCAGGCGCCCCAGGGCAGCATGGCCGCCGCGCTGAAGAACGCGGGATTTGGAAATAGCCGCTAGTCGGTGGCATACTACTCAAGTTAATTTCTGTTGTGGGTACGAACCCGTAGGCGCGCGCCACGCGAAAAGCCGCGAGGATCCTCTATCCAGACGAGCAAAAGGATTTCATCCATGCACATTCTAGATAAGGTCGATGCAGCTCAGCTGCGCGACGACATTCCAGACTTCCGTCCCGGCGATACCCTGGACGTCCACGTCAAGGTTATCGAGGGCTCCAAGTCCCGTCTGCAGGTTTTCCGTGGCGTTGTGATCCGTCGCCAGAACTCCGGCATCCGTGAGACCTTCACCATCCGCAAGATCTCCTTCGGCATTGGTGTGGAGCGTACCTTCCCGGTTCACTCCCCGAACATCGACCACATCGACGTTCTGTCCCGCGGTAAGGTCCGCCGTGCGAAGCTGTACTACCTGCGCGATCGTCGCGGTAAGGCAGCCCGCATCAAGGAGCGCCGCTAACCCTTCACCCCGAAGCGGTACCAACCCAGTCACACTCGTGTGGCTGGGTTTTTTGCTGTTGAGGGCACTGGTATCCTGATTCCTTGTGACTCATCGACAGGATTCGAACGACCCCAACGCAAACCCCGACAAGCGCCCCGAAACGGATTACGTCAACGGTGCGCCGCAAGGCGAGGCACAGCCGGAGGAGGGGGCGTCACCAAAAAAGAAACAGAAGAAGACCTACCCATGGTGGGTAGAGATGCCGATAATCATCTTGATTACGATGCTGGTGCTCGGCGCCTTCAACAACTTCGTTGGGCGCATGTACCTGATTCCTTCCGAGTCGATGGAACCCACCCTGCACGGCTGCCACGGCTGCACGCCCGACCGCATCTTCGTGAACAAGCTGGCTTACCGCGGGGACAAGAGCCCGGAGCCGGGCGACGTGATCGTCTTCGTCGGCACGGAATCGTGGAATGAGGAATACGTTTCCCGCCGCAGCTCCAACGGCGTGATGCGTGGCCTGCAGAACCTCGGCGCCACGATCGGCATCATTGCACCGGACGAGAACACCCTGGTCAAGCGCGTAATCGCCACCGGCGGCCAGACCGTGCAGTGCCAGGAAGGTGACCCGGGCATCATGGTCAACGGCAAGAAGGTCGACGATTCCTACACAATGAACCCGCCGGTCAACCCGATCGACCCCACCACGGGCTCCAAGGAGTGCCAGGGTGACTACTTCGGGCCGGTGACCGTGCCGGAAAACTCCGTGTGGGTGATGGGCGATAACCGTACGAACTCGCTGGATTCCCGCGCGCACATGGGCGACGAGTACCAGGGCACGATCCCGGAGGAGAACATCGTCGGCGAGGTCGAGTCCATCCTGCTGCCGTTCAGCCGCATCGGCGGCGTGGATTCCCTGCCGATCCAGGGCTAGATCCCAGGCTCGATGGAAAGTGAGCTCATCGCCGCGGGACTGGGGCCAGTCGCCGGAGTGGACGAGGCCGGTCGCGGGGCGTGCTGCGGGCCGATTTCGATCGCAGCCTGCATTCTGCCCGCGGAGTTGGAGAACACGGGGCTAGACCGCCTGACCGATTCCAAGAAGCTGACGGAGAGGACCCGCGAGCGCCTCTACGACGTCATCCGGGACGTCGCCGTTGCCTATTCGATCATCCACATCAGCGCCGAAGACATCGACCGCTTTGGTATTCAGCACGCCAACGTGTCCGGCATGCGACGGGCAGTGGCGGCGCTGGAGGTGCAGCCCGGCTACGTGTTGACGGACGCGGTCAAGGTTCCCGGCCTGCCTATGCCTCACCTGCCTGTGGTGAAGGGCGATCAGATGGCCAAGTGCATCAGCGCGGCAAGCGTGCTGGCAAAGGTTTCCAGGGATCGAGTGTTGCGAACGCTCGACGAGGAATTCCCGGGGTATGGTTTGGCTAGTCACAAGGGTTATGGCACCAAGGCTCACATGGACGCGGTGAGTCTGCACGGTGGCACCCCGTATCACCGCTACAGTTACAAGAACGTGGCTGCTGCGCACCGGCAGTGGCTCGAGGGAAAGGATCGAGGGTAGGTTCGTGAGCGCTGAGGAACTAGACGACTACGAAGCAAACGTCGAGCTGTCGATGTACCGCGAGTACCGCGACGTGGTCAGCCAGTTTTCCTATGTGGTGGAGACCGAGCGCCGCTTCTACCTGGCCAACGCCGTGGAGCTGATCCCGCGCAACTCCGGCGGCGAGGTCTACTACGAGGTCCGCATGTCCGACGCTTGGGTGTGGGACATGTACCGCCCCGCCCGTTTCGTCCGCTACGTGCGCGTGATTACCTACAAGGACGTCAACATCGAGGAGCTCGACAAGCCCGAGCTGCAATTACCGGACTGACCTGCTTTTTCTCTTGTGAACTCACAGCCCAGGGGTTTTCCACAGCCCCCTGGGCTTTTGTTGTTCTTGTTTGTTTAGTGACGCCCCCTTGCGGGGATAATGCCCCACACTTGTGAACCAGGTGCCGACCGTGGGGGTCGGTGCCGGTATCAAGAAGGGGACGCAATGGCGGTAAACAAGCGCGCGGTGGGCGACGCGGGGGAGAGTCTGGCCACCGAGTATCTACAGCGGGCGGGGTACGAGGTGCTGGATCGGAACTTCTATACCCGCTACGGGGAGCTGGACGTGGTGGCGCGGACACCCGAGGACGGCCTGGCTTTTATCGAGGTGAAGTATCGTACTTCGGACTCCGACGGGGGCGGAGTGGCGGCGGTGGGGCCGCGGAAACTGAGGCGGATCCGCACGCTGGCCGGATTGTGGTTGGAACAGAACCGCGAGGGGGTGCAGTTTTCTGGGGGACTGCGCGTGGACGTGATCGATGTTGGTCCCGATGGGGTACGCGAGCACGTCGAAGGGGTGTGGTGACCAGTGGCCGTGGGGCACGCGCAGTCGATTGCGTTGGAAGGGACACGGCGGACGGTGATCACCGTCGAGTGTGATGTGAGTAGGGGGCTTCCCGGCATCTCGATCGTCGGTATGGGGGATACCGCAGTGGTGCAGGCGAAGGATCGCATCCGTTCGGCGCTGAAGAACTCCGGCGTGGGGTGGCCGGGGTCGCGGACTGTCATGAGCCTATCGCCTGCCGGGTTGCCGAAGCAGGGGGCGGGTTACGACCTGGCGATGGTGTGCGCGATGTTGTCGGCGGTCGCTGACGATGCGCTGGGGGCGGGGAGGCTTTCGGGTGCAGTCCTAGTGGGGGAGCTGGGACTGGACGGGCAGGTCCGTCCGGTGCAGGGGGTATTCGCACTGGTGCTGGCCGCAGCGATGGAGGGCTTTTCCACGGTCGTGGTGCCCGTCGGCAATGAGGCCGAAGCTGCCGAGGCAGCCGCTGCCGTCGACGGATCTATCACTGTCCTGGTCGCCCGCAACCTGGGCGGGGTGATCGATTGGCTGCGCGGTGGGGTGTTGCCGGAAGCGTGCCCGGGGGAGCACGCTGCACCCCGCCCGGTGGGGGATCTGGCGGACGTTCTGGGGCAGCCTGCCGCGTGCCGGGCCGTGGAGGTCGCCGCAGCCGGGGGCCATAACCTGCTGCTGACCGGGCCGCCAGGCAGTGGCAAATCCATGTTGGCCGAACGGTTGCCGGGGATTCTGCCACCGATGACGGACAGTGAGCGCATAGAGGCCGCCGGCGTCCACTCGTTGGCGGGGGTGAAGGGGAACCTGCCGGAGGTACTTGCGGGGCAACGGCCGTTCATCGCCCCACACCACAACGTCACACCAGCGGCCCTGATCGGCGGCGGGCGGATCCCGGTGCCCGGGGCGGTGAGCCTGGCACACCACGGAGTGTTGTTTATCGACGAGGTCGCCGAGGCACGCCGGGATTCCTTGGAATGTCTGCGCGTGCCGATGGAGCAGCGGCGCGTAGAGCTCATGCGCGCGCAGAGGATTTCCAGCTTCCCCGCCGATTTTCAGCTGGTGCTGGCCGCAAACCCCTGCCCATGCGGGGCGGAGCTGCCCATAGATTGCCGCTGCCCGTCGGGCATTCGTAGCCGGTATCAGGCGAAGCTATCCGGACCGCTGCGGGATCGCGTGGACGTGTTCGCAGCCACCACCGGCAAGCCGCAGATCGAGGGGCTTAAAAATTTTGGAGAGCCCAGCGCCACCGTAGCCCAGCGGGTGGCCGAGGCCCGGGATCGTGCCCGACAGCGATGGGGCGCCGCTAGTAACGCGCTGGTGCCCGGAAAAATTTTGCGCCAGGTCGGGGTGGACGAATCCGGCTCGCTACTGCTGGAGGACATGCTGCGCACCGGCACCATCACACAGCGGGGAGTGGACCGCGCCATTCGCGTTGCCTGGACCCTTGCGGACTTGGACCACGCCGCCGCCCCGCATCTGGGCCACATCAGCGACGCGGTCGAACTTTTCGGCGCAGACAGCGAGCTAGCGAGCAGAGAACCGGCGAGTAGAGAACCAGCGGAGGCACAGCGATGACTACTCAAGAAAAATTTTTAACGTGGGCCTACGTGCGGCGAGTCGTTGAGGCCTCCCGCGTGGACCTGCTGGACATGCTCTGGCCCGACGGCTGGGATCAGGCCGGCCCCTCCCAGGTGCGGGCCGTAGCCGATGCCCTGGCGCGCCGGGCTGGGACCCTGCCCGATGCTCTGGCCGACGCGACCTCCCAGCGCTACGACCACGACCCCACGGCCGACGCGGAGCTCGCGGCTGCCCGCGGCTGGCGCCTGGTAACGCCAGAGGATGACGAGTGGCCTACGGAACTGACCGCCAGCTTCGTCCGCATGGCGGATTCGGGCGCGGATCATGATTCTTCCGTCCGTGGCCAGGCTGCCGCTCCTTTCGCCCTGTGGGTGCGCGGCGATATGCGTCTGGACACGGCCGTGCGCCGTTCCGTCACGGTCGTCGGCACCCGCGCGGCCACGCGCTACGGCGAGCAGGTTACCAAGTCCTTTGCAGGAGACCTGGCGGATGCGGGCTTCAGCCTGATCTCCGGCGGCGCGATCGGTATCGACGCACTCGTCCATCGCGCGGCGTTGCAGTCCCAGATTCCCACCCTGGTGGTCATGGCATGTGGCCTTGACGTGCCCTATCCCAAGGCGCACGCGGAGCTGTTCGAGCAGATCGTCGCCGCCGGTGGACTCCTCATTAGCGAGTATCCGCCGGGCACTCCGCCGGCTCGCCATCGCTTCCTCACCCGTAACCGTTTGGCCGCGGCTCTCAGCCAGGCAACCCTGGTCGTGGAGGCGCCCCTGCGCAGCGGCGC
Organism: Corynebacterium macclintockiae; assembly: GCF_027570165.1. Taxonomy (NCBI): domain Bacteria; kingdom Bacillati; phylum Actinomycetota; class Actinomycetes; order Mycobacteriales; family Corynebacteriaceae; genus Corynebacterium; species Corynebacterium macclintockiae. The sequence continues at coordinate 64,143 of NZ_JAKMUV010000002.1, forward strand.
ACTGAACACCCTGAACTGGGCCGAGGCCTTCGTGAAGCCGACCTTCGCCGTCCCCGGCCCCGTCACCTCGCATGCCTCGCTGGGGTGCCTCGAACGCATCCGCACGTCGCGCGCCACCCTGGCCGTCAGCGCCCGCGACCTCATCGAGGAGCTCAGTCCCCTCGGCGAGCAGATGGCCTTGGGGTTTGGTGCGGAGGATCGCTCGGAGCTGTTGAATTGGGAACATGTCGCGGTTATCGACGCCGCCGCCCTCCCCAGCGGCCGTGGTCCCGAAGGCCGGCTGCCCCAGTTGGTGGAGGCCACCGGTTTGCCCGCGCGCACGGTGATCCGTTGCCTGCGCGACTTGGAGGGGATGGGCAGGCTTCGCCGAGAGGCCGATCGCTGGATTAGGGTCGAGTGACCAGCTAAATTGGTCACATGAACAACTCTCGTCCCACTGGCACCACGGCGCCGCTGTGGTCTGCGCTGGACGACTACGAACAGCACCTGCGCCACGTCGTGGGGCGCAGCGAGAACACAATCCGCGCTTACCGACGGGACCTCGACAGCGCTCTGGAGGGTCTGAAACGCATCGAACAATTCGACCTCGACCGCGCCCGAGACGTGCTCGGCTGGGCGGTTGATAACGGCGCCAGCAGGGCCAGCCTGTCCCGTCTGGCCTCCAGCATGCGCGGTTTCGGGGCGTTCCTGGCCCACCGTGGATTCGTGCAGGCCAACCCCGTCGCAGCGCTGAAGGCACCCAAGCCGCAGCGCACGCTTCCGCGCGTGTTGCGGGCCGATCAGGCCGCCGACTTGCTGGACGGCTTGCGCACGGACGGCTTGCGCACGGAACCGCAGGATTCCGACCCGCAGAGCATCCGCGACTGGGCGATGGTCGAGCTGCTCTACGCCACCGGTATCCGCGTATCGGAACTGGCGGGGTGCGACGTTGACGACGTGGATTTCTCCAATAACCTCCTCCGGGTCACGGGTAAGGGCAACAAGACCCGGGTTGTGCCCTTCGGCGCTACGGTCTCGGCTGCTTTGGAACAGTGGCTTTCGGCTCGCACCACTATGGCCAAGGGAACCCCGGCACTATTCGTCGGGACTAGAGGCAAGAGGATCGACCCCCGCCAAGTGCGCACCGTTGTGAACCGCGTAACCCAGGCAGGCCCTGGCCCGCGCCTGTCGCCGCACGGCCTGCGGCACTCCGCGGCCACGGCAATCCTCGAGGGCGGTGCAGATCTGCGAGTAGTGCAGGAGCTGCTCGGCCACGCCAACATGTCCACCACGCAGATCTATACTCACGTGGGTACAGAACGGCTGAAGGCCGTGTTTAACCAGGCGCATCCCAGAGCCTGACCCGCACGCTGCCGAGCAGAGTCATTGGGTCGATATAGACCCTCCTCTTGTCCTCCAGCTTGGCGCCCCAGGACAGTCCGGGGGAACTGCGGGCGTAGTCGGGCAGGGCAGTGGCATCCGCCAGCACTCCAATGGCCTCGCCCCGGCGGACCTTTTGCCCCGCACGGACGCGGGCGAGCACCGGCTCATACGTGGTGCGAATGCCATCCGAATGGCTGATCGAGACCACAGGAGTGCCCGCCACCACGCCAGCGAAGGCCACGATGCCACCCCTGCTGGCCACGATCACCTGGCCGGGCGCGGCTTGCAGATCCACGCCACGGTGCCCGGGCTTCCAGACCGCGTCCGGAATGTCCGCAGCGCGGATCACCTGCGCATGCTTCGCTGTGGGCAGTCGGTGGGAGCGGACGATGCGGGGTGAATCTGATTGAATCGTTGCAGATTGGGGCTCTGCAGATTGGGATAGGGCAGAAGGCGCAGGGGATAACGGAACGCCCGCACAGAAGAAGACCAGTGCAAGAGTGAGGTAGAGGGTGCGGTTAAGCCGTGGGATCATGGTTAAAGATGATGCGTGGGGGCGTCATAAAAAAGAAAGGGCATAGGCGTGAGGTTGTGGATAACTAAAAGTTGTCCACAGGACACGCGCGGGTGGACTTGTTTCAGCAGCGTGAGTGGGGGTAGGGTAGCAGTCGCAGTATGTCCGGGCTCGTCCTCATGCAACTCGCATGTGACATTCACATGGAGGGCAAGCGGTTTCGCGAAGACCGTGGGGTAGAGCAAGGCTACTGACTACGCGTAGATAATTCGCACCCCACACAATGGCTCACCAGCACGGTCCCGCTATCGACAGCGGGCGAACATGGCGAGTCACAGCTACACCGGGGAAGTATCTGCCAGGATGGTGCATAAGCCACGCACGTACAGTGAGTGTCGAGTGCATCGTGAAGAAAACCGTCAAACCCTAAACTTTGAAAGCGAGGAAGGGGCGGCGCCGACCACACGGTCGGCTAGAAGAAATACGCCCCTGTAACACCATGGCTGTTGTTACTATGCGCGAGCTGCTGGACGCTGGTGTCCACTTCGGTCACCAGACCCGTCGTTGGAACCCGAAGATGAAGCGCTTCATCTTCACCGACCGCAACGGCATCTACATCATCGACCTGCAGCAGACCCTGACCTACATCGATGAGGCTTACGAGTTCGTCAAGGAGACCGTAGCCCACGGCGGCAACATCCTGTACGTCGGCACCAAGAAGCAGGCTCAGGAAGCAGTTGCTAACGAGGCTGAGCGCGTTGGCATGCCTTACGTCAACCACCGCTGGCTGGGCGGCATGCTGACCAACTTCCAGACCGTTGCTAAGCGTCTGCACCGCCTGAAGGAACTGCAGGCAATGGACGCAGCTGAGGACGGCTACAAGGGCCGCACCAAGAAGGAAGTTCTGATGCTGACCCGCGAGCGCAACAAGCTGGAGCGCGTCCTGGGCGGTATCGCGGACATGACCAAGACCCCGTCCGCACTGTGGATCGTCGACACCAACAAGGAGCACATCGCTGTCTCCGAGGCGCAGAAGCTGAACATCCCGGTTGTCGCAATCCTGGATACCAACTGCGACCCGGACGTTGTCGACTACCCGATCCCGGGCAACGACGATGCCATCCGTTCCGCAAACCTGCTGACCAGCATCATTTCCTCCGCTGTTGAGGCCGGCCGCCAGGCTCGCGCCGAGCGCCAGGAAGCTGCTGCAAAGGAAGCTGCAGGCGACGCTGACAAGGCTCCGGCTGAGGCTGAGAAGTCCGAGGCTCCGGCTGAGGCTGAGACCGCCGAGGAAAAGTCTGAGGCATAAGCTGTTGTAGAACAGCTATAAAGCGCCCACCCCCGTATGGGACACAGATTGAATCCCGTGTCCAACGGGCGTGGGCGTTACTTGTAACCTAGGCTGGAAAACAGGACTGAGTTTAGAAACTGTAATTTCAGCCACCATTAATACTTCCACCAGAAGGAGGATCGCCCCACATGGCGAACTACACCGCTGCAGACGTTAAGAAGCTCCGCGAGATCACCGGCTCCGGCATGATGGACTGCAAGAAGGCCCTGGAAGAAGCCGCAGGCGACTTCGACAAGGCCATCGAGATCCTGCGCATCAAGGGTGCAAAGGACGTTGGCAAGCGCGCAGAGCGCTCCGCTTCCGAGGGCCTGATCGCTATCTCCGGCAACACCATGATCGAGGTCAACGCTGAGACCGACTTCGTGGCAAAGAACGCCGAGTTCATCGAGTTCGCCGACAAGGTAGCTGCCGCAGCTGCCGAGGCCAAGGCTAACTCCCGCGAAGAGCTCGAGGCAGTTGAGGTTGACGGCCAGAAGGCTGTTGACGCTCTGCAGCAGCTGTCCGCAAAGATCGGTGAGAAGCTGGAGCTGAAGCGCGCCACCACCATCGAGGGCGACAAGGTTGCTGTTTACAAGCACCACCGCTCCGCTGACCTGCCGCCGGCAGTTGGCGTGCTGGTTTCCTACGAGGGCGACGACGAGGGTGCTGCCAAGGCTGCCGCTATGCAGGTTGCCGCTCTGAAGGCTAAGTACCTGAGCAGCGACGAGGTTCCGGCCGAGACCGTTGCCAAGGAGCGCGAGATCGCCGAGGCTACCGCTCGCGAGGAGGGCAAGCCGGAGAAGGCTCTGCCGAACATCATCGAGGGTCGCCTGAAGGGCTACTTCAAGGACGTTTGCCTGCTGGATCAGCCGTCCGTCACCGAGTCCAAGAAGTCTGTTAAGCAGGTTATGGACGAGGCCGGCGTGACCCTGAAGGGCTTCAAGCGCTTCGAGGTTGGCCAGGCTTAAGGTCTGCACACTCCGAAAATTTTTTCGGCAGAGGCTCCGGCACACGAATGGGTGCCGGGGCCTCTTTTGTGTGTCCGGGTGGGGTATTATGACCACCAGTGCCAAACACGTCTACCTCAAGGAGCAAACCCCGGTGAGTACAGCCGAAAACCGCGAAGGCTACAAGCGCGTTATGTTGAAGCTGGGGGGTGAGATGTTCGGCGGAGGAAAGGTCGGCATCGACCCCGACGTTGTCCAGAACGTCGCACGGCAGATCGCGGAAGTCTCCAAGTCTGGCGTAGAAGTAGCCGTGGTTATCGGCGGCGGTAACTTCTTCCGCGGTGCCGAGCTGCAGCAGCGCGGCCTGGAGCGCTCCCGCTCCGACTACATGGGAATGCTCGGCACGGTGATGAACTGCCTGGCTCTACAGGACTTCCTGGAGCAGGAGGGCGTGGACTGCCGCGTACAGACCGCCATCCAGATGACCCAGGTCGCAGAGCCCTACCTGCCTCTGCGCGCACGCCGCCACCTCGAAAAGGGACGCGTGGTTATCTTCGGTGCAGGCATGGGCATGCCGTACTTCTCCACCGACACCACGGCCGCCCAACGCGCCCTGGAAATTGGCTGCGAGGTCCTGCTGATGGCCAAGGCCGTCGACGGCGTGTACAGCGACGACCCGCGCACCAACCCGGACGCGGAGCTGTTCCACGAGATCACCCCATGGGAGGTCATCGAGAAGGGCTTGAAGGTCGCAGACGCCACCGCGTTCTCCCTCTGCATGGACAACAAGATGCCGATCCTGGTGTTCAACCTGCTTACCGAGGGCAACATCGCCCGCGCGGTCGCCGGCGAGCGCATCGGCACCTTGGTCGACAGTAACGTCCGTACCAGCTAGCCATACAAGCGGGTCACTCAACACTTTCCCCACCGTAGACTGGTAAATTCTTAAACATGATTGACGATATTCTGCTTGAATCCGAAGAGCGCATGACTAGCTCTGTGGAGCACGCTCGCGAAGACCTGACGACCATTCGTACCGGTCGCGCGAACCCGTCGATGTTCAACGGCGTGGTAGCCGAGTACTACGGGGTTCCCACTCCGATTACCCAGATGGCCACCATCAGCGTGCCGGAGCCCCGCATGCTGCTGATCAAGCCCTACGAGCAGTCCACCATGGACGAGATCGAGAACGCTATCCGCAACTCCGACCTGGGCGTCAACCCCACCAACGACGGCCAGGTGCTGCGCGTAACCATCCCGCAGCTCACCGAGGAGCGCCGCAAGGAAATGGTCAAGATGGCCAAGTCCAAGGGCGAGGACGCGAAGATCGCCATCCGCAACATCCGCCGCAAGGGCATGGAGCAGCTGGGCAAGATCCAGAAGGACGGCGAGGCCGGCGAGGACGAAGTCCGCGCGGCGGAGAAGGATCTGGAGAAGATCACCCACAACTACGTCGAGCAGGTCGATGCCCTGGTGGAGGCCAAGGAGAAGGAACTGCTCGAGGTCTAAAGAGGACCTCCTCGGCGCAAGAAAGGTTCTGTACCCATCGTTGCTCGCCCGAAGCCCAAGAACAGCGCCGGCCGCGACCTAAAGCAGGCAATCGCGGTCGGCGTGTTCTTGGGCGCCATCGCAATCGGGGGGCTGTTCACGCCCTTCGCCTGGTATCCGCTGGTCGCCCTGGCCCTGTCCCTGGCGGTCTACGAAGTATGGCGCCGACTGTACGAGGCCGGATACGTACTGAACCTGCCGGTCCTGATCCTGGGATCTCAGGTGATCGTGTGGTTGTCCTGGCCATTCGGGCCGACGGGCGCGCTGGGGGGATTCGTCATCAGTGTTCTGCTGGTGATGGTCACGCGCCTGTTCCACCACGGCCGTTCTTCGCCGCCGCATAACTATCTACGCGACACGGCGGTCGGCATTTTCCTGTTGACGTGGATACCCCTGTTCGGCAGTTTCGCCGCCATGCTGTCGCGCATGCAACGCGATCACATTGATGGCTGGGCCTTTATCGTCACGTTTATGCTGTGCGTCGTCGGTTCCGACGTCGGCGGTTATATCGCGGGAGTGCTCTTCGGCTCGCACTCGATGGCTCCCGCGGTGAGCCCGAAGAAGTCCTGGGAAGGCTTTGTCGGCTCGCTGATTTTGTCCACCGCCATCGGCGTGGCGTGTGTGACTCTGCTGCTCTCCGGCCCGTTCTGGGTGGGGCTGCTGTTGGGGCCGGGTCTGGCTTGCTGCGCTACCCTCGGCGATCTTGTGGAGTCGCAGTTCAAGCGCGACCTCGGCATCAAGGACATGTCCGGCATGCTGCCGGGCCACGGTGGTTTGATGGATCGCCTGGACGGCATGTTGCCGTCGGCGATGATCACCTGGGTGGTGCTGAATATGCTGAGCGGCGTGTAGCCCCCTAGCGGGTGACCTGCTTGCGCAGCTGGATGATGCGCACGCCACCGACCAGCGCCATAATTAGCGCGCCGACGATCGCGGCAATCAGCATGCCCACGCCGATCGGGAAGGTCATCGTCCAGCCCAGCAGCTGCAGCTCCACGGACTCCTGATTCTGCAGGATGAACACCAGCAGCAGGATCAGCAGCAGCACACCCACAATCAGGCCGACCCACGTCGTGCCTGCCAGCGACTTCTGTACTTCGCGGTGTTCTTCGGGGTTCTTTGGTGTTGACGCCACCGGCTCCACCCCAGCCGGCGGTCCCTGCACTGGCTCGTTGCCAACGGGCTGAGCGTTGTTCTCTGGCATGGGTGGGCGGTTCATATTGTCGTTCATACCTCCCATTCAACGGCATATCCGGGCGCACTTCAGATTTTGGCAATGTGAGGGTTACCCCCGGTACGTGCAATAATGGGCGCATTATGGCTACACCAGTGAAACTTCAGTTCGCCGCGCCTAAAAGGGGCATGCCGCCTGCACACATGGCGGATCTAGATCAGGAAACTCTGCAGCAGAAGGTCCAGGAGCTCGGTTTGCCGAAGTTCCGGGCCGACCAGATTCGGCGTCAATACTACGGGCGCCTGCAGGGCGACCCGATGGAGATGACGGACCTGCCAGAGGCGAAGCGAGCAGCGGTGAAGGAGGCGCTGTTCCCCGAACTGATGCGCCCGCTGCGCAACATGGAGGCCGACGACGGCGAAACGCGCAAGACGCTCTGGCAGCTGCACGACGGCACGATGCTGGAGAGCGTGCTGATGCGCTACCCGGGGCGCGCGACGCTGTGCATTTCCTCCCAGGCTGGCTGCGGAATGGCATGCCCGTTCTGCGCTACCGGTCAGGGAGGACTGGACCGCAACCTCTCCGTCGGCGAGATGGTGGAGCAGGCCCGCGCCGCCGCCGTGGCGATGCGCGACGGGGAAGTCGATGGGGAAGAGGGGCGCCTGTCTAACATCGTGTTCATGGGCATGGGCGAGCCGCTGGCGAACTACAAGCGAGTGGTGGAGACCATCCGTAAGGTGTCGGCCCCCGCGCCGGAGGGATTTGGCATTTCTCAGCGCAACATCACCGTCTCCACGGTGGGGCTGGCTCCGGCGATCCGCAAACTGGCGGACGAGGATATGAAGGTGCGCCTCGCGGTCTCCCTGCACACTCCCGACGACGAACTGCGCGATGAGCTAGTTCCGGTGAACAACCGCTGGTCGGTGGAGGAAGTGCTGGATGCTGCGCGCTACTACGCGGATACTTCCGGGCGCCGCGTATCCATTGAATACGCCCTGATCCGAGATATGAACGATCAGGATTGGCGTGCCGACCTCTTGGGCAAGAAGCTGCGCGGAGCGCTGGGCTCGAAGGTGCACGTTAATGTGATTCCACTGAACCCGACTCCGGGCTCCAAGTGGGATGCGTCCCCGAAGGAACGCCAGGATGAGTTCGTCCGCCGCGTGGAGGCCCAGGGCGTGCCGTGTACCGTGCGCGATACGAAGGGCCAGGAAATTGCTGCGGCCTGTGGCCAGCTAGCGGCGGAAGAGCGCTAGGAAAACTAGCGCGCGACCGTCGTCGGGTCGATGTTCTGAGCGCGCAGTTCGTCGTCGCTCAGGTTGGAGTATGCACCGGTCAGGTTCAGCTGGTCAGCGGACCATACCGGCTCGACGTGGCCTTCCGGCTTGTTGCGCGCGGTGACGGTCTTGCGCTGCTTGAACTTCGGGGTAGCCAGCCACAGGCCCAGGCCGAGGAAAACCACGACGGCCAGGACGATCAGCCAGATGTTCTCAACATTGCCCTTGTGGTTGCCGAACAGCATGCCCAGCAAGAACAGGCCACCGATTACACCGGCAGTAATGATTCCGCGACGCGGAAGCTCGCTCCAGCCCCAAGCCGCAGACGGTACGTCCGCGGTGGATACGCCGTTGTAAACTTCAGCTTCCTTAGAGTGGTGCGCCACCGTTTCCTCCTGAATGTCAAAAGAATTCTATCTCTCGTATTTTGACACACCCGACCCCAATTGTCCCTATCCGCGCGCGGGGAATGGCAGGAAAATACCTACTTTGGGTGGGGATGTGCGGGCGTCCCAAAGAAAAGAAATAGAATAGGCCGCGTGAAAACGCGTGTAGTAGTTCTAGGCAGTACCGGCTCCATAGGCACCCAAGCTTTGGAGGTGATGGCGGATAACCCGGAGCGTTTCGAACTCGTCGGGATTTCCGCGCACGGATCGAAGCCGGAGCTGCTGGCGGATCAGGTGCGCCAGTTCGGGTTGGAGCTCAGCCACGTGGCGGTGGCCTCCGAGCGGGCAGCCGAGTGGCTGGACGGGGAGATCAGCGGGGGACGTTGCATCCGCGGCAAGGATTCCGCCCGCGAGTTGGTTGAGGCGCTCGGGCCGGGACTCACCGAGAACGACGTGATCCTCAACGCCCTGGTGGGGTCGTTAGGGCTGGACGCCACCCTGGCCGCCTTAGGAACGAAGGCGAAGCTGGCACTGGCGAACAAGGAATCCCTCGTGGCCGGTGGGCAGCTGGTGCTCGAGGCCGCCGCGGAAGGGCAGCTGATTCCCGTGGACTCGGAGCACTCCGCGATGGCTCAGTGCCTGCGCTCTGGGCGGGTGGATGAGGTCGACTCGCTGGTGCTGACCGCCTCCGGTGGCCCCTTCCGCGGCTACACCCGCGCGCAGCTGGAGGATGTTACCCCGCTGCAGGCCGCCAACCACCCGACCTGGTCGATGGGCCAGATGAACACGCTGAACTCCGCGACGATGGTCAACAAGGGGCTGGAGCTGATCGAGGCCAGCCTGCTGTTCGGCATTCCCGCCGAGAAGATCGACGTGACCGTCCATCCGCAGTCCATCGTCCACTCCATGGTTACCTTTATCGACGGGGCGACGATCGCCCAGGCCTCCCCGCCGTCGATGAAGCTGCCGATCTCCCTGGCCCTCGGCTGGCCAGATCGCATTGCCGATGCCCAGCCGAAGCTGGACTTCTCCACGGCTGCGGATTGGCATTTCGAGCCGCTGGACGACGACGTCTTCCCGGCCGTCACGTTGGCACGCCAGGCCGTCACTGCCGGCGGAACGATGCCCGCGGTTTATAATGCAGCGAACGAGGAAGCGGCCGTCGAGTTCCTGAACGGCAGGCTGAGCTTCCCCCGCATTGTGGATACTGTGGCGGCCACCATGGAGGCTTGCCAACACCTGTCCGCCGAACCCAACGACCTGGAAGATGTGCTGGCAGCGGAGCGCGAAGCCCGCGCCAAGGCGCATGAAAGGATGGCCACGTGGCTTTCGGACTAGGGGTAGTTCTTTTCGCCCTAGGCATCGCCGTCTCTATTGCCCTGCACGAGGCCGGGCACCTCATTACCGCCCGCATGTCGGGTATGCGCGTACGGCGCTACTTCATCGGCTTCGGCCCGACGATCTTTAGCTTCCGCAAGGGGCACACCGAATACGGCCTGAAGGGCGTCCCCCTGGGTGGTTTCTGCGACATCGCCGGCATGACGAAGCTGGACGAGATGACCGACGAGGAGCGCCCGTACGCCATGTACGACAAGCCGGCGCACCGGCGCATCTTCGTCATGCTCGGCGGCATCATCATGAACATCGTCCTGGCCCTGGGCATCCTCTACGGCGTGGCCTTGGCCTGGGGATTGCCGGACCGCAGCGTGGTGTTCACTCCCACCGTCGAATCCACCCAGTGCGCACCGGCGAAGCAAAATTCGGACGGCACGCTCGCCAAGTGCTCGGGCGACGGTCCGGCGGCGGAGTCCGGCGTCCAGACCGGCGACACCTTCCTATCCGTCAACGGCGAAGAAACAAAGGACTTCCGGGCCTTCACCAAGGCCATCGCCGACGAGGCGAAGCACGCGGCCGACAACGGCAAGAAGGTTGGCGACCGCATTACGGTGCCCGCCGTTGTAGACCGCGAAGGTAAGCACCAGAACCTCGACCTGCAGATCGAGCTGGTGGAGCGCCTGAACTCCGCCGGCAACCCCATGACCTCCGGCGCCGTCGGCATCAGCGCGAAGCGGCCGAAGTTCGTCATCAACCAGTACAACCCGGCTAGCGCGGTGGGCGGCACGCTGTCCTTCACCGGGGGAATGGTCAATGACACGTTCCATGGCCTCATCGAGCTGCCACAGCGCGTGCCGGGTGTGGTCGCGTCCATCTTCGGTGGCCACCGCGCCGACGATTCCCCGATGAGCGTGGTCGGCGCCTCCCGCGTCGGCGGCGAGTTGGTGCAGTACCAGCAGTGGATGAGCTTCCTCATGACCCTGGCGAGCCTGAACCTCTTCCTCGCCGCCTTCAACCTGGTGCCGCTGCCACCGCTGGACGGCGGCCACATCGCCGTGGTGATCTACGAGAAGATCCGCGATTTCTTCCGCCGCCTGCGCGGTAAGCAGCCGGGTGGCCCCGCCGATTACACCAAGCTGATGCCCCTGACCTACGCGGCCACGGCGGTGTTGTTGGTGTTCGGCATTATCGTCATCGTCGCTGATGTAGTTAATCCGATCCGCATTTTCTGACGCCCACATCTGCGCGCCTGCAACGACGCGTAGAATTGTTGAAGGTTCAACGGCATTCACAACTGAAAGGTTTGTCTTCGTACATGTCTGGTATTTCCCTGGGTATCCCCGACGGTCCGCCCCCGGTCCTGGCCCCGCGCCGTAAGACCCGCCAGCTGATGGTCGGCGGGGTAGGGGTGGGCAGTGATCACCCGATCTCGGTGCAGTCGATGACCACGACGAAGACGCACGACGTTAACGCGACGTTGCAGCAGATCGCCCAGCTGACCGCCTCGGGCTGCGATATCGTCCGCGTGGCGTGCCCGAAGACGGTGGACGCCGAGGCGCTGCCCGCCATCGCCGCCAAGTCACCGATCCCGGTCATCGCGGACATTCACTTCCAGCCGAAGTACATCTTCAGCGCCATCGACGCGGGCTGCGCGGCCGTGCGCGTGAACCCTGGCAACATCAAGGAGTTCGACGGCCGGGTCAAGGAGGTCGCGAAGGCGGCCGGGGATGCTGGCATTCCGATCCGTATTGGCGTCAATGCCGGTTCGCTGGATAAGCGCATCATGGAGAAGTACGGCAAGGCCACGCCCGAAGCGCTGGTCGAGTCCGCCATGTGGGAGGCCAGCCTGTTCGAGGAGCACGGCTTCGGCGACATCGCCATCTCTGTGAAGCACAACGACCCGGTCGTGATGGTGGAGGCCTACCGCCAGCTGGCCGCGCAGTCTGACTACCCGCTGCACCTCGGCGTGACGGAGGCCGGCCCGGCCTTTCAGGGCACCATCAAGTCCTCCGTCGCTTTCGGCGCGCTGCTGGCCGAGGGCATCGGTGACACGATCCGCGTGTCCCTGTCCGCCGATCCGGTCGAAGAGATCAAGGTCGGCGACCAGATCCTGCAGTCGCTGAACCTGCGCCCCCGCAAGCTCGAGATCGTGTCTTGCCCTTCCTGTGGTCGCGCGCAGGTGGATGTGTACAAGCTGGCCGACGAGGTCACCGCTGGCCTGGAAGGCATGGAGTTCCCACTGCGCGTGGCCGTCATGGGCTGTGTGGTGAATGGCCCGGGCGAGGCCCGCGATGCCGACCTGGGCGTGGCCTCCGGAAACGGCAAGGGGCAGATCTTCGTGAAGGGCGAGGTTATTAAGACCGTGCCCGAGGATCAGATCGTGGAGACCCTCATCGAAGAGGCCATGCGCATCGCCGAGGAAGAGGGCCTAGAGGCCGTCGAGGGCCAGAAGGCCGACGTGCGCGTGACTAAGTAGTCACGGGCGCTGCCTCGCTGGCTTTGCCGTCCACCAGCTCGATGCGGCGGCCCAACGTGGCCAGCTGCTCCTGGTCGTGCGACACGTACAGCACTGGGGTGTTGCGCTCGCGTGCCAGACCCACGATCAGCTCCGTGACGCGCTGCGCGTTGGTGGTATCCAGCGCCGCGGTCGGCTCGTCGACCAGCAGTAGCGCCGGGTCGTTCATCATTGCGCGTGCCAGGTTAACGCGTGCCTGCTGGCCGCCGGAAAGCTCGGAGACCTTCGCGTTCTCTCGCCCTTCCAGGCCCACTTCCTTGAGCATGTGCTCGGCTTTCTCTTCTTGCTGACGCCACACTTTTCCGCTGATACCGAATGGCTTATCCAGGCGGCTCATCACCATGAGCTGTTCCTTGGCGTTCAGTGCGGGCAGGAGGTTCGGCTGCTGAAACACAATGCCCAGGTGGCGGCGGCGGATCTCGGCGGCCTGGCGACCCGACACAGTACCGAGCTCCAGTGTCTCCTCGCTGTGCAGGGTGGCCGACCCGCTGGTGGCGGTTTCCAGGCAGCCGATGATGGACAGCAGGGTGGACTTACCGGAGCCGGAGGGGCCGGTGATGCCGACGACTTCGCCGGGATCCACGTTGAAGCTGACGTCGCTCAGCAGGTTGCGCTTGGTGGTCCCGTCGGTGATCTCCAGGGAGATGTTCTTGACTTCGAGTGCGGGGAAGATCATGAGTTCATTGCCTTTCGCGGATCGACCTTCGTAACGGGGATGATGGATAGGCCAGCGCCGAGGAGGCCTGCGGCCAGCAGCATGCCGGCGGGGACGAGGGTGGTGTTGGCGGTGACCTCCATGGGAATTCCATCCAGGAACCCACCGACGCCGACGGTCATCAGGGTGCCCGCCGCGATGCCCACGATCAGGACAACCAGCGCCTGGCCGACCGCGTCGCTTAAGATGTTGGAGCGCGTGCCGCCCAGCGCGACCGTGATGGCCACGCCTCGTAGGCGCTGCATCGTCCACACGGTGAAGAAGGCACCCAGCACCAGGGCGGAGATGACGTAGAGCAGTACAATCATGAGGTTCAGCGACGACTGTTCGCCCTTGTAGGAGGCGCTAGCGTTTAAGGCCTCCTTGCCCTTCATCATGACCGCCCCGTTGATTGGTTCTGCGTCGCCAGCAACTACGCCGAAGGCGGAGGCGCCGGGCAGGTCCTTTACCTCATCGGTACTCATCCAGTGGATGGGCTGGTGCTCTAGGTAGAGTTCCTCACTGGGCTTTTCACCCTTGTAGGACATTGCAATGAACGGCTGACCTTCCGCATCCTTCGAGCGGGCCATCGTGACGACCTCTCCGCCACGGCTCTCAACGGCGCGGGCTTGGGCGTCACTAAGAGAACCCGTACTCAGGTTCACAGTGCCGCCGGCATCGTTGAGCACGAGTTGACGGTCACTTCCGACCTTGTGCTGCAACGCGGAGGCGGACTGGAAGCTCAGACCTGCAGACAGGGAGCTCAAGAGAGTGACCATCGCGGTGATCAGAAGGACGGTGGTGATAATAAGCGCCGTCTTACCGCGGGATACGCGCAGTTCGCGGATCCCTTGAAACATAAAGCCCCGGACGGGGGTTAACGACTTATTACTTAGCATGGCTCCTATTCTTCGCGCGGAGAAGAAGGAACACATCGGGCAAAGTAGTAGTCTTCGACTCATACTTTTGGTGGAGGTGCGCTGCACCTTGTGGCCGTTAGACTTGGGGACAATCATGATTCACACATCAAAGTCGACCGCCAAGTCGAACAAGGTCATTGCGCTGAACCGGGCGTGGATTTACCTGGGCATGGGGCTGCACCTGCTGATGGCGCTTCTGATGGCGGTGACCGTCATCCGCGACGGATGGTCGTGGAACGCCGCAGCGCTGTGCTTCATCTACGTCATGGGGCTATGGCTGCGCCCCAGGTGGCTGTGGTTGACTCTGGTGATTGCCGCCTGGGCGTGCCTGCTGTTGGTGGCCCCGAGTGCTGCGTTTATGGCATTTGCCCTGTTCTTCCTGTGCGTCGGCGTGCTGCCCATGTGGCCGGCGATCGTGTGCAACACAGTGGTCACCGTGCTGTCCATCTACCACAGCGGCGAGGCGCTGGGGCCGATCGTCGCCGCGGTGGTCGCGACGGTTGTCGGCTTGGGCTTCAAGGAGCTGCGCGACGAAGCCAGCGCCCGGGAAACTGCCAGCCGCCTCGCCGGCGAAATGGACGAACGCACCCGTCTGGCAGGGGAGATCCACGACACGGTCGCGCAGGGCTTGAGTTCCATTCACATGATCCTGCAGGCCGTGGAGAAGCGCGTCGATGACCCCGAAATCCTGGAGGATCTGCGGCTGGCGCGCACCACCGCCGAAGACAACCTGGCGGAAACTCGCCGCATTATTGCCGCGCTGCAGCCCGGACCGCTGGTCGGCGGAGACCTGCCCATCGCTCTGGCCCGCGTGTGTTCGGGCACCCCGCTGGGCGAGGCCTTAAGCTTCGACGTTGAGGGCGATCCCTACGACCTGGACGAAAAGGTGGAACAGGAGCTCACGCGCATCACCCAATCGCTCGTGTCTAACGTGGTGAAGCATTCGGAGGCCACGCGCGCCCGCGTGACCCTGACCTACCAGGACGACATGCTGAGCCTCGATGTTGTGGACAATGGCCGCGGAATGGACGCGGAGCAGGTGAGCCTGTCGCCCGTCGGCCTGGCGGGCGTCCGCCGTCGCGCTAATCTAATCGGGGCAACCATGCACGTGGAGAGCTCCCCAGGGGCCGGGTGTGGCGTTTCCATCCAAGTGCCGATGCGTTAGGAGCTGACTATGCCAGACCAACTTCGTGTGCTGATCTGCGATGATCACCCCGTTGTGCGCGCCGGAATCGAAGCCATGCTGCGGGGTACCGGGGACGTGGAGGTCGTCGCCTCCGTCGGCGAACCCGAGCGGGCCGTCGCGATCTGCAAGATGGAACGCCCCGACGTTGTACTGATGGATCTGCGCTTCGGCGAAGGCCCCGGCAGCGAGGGCGCCGAGTCCGGGGGAGTGCGCGCCACCCGCGCCATCCGCACGCAGCGGCCCGCCCCGCAGGTGCTGATCCTGACGAACTATTCCACCGACAGTGACGTGCTGGGCGCCATTTCCGCAGGCGCGGTCGGCTACCTGCTGAAGGACTGCTCCCCGGAGGAGCTCGCGGAGGGTATCCGCCAAGCCGCCCGCGGCCAGACCGTGATGAACAAGAGCATCATCGGCAAGCTCCGCGGCCGCCTGGCCAACCCCTTCGAATCGCTGACTAACCGCGAGCAGGAGGTGCTTACCCTGGCCAGCCACGGCAAGTCGAACCGCGCCATCGCCAAGGAGCTGATTCTTACAGAGGCGACCGTGAAATCCCACATGGCGCACGTATTTTCCAAACTCAATGTGAAAAACAGAACAGCTGCCGTCGCCGTGGCGCGGGAACGCGGAATCATCGATTAACCCTGCTAACCTCTGTGCCTATGCGCACCCCCACTTTTTCCCTCAGCTCCGCCACCCGACGGAGTATCACCGCGGCCGTCACTACGGCAGGGCTAGTGCTGGGGGCTGCGGCTTGTACGCCGAAACCGGATGTTGCTGATGACGCCGCCCAGGCCTTTCTTTCTGCCCTTTCCACACCGGGGGAGGCTTCCGTAGCTGGCGGGGAGACCGATAACCCCGATAAGGCGTCCCAGGCCATTGACCAGGTGTGGAAGTCCCTGCAGGCCGAGGGGCTGCGGACGGAACTGAAGAACGTCAACTCCAAGGACAACCAGGCCACCGCCCAGTACTCGATGCACTGGCAACTGCCGGGTGGCCGCGATTTTTCCTATGACTCGTCCATGAGTCTGACCCGCACCGGCGACGACTGGTCCGTGCGTTGGCAGCCGGCTGTGCTGCACCCGGAGCTCGGCGCGAATCAGCACCTGGAGCTGCGTAGCGTGCCAGCGCCGGTGGCGAACGTCGTGGGCTCCGATGGTGCGGTGTTGCTGAAGCCGGGTACCCAGTACCGCATCCTCGTGGACACGAAGAAGGTGGCCAGCGTACTTGGAACGATGCGCCGCATCGCCGGTGAACTCGACGCCCTGCGTGCGGGCGACAAGTCCGTGCCCGCCATCAACCCCGAAAAGAAGGCCGAGGAAGCCGACGGGGTGGACGGCGAGTACTCCGTCGTGAGCGTCAACCAGGCTCAGGGCAAGCGCTTGCAGGAAGTCCTCGGCAACATCGAGGGCGTCCGCATGAACGAAGAGCCCGCTTTGGTGCGCCCCGATCCTTCCTTTGCCCCGGACATCATGTCGCGCGTGAGCAGCGTGGTGGAAAAGGACCTGCAGGGCGTCAACGGCTGGAAGGTCGTCGCCGCCACCAACGAGGGTAACGAGGTTGCCCAGGTCGGCGGCGAGGAAGCGAAGTCCGCGCCGAGCGTGCGCGTCTCCCTGTCCCGCAAGGTGCAGGAGGCCGCCCAGAAGGCCGTGAATACCCGCGCCGACTCGAAGGTGATGATGGTGGTCATGCGCCCATCGACCGGCGAAGTGCTGGCCGTCGCGCAGTCGGAAAAGGCCGACGAGGACGGCAACACGGCTCTCATGGGCCAGTACCCGCCGGGCTCGACGTTCAAGATGCTCACCGCATACGCCGGCTTGCAGAAGCAGGGGCTTACTCCGGATTCGATTGTCGACTGCCCCGGAACTCAGGACATCGGCGGACGCGTGGTGACCAACTACAACGGTTTCTCGCTGGGCAGCACCCCTCTGGAAAATGCCTTCGCCAAGTCGTGCAACACCACCTTCGCGGACATCTCGACCAAGCTAAAGCCGGGCGAGTTGAAGGACGTCGCAGCGCAGTTTGGTCTCGGCGCGGACTACGACATCGAGGGCCTGGAGACCATCACCGGCTCCGTACCCGAGGGCGAGACGATGCTCGACCGCACCGAAGCCGGCTACGGCCAGGGCCTCGACCTGGCCAGCCCCTTCGGCATAGCCCTGGTCGCTTCCGCTGTGGCAGCCGGCAAGGTGCCCACCCCGTACCTCATCGCCGGCGACAACCACCACACGGAGGCCAATAACGACGAGGCCAAAAAGGACGCCAAGAAGAAGCTGGATCCGAAAATCATTCAAGAACTCCGCCGCATGATGCGGGCAGTAGTGACCAATGGCTCGGGCTCCGGAGTGGCTGGCGCCGGAGAGGTCTACGCCAAGACCGGTGAGGCGGAAATCAATGAAGGTTCTCACAGTTGGCTAGCCGGATACCGCGGCGACCTGGCCTTTGCGACTCTCATTGTGCTCGGCGGCGGATCCGAGCACGCTACCGCCGTGACTGCCGATTTCTTTAAGAACCTGGATGGCCCGGGCGCGGAGGCGGAAGGGCGTCAAGAGTAGAATAAGGACCCATGACTCGAGCACCATTGACCCCCGGTAACCCCACGCCCATCCGTAACGTCCCGGCCAACATCGAAAGGCCAGAGTACGCCTGGAAGGACAGCGTGCAGGAGAACATCGGCGAGCCGTGGGTGCAGACGCCCGAGACGATCGAAAAGATGCGTGAAGCTAGCCGCATCGCCGCCGACGCACTGCAAGCCGCCGGGGCTGCCGTCGCCCCCGGTGTGACCACCGACGAAATTGACCGGGTGGCGCACGAATACATGTGCGACCACGGCGCGTACCCCTCCACCCTCGGCTACCGGCACTTCCCGAAGTCCTGCTGCGTGAGCCTCAACGAGATCATCTGCCACGGCATCCCCGACAGCACCGTTATTCAGGACGGCGACATCGTCAACATCGACGTCACCGCCTACAAGAACGGCGTGCACGGAGACACCAACGCGACCTTCCTAGCCGGCGACGTCTCTGAAGAACACCGCCTGCTGGTCGAACGCACCGAAAAGGCTATGTGGCGCGGCATCAAGGCCGTCAAGCCGGGCCGCCAGATCAACATCATCGGCCGCGTGATCGAGAGCTACGCCAAGCGCTTCGGCTACAACGTCGTGGAGGACTTCACCGGCCACGGCGTTGGTCCGACCTTCCACAACGGCCTTGTTGTGCTGCACTACGACCGCCCAACCATGTACACCGACCTGCTGGAGCCGGGCATGACCCTGACCATCGAGCCGATGATCAACCTCGGCGGCCTTGACTACGAAGTCTGGGACGACGACTGGACCGTCCAGACCAAGGATCGCCAGTGGACCGCGCAGTTCGAGCACACCCTGCTGGTCACCGAGGACGGCTACGAGGTTCTCACAATTCCCAGCGAGTCCTAGCCCGACCGACTAACCTCCCAGAAGTATGGGAGACAAAACTACACCTCTGGGGCCCGGCCCTGTACTGCGCAAGCAGCACCTGCGCCGCCTCGGCCCGTTCGGCGCCTTCGCCACGCGCATCGGGGCCCGCATAACCAAGAAGACGAACCTCGGAGTGTTCGCCACCATCGGCCGCGCCCCGCGGTTGTTCTTTTTCTGGCTGCTCTACGGCGGCTCGATGATGCCCTTCGGTTACCTCTCGCGCGTCGAAACCGAAATGATCATCCTCCGCGTCGCCTACCTGCGCGGCAGCGCCTACGAAGCCGACCAGCACCGTGCCCTCGCCGCACGGGTTGGGGTTAAACGTATTGACGCCCTATTCCAACCCGACCACGGCTTCACCGGCCGTCACGGCACCTTGCTGGACGCCGCTGAGCAGCTAGTCCGCGACCGTGGACTGACCGCCGACATGGCCCAGCGCGTGCGGGATCTGCTGAGCGAGCGGGAGCAGGTTGCGTTCGTCATGCTAGTCACCAACTACGACGGTCTGGCTACGGCGCTGGACGTCATGGGAGTCCCAGTCGACGAGCCGCGCTAGGCTGCCCGTCGACGATTCTCCGCTCGCTGGGCGAAGGTTTCCCGGCCCAGTGGCCCGTTGGGAGCCGTCATCACCGTGTGCCCGTCGCCGTGGCTCGTCCAGGTCTCGTTGCCGTCGGGATGGATGGTGACGTCCCAGGAGCCAGTCGTCTTCGCGTTGTGGTGCTTGGCGCACAGGCAATGCAGGTTTGACGTCGCCGTTGGCCCTCCTGCCTGCGGGTTTTCATGGTTATAGCGCTGCACGTGGTCCAGCTGGCACTTGTGTGCGGGCACCGAACATCCCGGGAAGCGGCAGGTTCCGTCGCGCCCCTCCACGCTGGCCCGCACCAGAGGTGTGGGGGAGTAGCCCTCGTTGCTTGCGGCACCGGGGAACTGGACGTGCGTAACGCGATCTTTCCATCTCTGCGTGGCCTTTGAGCTGACCCAGCCACCCGCGGCCCAGATGGGGGCGTCTGGCTGATCCGTACTCTGATACAGGTTTAGCGTGATGTCCGCCGTGGTCTGCCTGCGCACCAGGCGCATCAGGGCTTCGGCGCGAGAGCAAGAACTGTTTTTGACCACGTTATTGAGCGTTCGTTGGAGCTCTAACCCTTCGAGTTTGGGCAGCGTCAAGAAGAAAACAGTGGTGGTGTCGGGGCGATCGTCGATGTCGAGGCGCGCGGAGGAACCCGTGTCCGTATCCTTCGACTCCTCCGGCAGGGCCTGGGGATCGTGCTTGCGGATCACTTGCTCGATGCGACTGCGAATGGTGGCCCGGGCAAGCATGGCCTGGTTGGGGACGGTGGGGGAGATCGCCTGAAAAATTTTTTCCTCGAAAATCTCGGGCACGTCCATCTTGACGGGGCTGAGGCACTCGGCCATGCATCGCAGCAGGTCAAGCGAGTAGGCGCCGGTACGGGCGAGTTCGAGGATGGTGGGGAAGCGGCGGAACATGTGGCCGATCTCTACCAGGGTGAGTGCGCGGTATTCCGTCAGGCCGAGGCGCACGGCCAGGCGGGTGGATACGTCGATGACGCACTCGTCCATCTCGGGCGTGCAGGCCACGGCGAGGTTTACGTGCCCGCGGTTTACTTCGCACGCTGCGGCGCTTAGTGGATCGTTTGGGTCGGTGATGCGCCAGCAGGGTGTGGTGGTGGAATGCTCGAACATGGTCTTTCCTCTTTTGCCTGTTCGGAGGTGGTTTTATGGTGTAGCCAAAAATTTTTCCGGCTTGTGCGTGCAGTATATAAACCGACCCGGACAACCCCCTTGCGTAGAAGCTAGAAAAATCGAACATCGGGCATAGAGATCTTTTTGTGTTGCTCATGGCGATACAGTTTGTGTTACTATCTGTAATACAGATTCTGAAGGAGGTTCTCGTCCCATGTATCTCATCGTGGAGCCCGACTCGCCCGTGCCGATCGCTCAACAGATCCACGACGGA
This sequence comes from Corynebacterium macclintockiae, assembly GCF_027570165.1. Lineage (NCBI taxonomy): Bacteria > Bacillati > Actinomycetota > Actinomycetes > Mycobacteriales > Corynebacteriaceae > Corynebacterium > Corynebacterium macclintockiae. Next base: position 84,763 of record NZ_JAKMUV010000002.1, read on the forward strand.
ATCGTGGCGGGGATTATCTCCGGCGAACTGCAAGACGGACAACCCTTGCCTTCGGTGAGGCGGTTGGCGGTGGAATATGGCGTCAATCCCGCAACAGTCAAGAAGGCATACGACCAGCTACAAGAAGACGGGCTAGTGCTCACGGCGGCGCGATCGGGCACCGTGATTACGCGGCCTAAGCGGCCTAGCGCGCAACAGCGCGAACGGCTGCGCGAGGATCTGCGAGCCACGGTGTGGCGGGCGCTCGCGCAAGGCTTCAATGCAGACGACATTTCCGCGACGGTTGAAGACCTCGCGGTGAAGTGGGAATAGGAGAACCATCATGATTGCATTCGATCCATTCCTTGCAGGCGTGTTCTGCGTAACAGCGCTGCTTGTAGGGCTGATCCTGCTGTATACGCCAAAGCTGTCGTCGCCGGGCGTACGGTTGGGCGTGCGCGTGCCGGAGGCGCATTGGGGCGACGATGTTGTGCGGCGACAAGAGGGTACGTTCCTTAAACGCCAGGTTGCGGCGGCTGTGGTTTCTGCGCTGCTGGCGATACCGGCCGCTGTGGTGCCAGTGGTTGGCGCAGTGCTGACCCTCGTGCCGGTGGGTTTCTTTATGTGGAATCTCAACCAGGCCGGACAGCCAATACGCGAGGCCAAGCAGCGGGAAGGCTGGTTCGACGGCGTGCGCACGGTCGTGGCCGGGGAGATCACGCCGGCAGAGGACACACTCCCGCAACGTGCATGGGCCTTCACCTGGGCAGCGCTGGCTGTGCTCGCCGTCGCGGCCGGGTACGTGGCCGCGCGGTGGGGTGATATTCCGGAGCGCTTCGCCACTCACTTCGGCAGTGGTTTCGAACCGGATAGCTGGGATAACAAATCTGTGGGTTCGGTGTTCTTCCCGACGTTCTTTGGTTTGGGAATGGTGCTGCTTTTTGCGCTGATTACGGTCGCATTGTTGCGCGTTAGCGTGCCGGCCCGAGCGGATACGTCGCTGCGGGGGAAGGTTTCGCAGAAGATTGTTTGGCGTCATACGGCGATGTGGCTGGCGGTGATGAACGTTGCGGGGGCCATCATGCTCGCTAGCCTGCAGGTTGTGACCGTGCTGCACACGGACTGGGTGGCTCCGGCCATAATCGGTTCGCTCGTGCTCGTGTTTGCGGTTTGTCTGGCCATGGTCGTGGCTCTGGCGAGGAAGCAGTCCGCGCTAGCGAACACGAGCGGCGAGGGGCGGGACAACGACGAGCACTACAAGTGGGGCATGTTTTACCACAACCCGGAGGATCCGGCCGTGATGGTCGACAAGCGCCACGGGGTGGGGGTGGACTTCAACTACGCCCACTGGCAGGGCAAGGCGTTCCTCGCTTTTGTTGCGCTCGTGCTGCTCGCTTCAATCTCGTTGCCCTTCTTACTTTGACGCCCACCGGAACCCAGCGTTAAGCGCTTTCATCACGCCCTTGTAGGCCCAGGGGGCGTTTACTTGCGCCCACCGGGCGACAGGGATGTCCCCGCTGGTGTTGATGAGGTACTTGCCCTTGTCCACGCCCTTCAAAATTTTTTGAGCAGCCTTGGCGGGGGTTACGGCGTGGCCCTGGAACAGTGCCGTTGCCTTCTGGATGCGCTTCTTGGAGCGATCCACGCCGTGGATGTCGATGGTGCGAACCAGGGGAGTGTCCACCGCGCCCGGGGCGACGGCGTGCACATCCACGCCGTAAGGGGCTAGATCGAAGCGCAGCACCTCGCACATGCCCAGCACGCCACCCTTAGAAGCAGAATATGCCGCGTGCCACGGCAGGCCGATAATGCCCGCGGCGGAGGAGACGAACACGAACTTCCGGCGCCCCTCGCCGCGTTCCATGAGCCCCGGTGCGAAGGCCTCCACCATGTGCACGGACCCCATCAGGTTCACGTCGATCACGCGCTGCCATTTCTCGTGCGGCATCGTTCGCACGTCGCCCCAGATGGCAATGCCAGCCACGTGGTGCACCTGGTCGGGAATGCCGTGGGCGGCAATGATGTCCTCCGCCCAGGCCTTTACAGCATCCACGTCAGTGACGTCGACAGTGCGCTGATCGGCGACGGTGCCGCCACGAGTGGAGATGTCACTGGCGGTGGAGGCGAGTCCTTTCTCGTCGCGGTCGCTGATGGCCACTGCATAGCCACGTTCGGCCAGTTGCAGTGCCACCTCCCGGCCGATACCTGAGGCTGCTCCGGTGACTACTGCAAGCATGGCGAAAAGGCTCCTTCGTTAGTTTTCGAGATCTAACCCCAGCAGGGCGTTCTCGACCAATTCTGTCAGAGCAGGGTGGGGCCAATACTGCTTTTCGGCGAAATCCCGTGCATTGATGCCGAAGGCCATGGCGGTGACGAAGCACTGAATCAGCGAGCTGGCTTCCGGGCCGATGATGTGCGCGCCGAGAATCTCGCCGGTGTTACGGTCGGCGATGACCTTGCAGAACCCGGTTGTGTCTTCCATCGCCCAGCCGTAGGCCACGTCGCCGTACTTCTGGATCTTCACAGTAATGGGGCGGCCGGTCTCGCGGGCCTCCTGTTCGGTCATGCCGACCACGCCGATCTGCGGGTGAGTGAACACGCCACTGGGCACCACGTCGTGGTTAAACTTCCGCAGGTCATCGGGGTGCGCCAGGTTGTGCGCCACCACGCGTGCCTCGGCGTTGGCGACGTGCTTGAGCTCGAAGTCGTTGCACGCATCGCCTAGCGCCCACACGCCGTCGGCGCTGGTGCGACCGTATTTGTCGACCTCAATTCGGCCGTTTTCTTTGGTGTTGACGCCACCCTTTTCACAGTCCAACGTGTCCGAATTGTTGACCCGCCCCATCGCGACCAACACCTCCTGGCCAGTGACGGTCGTTCCATCGTCGAGGGTGAGGGAGATTTGGCCGTCGGCGGTTTCTTGTGCGGCGGTGATGGTACGCCCCAGGTGATTGGTCCACTGCTGCTTGGCTTGGGTGGTGAAGGCTTCGGAGATGTCGGCGTCCAGCTTCCGCAATAGCTTGTCCGAGCGATTGATGAGCGTGACCTGCGTGCCGAGGCCAGAGAACATCGCGGCGAACTCCACGGCGACGATGCCGCCGCCGACGACGATGAGGGACTCGGGCAGTTCATCGAGGCGCATGATGTCCTCGTTGGTGCGATAGCGCACGTCGGCGAGGGCGGGGTGGATGCGCGGGCGGCCGCCGGTGGCGAGCACGATGTTGGTGCCGGTGATGGTGGGGCCGTCGTCGATCTGGAAGGTGCGGGGGCCGACGAAGCGGGCAGCTCCTTCGAAGAGGGTGATGTTCGGGGTCTCGTCACCCGCGCGGTAGGCGGCGCCGCTTTCGCTGATGGGATCGATGCGATCTGCGAAGACGCGGCGCTGGATGTCCTTCCAATCGACGTCTTTGAGCTCGCCGGTGAGGCTGAGGCGGGAGGCCTCGGAAAAACTGCGGGCGACGTCGGCGGTGTGGACGAACATCTTGGTCGGGATGCAGCCTACGTTGATGCAGGTTCCGCCGAAGGTGCCCTTTTCCACGATGGCGATTTTCTGGTGCTCGTTGGCGGGGCTGGGTAGGGAATTGCCGGAGCCGGTGCCGACGATGATGAGGTCGAAATCAGGCACGGTGGACCTTCCTTTCTTTGAAAACGTCGCTAAGCCACTCGTCGGTGGCGGCGAGGGCGTTGTCGCGGACCTTGGGGCGGGACAGGAAAACGTCGTGCAGCGCGCCCTCGATGACGATGGTGGTGGACAGCGAGGAGGCGTTGGAAGCCTGCTGCCACATCTGGCTGGGCATGAGGATTAGGTCGGCGTTGTAGGACTGCCGGGAGAGGTGCTTGGAGAAGTGGTGGGTGTGGCTGGTGAGGATCAGCGTGGGCACGCCCGTGTCTCCCTTGCCGGAGTGCAGGCGGCGGATCTCGCGGGCCACGCCCAGGAGCCACTGCAGATATTTGGGGCGCGGCTCCAGAGGCTTGAGGCGCAGGTTGTAGCTCCACTCGCCAGCTTCGGTGACGTGCAGGGATTGGCCATAGACCGGGTTGATTCCGCCGGGCAGCAGCATGTTGGGCTTCAGTTTGTGGACGATCGGCAGCACTCGATTGATGACGAAGCGGACGGCCGGGTTGAATTGCAGGCCAAACCACGGCGAGTTCAAAACGATGGCGGCGATGGAATTGTGGAGGGGGGAGTTGGCGTCAAAAAGGCGATGAGCCCACATCGTGACGTCCAACCCGCCGGTCGAGTGCCCCACAGGAACCACCGCACCGTGGGCGGCGGCGAGCAACGCCGTGGCGGTGGTGAGGTCGACGTCGTAAAGAGACTGGTCGCTGACGTGGTGCCAGGTCTGGCCCTCGCGCCAGGAACGACCGCACTTGCGAAGGTCGAGGCCATAGACGGCATAGCCGCGGTCGTGGAAATGGCGGGCGACGTGGTCCTGGAAGAAATAGTCCGTCATTCCGTGGACGAAAAGCATGGCGGGGCGGGCGAAGAAGGAATCGTCCGGCGCGGCGGGGCAGTAACGCACCAGAGTGCAACGAATGGGGGACTCGCCGTCCGGATCGTCGCCCAGCTCGAGGAAGCAGTGGCCGAAGCCTTCGCCCAGCTCATCGGGCAAAAAATCGAGGTCGGCGGCGGAAGAAGGGAGCGCGGAACTGTTAGGCATGCCCTCATGCTAGCGCCACGTGGGGCGAAATAGCGTTGAAACATAGAGCTACAGGCGTAGAGTAAATGTGAAGCAATAAAGATCTGACTTTTCCTCCGAAGGAATGAATACATAGTGGCAAACAAAGATTCTGTGGATGTAGCACTAGTCGGCGCTGGTGTTATTTCCAGCACCCTGTCCGTCATGCTCAAGGAGCTGCAGCCAGACTGGAGCCAGGTGATCATCGAGCGTCTGGACACCCCGGGTGCGGAATCCTCCGATCCGTGGAACAACGCAGGCACCGGTCACTCCGCACTGTGCGAGCTGAACTACACCCCCGAGGTCAACGGAAAGATCGACATTTCCAAGGCCGTCGGTGTGAACGAGAAGTTCCAGGTCTCCCGCCAGTTCTGGAGCTACCTGGTGGAACAGAACGTGCTGGGCGACCCGTCCGAGTTCATCAACAAGGTGCCGCACGTCTCCTTTGCCCAGGGCATGGATCAGGTCGACTACCTGAAGGCCCGCTACGAGGCGCTGAAGGATCACCCGCTGTTCCCGAACATGCAGTACAGCGACTCTGACGAGAAGTTCGCCGAGTTCCTGCCGCTGATGGCTCGCGGCCGTGACTTCAACAACCCGGTCGCGATCTCCTGGTTCGACGACGGAACGGACATCAACTACGGCGCCCTGACCCGCCAGTACCTGGATGCCGTGACCGCGAAGGGCGTTGAGGTTCGCTACGGCAACGAGGTCAAGAACATCGACCGCGACGGCTCGAAGTGGAAAATCACCACCAAGAACCTGCACACGGGCGATACCTCCGTAATCACTGCCAACTTCGTCTTCATCGGCGCAGGCGGTATGGCTCTGCCGCTGCTGCAGAAGTCCGGCATCCCGGAGATCAAGGGCTACGGTGGCTTCCCGGTCTCCGGCCAGTGGCTGCGCTGCACCAACCAGGAGCTGGTGGAGCAGCACCAGGCGAAGGTCTACGGCAAGGCTTCCGTCGGCGCCCCGCCGATGTCCGTCCCGCACCTGGATACCCGCGTGATCGACGGCAAGAAGGGTCTGCTGTTCGGCCCCTACGCCGGTTGGACCCCGAAGTTCCTGAAGAAGGGCAGCTACCTGGACCTGGTCAAGTCCCTGCGCCTGGGCAACATCCCGTCCTACCTGGGTGTTGGTGTGCAGGAGATGGGCCTGACGAAGTACCTCATCGAGGAGGTGCTGAAGGACCAGGCAGCCCGCGTGGAATCCCTGCGCGAGTACATGCCGGAAGCCCGTGCCGAGGATTGGGAGCTTGTCACCGCTGGCCAGCGCGTGCAGGTCATCAAGCCGATCGGCGCCCCGAAGTTCGGCTCCCTGGAGTTCGGCACCGCGCTGATCAACTCCAACGACGGCACCATTGCCGGACTGATGGGTGCTTCCCCGGGTGCGTCCATTGCACCGTCCGCAATGCTCGAGGTTCTGGAGCGCTGCTTCGGCAACCGCATCGCCGACTGGGCTCCGAAGCTGAAGGAAATGATTCCTTCCTACGGCACCCGCCTGTCCAAGGACTCCAACCTGTTTAACGAGCAGTGGGATCGCTCCCAGAAGGCTCTGAAGCTGGTCTAGGTTCCGCAATACGTCGTGAACTCGGCCTCCGCGCGCGGCACCGCCGCATGGAGGCCGAGTTTTTCGTATTTGTCGTCCCACTCGTAGGGATTGCGCAGCGCCTCAAGGGTTAGCAGGTAGCGGCCGATGTCTCCCTGTTCGGCCTCCACAAGCGCCGCCTGTAGGCCGTGGTTCCGCGGCAGATAGATCGGATTGCGGGGCTGCGGATCCAGCGCCGACCAGCGCTCGGTCCACTCCGCGGCGCCAGGAATTCCTTCGAGGCCTGGCGGGACCTCGCCCGGAGTGAGTCCCGCCAGCAGCGCGTTGTAATCGGGCGCCGCGACCTCCAACAAACCCAAGAGCTGCTCCGCGCAACCTTCCGCCCCCAACGCTGCTGCCATCGCCTTGTCCCACGCCGCGCCGTACTGCGGCTGGTAGCGCTGTAGCCGTTCTGTAAATTTTTTGACGCCCTCATCGACCAGCGGCACGAGCGCCTCAGCCAGGCGCGCAAGGTTCCACATCATCACGGCGGGCTGCTGGGCGTAGGCGTAGCGGCCACGGGTGTCGATGGAGCTATAAACAGTGTCCGTGGCGAAATAGTCCATGAACGCGCACGGGCCGAAGTCGATCGTCTCGCCGGAAATCGCCACGTTGTCGGTGTTCATCACACCGTGGATAAACCCGAAGCGCATCCAGTTGGCGACGAGTTCGGCTTGGCGGACGACGGTGGCGTCAAAAAGATCGAGGGGCGAGGAGCCAGCGGGGAAGTGGCGGGCCAGGGCGTAACGGGTGAGGCGGTCGGTGACGGACGGGCCCAAAAGCGCGGCGTATTGAAAGGTGCCGATGCGGATGTGGGAGCTGGCGACGCGCACTCCGATCGCGCCCGGGTGGAGGCGCCTGCGGGGAACGGTGCCGCCCGTGGTGAGGACGGCTAGGGAACGGGCGGTGGGGACGCCGAGCGCGTGGAGGGACTCGGCGAAGGCGAACTCCTTGAGGGCGGCGTCGAGGGGGTAGTGCCCGTCGCCGCCTCGGGAGAAGGGCGTGCGACCGGTGCCTTTGGCGTGGATGTCCCAGTTCTTGCCGTGGGGATCCGTGTGCTCGGACAGCAGGAGGGCGCGACCGTCGCCCATGCGCGGGTTGAACTGGCCGAACTGGTGGCCGGCGTAGCCCAGCGCGACACAATCGCCCTGGCCGGTGAGGAAGTCTATGCCCGCGGGGCTGCGGAGCCATTGGGGGTCGAGGCCCAGCTCGGTGGCGAGGGGTTCGTTGAGGACCAGCACCTGCGGGTTTGGGAAAACCTCGCCGGTGGCGGGGAGCGCGAGTTCCGGGAATTCTTCGGCGAAGGTATTCATGGTGCTGACCATTGTAGGGGTAGGCTGAGAACCCATGAGTGAGACAGGCAAAGTAGTGCTGATCGGCGGCGGACCGGGCGCATGGGATCTGATTACGGTGCGGGGCATGCGCGCGCTGCAGGCGGCCGACGTGATCCTGACGGATCACCTGGGGCCCACGAGCGAGCTGCACAAGCTGTGCGACGTGGAGGCCAAGGAGGTCATCGATGTGGCCAAACTGCCTTACTCGAAGCAGGTCAGCCAGGAGCGGACCAACGAGCTGCTGATCGAACATGCCCGGGCGGGGAAGAACGTCGTCCGGCTGAAGGGCGGGGATCCGTTTGTGTTCGGGCGGGGGTTTGAGGAAGTGCAGGCGTGTGCTGCAAGTGGCGTGCCCTGCGAGGTGATCCCGGGCGTGACCAGCGCGGTGAGCGTTCCCGCGGCCATTGGGGTGCCAGTCACCCAGCGGGGAATGGTGCACGCGTTCACCGTGGTCTCCGGCCACGTGAAGCCCAACGACCCGCGCAGCCTGGTGGATTGGCGGGCTTTAGCAGCATCGGGGGCCACGCTATGCGTGATCATGGGCGTGCGTAACGTCGCCGCCATCGCCGCGGAGCTGCAGGCCGGAGGGCTGAGCGCAGACACCCCGGCGGCGATCATTCAGGAGGGCACCACGGAGCAGCAGCGCTCCTTCCGGTGCACGCTGGGCACGCTGGCGGAAACCTTCGAGGTCAACGGGGTGACCTCGCCCGTGGTGTACGTCATCGGGGACGTCGCGGGACTCTAGACGACCAGGGTGAGCTCGGCGGAGTTTAGCTCCACCGTGAATCCGGCGGCGCGGGCGATGTCCGCGACCTCGGCGGCAGTGGTGCCGGTGGGGTTCTGCGCCAACGCGCGGGCCAGCAGACCCTTGTAGTGCTTGTTGAAGTGGCTGACGACCTTGCGACTGCCGTCCGGGCGCACGGATTCCACCCGCACAGTCACGGCAGTCTTGAGCTTGCCGAGCTGCTGATAAGCACCGGATCGCAAGTCGACCACCAAGCCGTGCTCCGCCTCCGCCCGCTGGAGTGCCTCGGTGATCGCGGAGCCCCAGCGCTTCTTCATGGTGGTGCCGGGGGTCAGCTTGGTGCCGCCTGACAGGCGGTAATGGGGGATCGGGTCCCCGCCCATGACTAGGCCAAACAGTGCTGAACCGATGGCTAGGTGGTGCGTAGTGGCGTCCGAAAGAGAAGACACATCGAGCACATCGTAGAGCACGCCCGTGTAACGGTGCAGGGCAGGCAACGTCGGGGCGGTGTGGAGGACTTGGTTGGCCTCGACCTCGCTGCGTAGCTTCTCGGACAGGCCCAGGACCTGCATGGCGGCATCCGGATCGTCGGTGCACAAGGCCACCAGGTCGCGGGCGATGTCCTCGCGGATGGGGTCGAGTTCCGGGAAGTGCAGCGGCGCACCGGCAGGCAGGGAACCGCCGGGGGCCTTGGTCTCGGATGGGGGAAGCACGATCAGCATTCCCACAGACTAGCTAAAACCCCTACCGAACGACACAAGTCACAAGGCGAAAAGGTAAAGTCAAGATTCATGATTACTCGGATGTCACAACTCTTCTTGCGCACCCTTCGCGACGACCCCGCGGATGCAGAGGTGCCCAGCCACAAGCTGCTGGTACGCGCGGGATACATCCGCCGCGTGGCCCCCGGCGTGTACTCGTGGTTGCCGCTAGGCCTGCGGGTTCTGCGCAACATTGAAAAGATCGTCCGCGAGGAAATGAACGCCATCGGCGCACAGGAACTATCCTTCCCAGCGCTGCTGCCTCGCGAGCCCTACGACACTACCGGACGCTGGGTGGAGTACGGCGACGCACTGTTTAGGCTGAAGGACCGGAAGGGCGCCGACTACCTGCTGGGACCGACGCACGAGGAGATGTTCGCCTCCGTCGTGAAGTCTGAGTACAACTCCTACAAGGACTTCCCGGTCATCCTGTACCAGATCCAGACGAAGTACCGCGACGAGGAGCGTCCGCGCGCCGGCATCCTGCGTGGCCGCGAGTTCGTGATGAAGGATTCCTACTCCTTCAACATGAACGACGAGGGGCTGGACGAGTCCTACCAGCTGCACCGCAAGGCCTACCAGAACATCTTCGACCGACTGGGCATCGAGTACGCTATCTGCTCCGCGACCTCCGGCGCTATGGGCGGTTCCGCGTCCGAGGAGTTCCTGGCTGTCGCGGCCAACGGCGAGGACACATTCGTGCGTTCGACCGAGAGCGACTACGCGGCGAACGTCGAGGCTGTGGTGACGCAGGTCCCGCCGACGCAGCCGATCGAAGGCCAGCCGGAGGCCAAGGAATACGACACCCCGGATAGCGAAACCATCGAAGCGCTGGTGGAGTGGGCCAACAGTGAGGGCATCACGGTCGATGGCCGTGCCGTGGAGGCCGCGGACACGCTGAAGTGCATCGTGGTGAAGGTCAACGATCCGACCCTGGATAAGGAAGGCAAGCCCCGGGGCGAATCCCTGACCGGTGTGCTGGTGCCGGGCAACCGCGAAGTTGACATGAAGCGCCTGGAGGCGGCCATGGAGCCCGCACAGGTGGAGCTGGCCGACGAGGCGGACTTCAAGAAGCACCCGTTCCTGGTTAAGGGCTACGTCGGACCGAAGGGTCTGGCGGACAACGGCGTGCGCGTGCTGGCCGACCCGCGCGTGGTCGAGGGAACCTCCTGGATCACTGGCGCGGACGCGAAGAACCGCCACGTCGTGGGTATGGTCGCCGGACGCGACTTCACCCCGGATGGCGTGATCGAAGCCGCCGAGGTGTTGGAAGGCGATCCGTCGCCGGACGGCAAGGGCACCCTGACCCTGGCCCGCGGCATCGAGATCGGACACATCTTCCAGCTGGGCCGCAAGTACACCGAGGCCTTCGACGTGAAGATCCTGGACGAGGCTGGGCGCCTGTCGATTCCGACGATGGGCTCCTACGGCGTGGGCGTATCGCGCCTGGTGGGCGTTATCGCCGAGCAGATGCTGGACGAATCCGGGCTGCGCTGGCCGGCCTCCGTGGCTCCTTTCGACGTGCACGTGGTCATCGCCAACAAGGACGCCGCCGCGGGTGAAGCTGCCGTGGAGCTGGTGGAGACGCTGTCCAACGACGGTCTGGAGGTTCTTTTCGACGACCGCCCGAAGGTATCCCCGGGCGTGAAGTTCAAGGATTCCGAGCTGCTGGGTATGCCGCTGGTCATCGTGGTCGGCCGCGGTTTTGCCGACGGCAAGGTGGAGCTGCGCAATCGGATGACGAAGGAGACCTACGAGGTTGACTACGCCAACGCACTCACTGAGGCGAAGCGGGTGCTGAACTCCTAGTTCGACTGCCCGCGCAGGTGCATGTCCAGGGGATCCTTCCCCTGGAGGCGCTCTAGGGTCGCCTCCGCGTGAGAGTTGGCCCGCACCCAGCCCGCCGCGAACTGGACGGCGCGATCGTCGTTGGCGTGTTCGGTAATGCGACGCAGCTGAACGCTGATGGGGGTCAGCGTGGGGTAGAGGTACGCCGCAGCGTCCGTTTTCCCGTCCGCGTCGCCTTGGCTATAGCCGGACTCCGGGGAGGGCACATCGGCGCCATGACTGCGCAGAACGTCGATGGACTGATCACGCAGAACTCGCAGCTGGTCGGCCACATCTTGAATCTGCGAGCGTGTTTGTCCGTCCGCGGCAGGCACCTTCGCCAGGGCCACTCCCGAGGCGTAGATCGCCCCATAGGTCAGCGGCAGTAGAGCCTGGAAGTCCTCCGCATTCCCCACGCCGCGGGAGAACTCGGGAAGGCTGTAATCGGATTTCTTGGCCGCGCTGTACGCGCCCCATAGACCCGCGATGAGGGAGTTCTGCGCCCCCAATTGTTCCCGTTGATCTGCGGAAAGCTCCTTGCCGTCGTTGCTGAGCGCAGCGGGGTAGAGCTTGTCCAAAAAAATTTCTTCTGAGCCCGACGTTGCCTCGTCCGCCTCGTCGCCGCATTGTTGCGGCGGGTTGCCGTCCTTGTCGCTGCCGCATTGACGCCGAACTTCCTTGGCCAACAGGTCGTGCTGCTGGCCGAGGAATGCATGCCACTTTTCGAGCTTGGCGGAGGCCATCTTTTGCTGTTGGTTTTTCACCGCCGCCGCCAGTTCCACCAGTTGCTCCGTCGGTGCTGGCTGACCACCGAATGCCAGCCCTTTGTCGCAGGAGGCAAGGGTAAGCCCGGCGCCTACAAGCGCCCCGGCGCTGAGAAAACGGCGACGGGAGAGGAGCGGGAGAGGGAAGCTGGAACTGGTCGTATTCATCAGTGTTAGAAGTCTACTAGAAGCCGCCTGCTGCTAGACTGCATGGTCATGGCATTTCCCCACAAGGAACAGTTGGCAGACTCGCTACGCGGGCTGGTTGAAGAATTCGGATTGGTGATCGAAGACATCAAGATCACCAAGGCCGGAGCGAAGTCCGCGATCAGGATTGCGGTGGATACCGCCGATCCGCGCGCGGAAAGGCCGGATCTGGATCGGTTGGAAGAACTCAGCCGCGAGGTGTCCGCCCACTTGGATGACGCCGAAGCGAAGGGGGACATGAGCTTTGGACCGGGATACACCTTGGAGCTATCCACTCCGGGCGTCGATTTCCCCCTGACGGAGCGGCGCCACTGGGTGCGCAACATTGGGCGGCAGGTGCGACTGGCCGATGGTGTGCACCGCATTGCTCAGGTGGGCGACGAAGATGTCGTGTTGATCACACCACACAAGAAGTCTCCACGTGTGCGGCGCGTGCGATTCGCAGATCACGCAGGAGCGGTGGTAGAAGTGGAATTCTCTCCGGCGCCTAACGCCGAAGCGGAGCTCGTCGGACTGGCGATCGAAGCTTATGACGTGCCGGAAGCGCAAGACCCTGCAGAAGACTAGGAGCAAACAAGTGAATATTGACATGGCGGCACTGCGTGCAGTCGAAAAGCAAGAGTCGGTACCCTTTGACGACTTGCTGGAGGGGGTTAAGCGGGGTCTGCGGGAGGCCTACCGCGCCAACAGTCGTTTCACCGGCCCGGTCGATGTGGACATCGATCCCATCAGCGGCGAAGTGACCATCTACCAGGTCGAGAAGGACGAAGATGGCAACGTCATCGGGCGCCTGGACGACACTCCGAAAAATTTTGGACGCGACGGCGCACTCGCGGTGCGTGAGGCAATCCGCTTCCGCATCAACTCCGCGCGCGTGCAGAACCGCTATGACGAGTATGCAGAGCTGCGCTACCGCGTGGTCTCCGGTGTGGTCTCCGCGGATGCACGCGCCAATGAGCGCGGCGTGACCATCGTTCACCTGGGTACCGAGGCTAACGGTCAGGACGGTCAGATCCTGCCGGCTGAGCACATTCCGGGGGAGAAGCTGGAACACGGCATGCGGGTGAAGGCGTTCGTGACCGACGTGATCAACAACGCCAACCGCATGGTGCAGATCAACCTGTCCCGCACCCACCCGGAACTGGTGAAGGGACTGTTTGCGCTCGAGGTGCCCGAGGTTGCGGATGGTTCGGTGGAGATCGTCTCCGTCGCCCGCGAAGCCGGCCACCGTACCAAGATCGCCGTGCGCTCCACGGTGAAGGGGCTGAACGCCAAGGGAGCCTGTATTGGTCCACGTGGCCAGCGCGTGAGCAACATCATGAGCGAGCTGGGCGGGGAGAAGATCGACATTATCGACTACTCCGATGATCCGGCGACGTTCGTTGGCAACGCCTTGTCGCCTTCCAAGATCGTCAGCGTCAAGGTCACCGACCCGGAGATGCAGGTTGCCCGTGCCGTTGTCCCGGACTACCAGCTGAGCCTGGCCATCGGCCGCGAAGGTCAAAACGCCCGCCTGGCAGCACGTCTGACCGGCTGGAAGATCGATATTCGCTCGGAGACGGACGCGGCTGCGGAGGACACGCCCAGTTAACTGTTTCCACCGTGAGCGGGGTACAGTGGACAGGTGGTATCCCATGAAAGTCCTACGGGTAAGCACCTTCCCGAACGGACGTGCATTGCTACCAAGCAGGTGATCGGAATAGATCAGCTGCTGCGTTGCGTTGCACGTCATGCTGCGGAAGGCACCGAGGGTAAGGTTCAGGTTGTCCCGGACCCGGAAAGGAAGCTTTCCGGGCGGGGCGCGTGGATCACTCCCACCGTGGAGGCATGGGAAATCGCCGTGAAGCGTAGGGCTTTCAGCCGTGCGCTTAGGGTATCCGCCACCGTGGATGCAGACCCTGTACGTGACTACATCGTCACACTGCCAGTGACAGTGGAAGTAGGTGACGGCCGCGAAAGTGGGCGTCAACAAAAAGGACGAGGAACTTACGTCGACATGAAGAACAACGAAGCCTGATGAGACCGCGATGAAGCAGCATCAGCGATGAGTATCTACAAGTACGGGAGTCGTACGTAGCCCCGGCTGCAGGTAAGCCTGCATGCTAGAGCGCACTACGGCTCCGCAAGACATGAAGGAGAGTAGTGGCCGGAAAGCTACGCGTACACGAGTTGGCCAAGGAACTCGGGGTGACGAGCAAGGAGTTGCTCGCCACGCTGAAGGAACAGGGCGAGTTCGTTAAGACCGCTTCCTCGACGGTGCAGCCGCCCGTCGTGAAGAAGATGAAGAAGCACTACGGGGTGGGCGAGCAGAGCCCCGCCGAGAGTGCCGCTGGCCCGAAGACCAGCCCGCAGCCGACCCCGCAGGCAGGTCCGAAGCCTGCAGCAAAGCCGGGTCCGAAGCCCGCAGCTAAGCCAGGTCCGAAGCCTGGTCCGAAGCCGGTGAAGAACACCAACCCGGTCGCGAATGCTGGCACGAAGCCGACCTCCTCCGTCAAGCCGGGCGAGGCTCCGAAGCCGAAGCAGGCCCCGAAGCCGGCAGCCAAGCCAGCTCCGAAGCCGGCAGCCAAGCCAGGTGCAAAGCCGGGCCCGAAGCCGGGGAACAAGCCGGGTAGCAAGCCAGGCCCGAAGCCGGGCGGTCGTGCTCCGCGGGTCGCTAACAACCCGTTCTCCTCTGGCGCTCCTGCCGAGCGTCCGGCTCCGCGTCCGCGTGGTGGCCAGGCCGCTCCAGGTGACATGCCGCGTCCGGGCGCTCGTCCGGGTGGCAAGAAGCCCAGCCCGAAGCAGGGCGGCGGCCGTCGTCCATCGCCGGCAATGATGCCGAGCCACCCGAACCCCGCGCAGATGCCGTCGAAGTCCGACAACTTCGGTGGTGGCCGCGGTCGTGGTGGTCGCCACGGCGGACCAGGTGGTCCGGGAGGCCCCGGTGGCCCGGGTGGTCCGGGAGGCCCGCGCGGCGGTCGTGGCGGCCGTCGCGGCGGCACCGCCGGCGCATTCGGTCGTCCGGGTGGTGCACCGCGTAAGGGACGCAAGTCGAAGCGTCAGAAGCGCAACGAGTACGAGGCAATGCAGGCGCCGAGCGTCGTTGGCGGCGTGAAGCTGCCTAACGGCAAGGGCGCGAAGATTCGCCTGGCTCGTGGTGCATCCCTGATGGACTTCGCCGAGAAGATCGAGGCGGACGCAGCGGCACTGGTCCAGGCACTGTTCAACCTGGGCGAGATGGTCACGGCTACCCAGTCCGTGTCTGACGAGACCCTGATGCTGCTGGGCGAAGAGATGGACTACAAGGTCGAGGTCGTCTCCCCAGAGGACGAGGACCGCGAGCTGCTGGAGTCTTTCGACCTGCAGTTCGGTGAGGACGAGGGCGAGGATGAAGACCTGGCTCAGCGTCCTCCGGTGGTTACCGTCATGGGTCACGTCGACCACGGTAAGACCCGCCTGCTGGATACGATCCGTAAGGCCAACGTCGGTTCCGGCGAGGCCGGCGGTATTACCCAGCACATTGGTGCTTACCAGGTCGCCGTGACCATGGAAGGCGAGGATCGACTGGTCACCTTCTTGGATACCCCTGGTCACGAGGCATTCACCGCCATGCGTGCCCGTGGTGCGAAGTCCACCGATATTGCGATCCTGGTGGTCGCTGCGGACGACGGCGTGATGCCGCAGACCGTGGAGGCCATTAACCACGCCAAGGCTGCGGACATCCCGGTCGTGGTCGCGGTGAACAAGATCGATAAGGAAGGCGCACAGCCGGACAAGATCCGTGGCCAGCTGACCGAGTACGGCCTGATCCCGGAGGAGTACGGCGGCGAGACGATGTTCGTGGACATCTCTGCAAAGCAGGGCACCAACATCGACCAGTTGCTGGAGTCCGTCCTGCTGACCGCCGATGCATCGCTGGATCTGCGCGCGAACCCGGATATGGACGCCCAGGGTGTGGCCATCGAAGCACACCTCGACCGTGGTCGCGGACCTGTGGCCACCATCATCGTTCAGCGCGGTACCCTGCGCATCGGTGATTCCATCGTCGTTGGTGACGCCTACGGTCGCGTGCGCCGCATGATCGACGAGCACGGCAACGACGTCCAGGAAGCTGGCCCGTCCCGCCCGGTCCAGGTGCTGGGCCTGACCAGCGTGTCCGGTGCTGGAGATAACCTGTTGGTTGTCGACGAGGACCGTACGGCTCGCCAGATCGCGGATCGTCGTGACGCTCGCCGCCGCAACGCGCTGGCTGCACGCAGCCGCAAGCGCGTCTCCCTGGAGGATCTGGATGCGGTGTTGAAGGAAACCAACACCCTGAACCTGATCCTGAAGGGCGACAACGCCGGTACGGTCGAGGCGCTGGAAGACGCGCTGCTGAAGATCGAGGTCGACGACGAGGTCGAGCTGAACATCATCGACCGTGGTGTCGGTGCTGTGACGGAGACTAACGTCAACCTGGCCGCCGCCTCCGACGCGGTGATCATCGGCTTCAACGTCCGCGCCGAGGGCAAGGCAACCGAGGTTGCCAACGCCGAGGGCGTGGATATCCGCTACTACTCGATCATCTACAAGGCGATCGAGGAGGTCGAGGCTGCGCTGAAGGGCATGCTGAAGCCCATCTACGAGGAGAAGGAGATCGGTACCGCGGAAATCCGCCAGATCTTCAAGGCTTCCTCTGTGGGCCTCATCGCAGGTTGCATGGTGGAAACCGGCAAGGTGCGCCGCAACGCTCAGATCCGCCTGATCCGCGACGGAAACGTCGTGGCGGAGAAGGCGACCATCGAGTCGCTGCGCCGCGAGAAGGACGATGTCACCGAGGTCACCGCTGGCTACGAGTGCGGTATGGTGCTGTCGTACCCGGACATCCAGGTTGACGACATCATCGAGGTCTTCGAGCTGGTTGAGGTGCCGCGCGACTAAGGCGTGGTGGCGTCAAGAGAAAAATAGGAGAGGCTCATGGTTGATCACGCACGTGCTGCCCGCATGGCAAAGCGCATTCAGCAGATTGTCGCTACCGCCATCGAGCGGCAGATCAAAGATCCGCGCCTGGAGTTCGTGACCATCACGGACACGCGGCTGACGGGCGACCTGCACGATGCAACGGTGTTCTACACAGTCCGCGGCAAGACCGTGGACTCGGAGCCGGACACCGACGCAGCTGAGGCCGCCCTGGCCAAGGCGAAGGGGCAGCTGCGCAAGATCGTCGGCGACCAGCTGAGCGTGCGCTTCACCCCGACGCTGAGCTTTAGCCTAGACACGGTGCCGGAGGCCTCCGCGCACTTCGAGGAGCTGCTTGCCCGGGCGAAAGCCCAGGATGCGGCTCTGAAGGAGCAGTCCGCCGGCGCACGTCCGGCAGGCGACGAGGACCCGTACAAGGCATAGTGACTAAGCACTCTGACACCGGCCAGGCCGATGCCCGCACAATTGTGGGGCTGGCCTGGCCGGCTCTCGTTGTACTGGCGGCCACACCGCTGTATTTGCTGCTGGATACGGCCGTCGTGGGACGGTTGGGCGCGACAGATCTGGCGGCGCTGGCTGCCGGCGCGACGGTGTTGAGCACCGTCACTACGCAGCTGACGTTCCTTTCCTATGGCACGACCGCCCGTGCGGCCCGCCACTATGGGGCCGGGCGCCGCTCCGCCGCGATCTACGAGGGCGTGCAGGCCACCTGGGTCGCCGTGGCCGTGGGAATGCTGCTGGCCGGGGTTGTTTTCGCCTTCGCGCCGTCGATCATGGGGTTCTTTTCTAGTGACGCCACCGTGGTCTCCGAGGCGACGACGTGGATGCGGGTGACCTGCGCGTCGATCATCCCGGCGCTGTGCACCATGGCGGGGAACGGTTGGTTGCGCGGCATGTCGAACACAAAGCTGCCGCTGTGGTTCACGCTTGCCGGGGTGATTCCGATGGCGGTGATCGTGCCGTTGTCGGTGAAACACTTCGGGCTTGTCGGTTCGGCGTATGCGAATGTGTTGGGGGAGTCCATCACCGCCGTGTGTTTCCTTGGGGCGCTGGTTGTGTACTGGCGGGCGGAGGGGGACGGGAAGTCCCTGGCGCCGAACTGGACCGTGATTAAGTCACAGCTGGTCATGGGGCGGGATCTGATCCTGCGCAGCCTCAGCTTTCAGGTCGCCTTTATCTCCGCCGCGGCGGTGGCCGGGCGCATGGGGCCGGCTCCGCTGGGTGCCCATCAGGTGCTGCTGCAGCTGTGGAACTTCCTGACGTTGGTGCTGGATTCCGTCGCCATCGCTGCTCAGGCGTTGGTGGGTGCGGCGCTGGGCGCGGGGTCCTATGCGACGGCCCGCAAGGTCGGCGTGTCCGTGCTGCGCTTTTCGGTCGGCGCCAGCCTGTTGCTGGCCGGTGCGCTGGCGGCGGGTGCGCACGCGATCCCGCGGATCTTCACGTCCGATGCCGACGTTCTGGCGACGATCGGCGGCCCGTGGTGGCTGCTGGTGTTGCTGGTGCTGGCCGGGGGCGTGGTCTTTGCCCTGGATGGGGTGCTGCTCGGGGCCGCGGATGCCGCGTTCTTGCGCACCGCGACGATCGCTTCCGTGTTGGCGGGGTTCATACCTTTGGTCTGGTTGTCCTGGATCTTCGGCTGGGGTTTGGTCGGCGTGTGGTGGGGCCTGTTTGCCTTCATTTTGATCCGTTTGGCCTTTGTCTGGCAGCGCTTCGCCGGGGATGAATGGATGAACTAGGTCAGTAACTATTGTTGACTAGTGTTAAGCTTGTTAACAATTGTGACTTGATCTGGTGAAAGGGGGAGTGTGGAATGCCTCGCACGCTATGGGCCGTCAGCGATTTGCATGTGCGCGCCCCCGGCAACCTGGATCTGGTGCGCGAACACGTCCGCCCTACCAATGCGGGGGACTGGCTGATCGTCGCCGGGGACATCGCCGAGGATCTGGACTCTATCGAACGCACCCTTGGGCTGCTGCAAAGTAGGTTCGCACAGGTCATTTACACACCCGGCAACCATGAGCTCTTCAGCCGTACCAGCGATACCGTCCACGGTCGCGCGAAGTACGATGCCGTCATCGCCGCCGCGCAGCGCCTCGGGGTGCTCACCCCGGAGGATCCCTACCCGACGTTCGCGGGGCGCACGATTGTGCCGCTGTTTACCCTGTACGACCACTCGTGGCGTGATTCTTTAATGACGCCCACCGCCGCGCTGGCTGCCGCTCGCGACAAAGGCATCGTACTGATGGATGACCTGGCGATTGCCCCGTATGAGGACATAGCAATGTGGTGCCGCGATCGCCTGCGCTACTCGGTGCGCCGCCTATCGGCGGTGCGCGGGCCGACGATCCTGGTCAACCACTGGCCGCTGGTGCGTGAGGCCATGCAGAACGTTCGGCACCAGGAGATCGGCCTGTGGTCGGGCACGCGGCACACTCAGCAGTGGCCGCAGCGCTACCGCGCAGACGCAGTGGTTTATGGGCATTTGCATATTCCGGTAGAATTCTCGCTCGGCAATGTAACGCATACGGAGGTCTCCCTCGGTTACCCAAGGGAGAGGAAGGTGAGCCTTCCGCCCCGGTTAGAAAAAAATTTGTGGCCCTACCCAGTTGTTACCGAGTAGAGACAAAACACGCAGAGGAGGTGACAGCATGATGTACCCAGCAACAACCACAGCAACAACAACCGCCATGCAGGACGCGGCAGTAGTGGAAAGCTTCGGCGCGGCTCAGTCGACGATCCCGCGCGGATTACTGCCTCACGGTGCGGCCTGCGCAGAGTTGCATAGCGCGCCGACCAAGCAGCCGGACTTGCAGTACTTCCAGTCTCTGCCTGTGGAGGAGCAGGCGCTGGTCGGCACCGCCGTGGATCGGCGCAAGGCCGACTTCGGCGATTCCCGCTGGTGTGCGCACCAGGCGCTGAAAAGCTTCATGGACGTCCAGCCTCCGATTCTGCGCGGCCCGCGCGGAATGCCTCTGTTCCCAGACGGCATCGCGGGATCCCTGACGCACACGGAGGGCTTCCGGGCCGCCCTGCTGGCGCCGACTCACCGCTGGCAGTCGGTGGGCATAGACGCGGAGGTTGCCCGCCCGTTGCCAGAAGGAGTGTTCTCCACCATCGCGCGTCCCGGAGAGCAGCGCCGGATCCGCAACACCATGCGCTCCGAGGACCTGCAGCTGCTGGATACCGTCTTGTTCAGCGCCAAGGAGGCCACCTACAAGGCCTGGTTCCCGCTGACCCACCGCTTCCTGGACTTCGACCAAGCGGACATCGACCTCCGCGCCGACGGCACTTTCACCTCCTACCTGCTGGCGCGTCCGGTTCCGGTGCCTTTCATTCAGGGGCGGTGGACCATCCGCAACGGATACGTCATCACCGTCACAGCCGTTCCGGCCAACTAGTCCATTCCCGCGGGGCGCGCGACGAAGACGCTGGCGGCCCGCTTGCCCTTTTCTTCGACCAGAGCGATCGCCCGGCCCGACGGGGTCACCGCCGCGTGCACACCCTTGTGGCCGACGGGCTGTAGCCATTTGCCCAGGGACAGGTCGACCCCCTCCGATTCGCTGACCTCGCGCACGTCGAAACAGCGCACCATCGCTTCGTCCAGGTTGAGGGACAGCTGCGGAGCCTTCTCGAGCTGTTCCAGCGTGCGTGCCTCGGAGATGTCGAAAGGGCCCACCGACGTGCGCCGGAGCTGCGTCAGGTGGCCGCCCACGCCCAGGGCTTCGCCGACGTCCCGGGCAATCGCCCGGATATACGTCCCACTAGAACAGTGCACTGAGATACGAACGTCGATGCAAGAGGTGGCGTCCACACCAAAAACAACATCGAGCACCTCCAGCGAGAAGATGGTGACGGGCCGCTCCGGTAGCACGACCTCCTGGCCTTCGCGGACGAGTTCGTGGGCGCGCTTGCCATCGATCTTGATGGAGGACACGGACGTGGGGCGCTGCATGATGTCGCCGCGCTGGGCATCAAAGGCTGCGTGGATGCGCTCTTCGGTCAGCGCTTCGAGGTCTGCGGGCGCGGCGGTGGACAGCACCTCACCCTCCGCGTCATCGGTGTGGGTCGCGGCGCCCAGGCGCACAGTTGCCTCGTAACGTTTATCGTGCGCGACGACGTGGGCCAAAAATTTTGTGCCTCTTTCGACGCCCACAACGAGCAGCCCCGTAGCCATGGGATCTAAGGTGCCCGAATGGCCCACCCGGCGCGTGCCCATGATCCGGCGAAGCTTGGCGACCATGTCGTGGGAGGTGGGGCCGGAGGGCTTATCCACCAGAACCACCCCGGAACGATCCAGGATTGAAGTGCCAGTGCGTTGATTCATACCCACACACTATCGGCTAGCATGCAACGTGTGAGTATCTGGTACGGACTGGACAGAATTCCCGAACACCTGGCCGTCGGCGGGACCGTCGTAACCATCGGCGTGTTCGACGGTGTGCACCGCGGACATCAAGAACTGCTGAAGCGAGCGGTCGAGCTCGCGCGCGAGCGGGGAGTGCCCAGCGTGATGTTCACCTTCGACCCGCACCCGACGGTGGTATTCCGCCCGGATGCCGTGCCGCCACTGCTGTCTACCGTGCGGCGGCGTGCGGAGCTAGCGCACGAGTACGGCATCGACCACGTGGTCGTCGTGTCCTTCACCAAGGAGATCGCCAGCTGGTCGCCCCAAGAGTACGTGGACACTGTGCTGGTGAAAATGCTCAACGCCAAGGCAGTGGTGGTGGGGGATAACTTCACCTTCGGGCACAAGGCCGCCGGTACCTCCCAGACGTTGCAGGAGCTGGGCGAGGCCCGCGGCATGCGTGTCGACGTGCTGGGGCTGCTGGAAGATGGCGACCATGTGGTGTGCTCGACCTGGATCCGCCAGGCGTTGGCGACAGGCGATGTGGACGGGGCGAACGCGGCCCTGGGCCGCAGCTTCTGCGTATCCGGGGAAGTCACGCACGGCGCGGGGCGCGGCGGTCGCGCGCTGGGATTCCCCACGGCAAACCTTTACTTCGCAGAGAAGTACGCGCTGCCCGCGGATGGCGTGTACGCGGGATATGTGACGGTGCTGCCGGGGCACGGAATTGCTGCGGGGGCACAGGTGGGAACCATGCCGGTGGGCGAGCGGCTGCCCGCGGCAATCTCCGTGGGCACCAACCCCACCTTCGGCCACGAGCCGCGCAGCGTGGAGAGCTTCATCTTGGACCACGATGCCGACCTATACGGGCTGGATATCGCCGTGGAGTTCATCCACCGTCTGCGGGGGATGGAGACCTATAGCTCCCTGGACGAGCTAATCGAGGCCATCAGTAGGGACGTCACCGAGACCCGCAAGGCGCTGGGATAGCGTTTGGGATTCCAGTTTTGGGATCTGCAGGGAGTGCGTGCTAAACTCCCCAGGTCGAGCGACTGTGGTCTGCGGTAGTCGCTGGTTAAAACCTTTCGCGCAGACTGAAATAACTATCAAGGAGAAAAATCCATGGCACTGTCCAAGGAAAAGAAGACCGAAACTCTGAAGGAGTTCGGCCTGCACGAGACCGACACCGGCTCCCCGGAGGCTCAGATCGCCCTGCTGACCGTTCGCATCCGTCAGCTGACCGAGCACCTGAAGTACCACAAGCACGACCACCACTCCCGCCGTGGCCTGCTGCTGCTGGTTGGTCGCCGCAAGGGCCTGCTGAAGTACCTGGCAGAGAACAACGTTGACCGCTACCGCTCCTTGATCGAGCGCCTGGGTCTGCGCCGCTAAGCGCTATCCCCTCGGGAAACTTCCGCCCGCCACCTTTTGACGTCGCTACTGCGACGAGGTGGCGGGCGTTTGTGCTTTTCGTGCTAGTGTTGGTGCCGGTTAAAACCTAAAAAGCTAATTGAATATTTAACAGGCCACCACGGCGGCGTCGGCACCGAAGACCAGACGAACAACAGTGAGTGCCGTGGCGTGCTACGCAAGGTAACGCAGAAAGGCGATTGCGAAACTTCATCATGAGTACGAAGAAGCAGAACATTCAGGCAGAGCTCGTCGACCCGGATGCAGGGGTGTGGGAGGCAGAGGCCACCATCGACAACGGCGACTTTGGTACCCGCACCATCCGCTTCGAGACCGGGTTGCTGGCCCGCCAGGCTGACGGCGCAGTGACGGCCTACCTGGACGAGGACACGATGCTGCTGTCCACCACCGCCGCCTCCCGCCAGCCCCGTGAGGGCATTGACTTCTTCCCGCTGACGGTCGACGTGGAGGAGCGCATGTACTCCGTCGGCCGCATCCCGGGAAGCTTTTTCCGCCGCGAGGGGCGCCCGGGCACCGATGCGATCCTGGCCGCCCGCCTGATCGACCGCCCGCTGCGCCCGACCTTCGTCCGTGGCCTGCGCAACGAGGTGCAGGTCATCGTCACGGTCCTGTCGATGGATCCGAATGATCGCTACGACGCGCTGGCTATCAACGGCGCCTCCGCCTCTACGCAGCTGTCCGGCCTGCCGGTGTCCGGTCCAGTCGGTGGCGTGCGCATGGCGCTGGTCGTCGATGACAAGCACCCGGAGGGCCAGTGGGTTGCTTTCCCGACGCGCGAACAGGAAGAAAAGGCCATCTTCGAACTGGTCGTGGCCGGTCGCGTGACTGAGCCGGTGAAGCCCGCCCGGGGGCGCGGACGTGGCCGCGGCAAGGGCTCTAACAATGGGGCGCCGAACGTTGCCGTCATGATGGTGGAGGCCGGCGCTACCGATTCTGTTGTGGAGCGCATCGCCCAGGGTGCGCCCGCCCCGACCGAGGAGGTTGTGGCGCAGGGTATCGAGGCCGCCAAGCCGTTCATCGCCACTCTGTGTGAGGCGCAGGACGCTCTGGCCAAGGCTGTGGACGCCGAAACGCGTGAATTCGAGCTGTTCCCGCCCTATGGCGAGGACGTTTTCGCCTCGGTAGAGGCGGAGGCGCTCGACGCGCTGGAGGACATCATGACTATCGCCGACAAGCAGGAGCGCGATGAGGCGCTGGCGGCGAACATGCAGGCCAACGTCGACCAACTGCTGCCGGAGTTCCCGGAGCGAGAGGCCGAGATCCGCGCGGCGCACAACGAGATCACCAAGACGGTGGTGCGTCGCCGCATCCTGGAGGATGGCTTCCGCATCGACGGCCGCGACAGCACCACCATCCGCGACCTGGGCATTGTCGTGCAGCTGATCCCGCGCGCCCACGGTTCTGCTCTGTTCGAGCGTGGCGAAACCCAGATTCTGGGCGTCACCACGCTGGACATGCTGAAGATGGAGCAGCAGATTGATTCTCTGGGTCCGGAGACCACGAAGCGCTACATCCACCACTACAACTTCCCGCCGTACTCCACGGGTGAGACCGGCCGCGTGGGCTCCCCGAAGCGCCGCGAGATCGGCCACGGTGCGCTCGCGGAGCGCGCATTGACGCCTGTCATTCCCAGCCGTGACGACTTCCCGTACACGATTCGTCAGGTCTCTGAGGCTTTGGGCTCCAACGGCTCGACCTCCATGGGCTCCGTGTGCGCCTCGACCTTGAGCTTGTACAACGCTGGCGTGCCGCTGAAGGCACCGGTGGCGGGTATCGCCATGGGTCTGGTTACCGGCAAGGTCGGCAAGTCCGGCAAGGACAAGTACGTCACCCTGACGGACATTCTGGGCGCGGAGGATGCCTTCGGCGACATGGACTTCAAGGTGGCCGGCACCGCCGACTTCGTCACCGCATTGCAGCTGGATACCAAGCTGGATGGCATTCCGTCTGACGTGCTGGCCGAGGCTTTGCAGCAGGCCCGTACCGCACGCCTGGAGATCCTGCAGCTGATGGGGGAGGCCATTGACTCTCCGGATGATATGAGCGATCTGGCTCCGCACATCACCAGCATCAACATCCCGCAAAACAAGATCGGTGAGGTTATCGGCCCGAAGGGCAAGACCATCAACCAGATCACCGAGGAGACCGGTGCGAACATCACCATCGAGGACGATGGCACGGTGTTCATCTCCGCGATCGGGGGAGAGGCTGCCCGCGAGGCGGAAGAGAAGATCAACGCTATCGCGAACCCGCAGCAGCCGAAGGTGGGCGACCGTTTCCTGGGAACCATCGTGAAGACCACCGCATTCGGTGCCTTCGTTTCCCTGCTGCCAGGAAAGGATGGCCTGATCCACATTTCCAACCTGGGTGGGGATCGTCGCATCGAGCGCGTGGAGGACGAGGTCTCTGTCGGTGACAAGCTCGAGGTGGAGATCGCGGACATCGACAACCGCGGCAAGATCTCCCTGGTACTGGTGGACGAGGACTAGTTCAGAACTAGCCGAGAAACTAGCCACAAACTAGCTGGAAAGAGTGATTTCTTTATGACTCGCATTGGTGTTTTGGGCGCTCGCGGCCGAGTAGGCAGCGCAGTGGTTGCCGCCGTTGAGGCAGACTCGAACCACGAGCTGGTCGCCGCCATCGACCACGGCGATGATTTGCAGGCGCTGGTGGATAACCAGGCAGAGGTCGTGGTGGACTTCACCGTGCCGGATGCCGTCATGGGCAACCTGGAATTCTGCATCAAGAACGGCATCCACGCGGTCGTGGGCACCACGGGCTGGACTGAGGAACGCTTCGAGACCGTCCGCGGTTGGCTGCAGCCCTCCCCGGAGGTCGGCGTGCTGGTCGCCCCAAACTTCGCAATCTCCGCCGTGCTGACCATGAAGTTCGCGGAGATCGCCGCGCCCTTCTTCGAGTCCGCCGAGGTAGTGGAGCTGCACCACCCGAACAAGGTCGATGCACCGTCGGGAACTGCGGTGCACACCGCGGAGGGCATTGCGCGCGCTCGCAAGGCCGCCGGTCTTGCCGAGCAGCCGGACGCCACCACGCAGTCCCTCGATGGGGCTCGCGGCGCTGACGTGCAGGGCGTGCCGGTGCATGCCGTGCGCATGACCGGAATGGTTGCCCACGAGCAGGTCATCTTCGGCACCAAGGGGCAGACCCTGACCCTGAAGCAGGATTCCTACGACCGAGAGTCCTTTGTGCCGGGCATCATGATCGGCGTGGAAAAGATCGGCGCTAACCCGGGCCTGACCATTGGGCTGGAGAAGTTCCTGGGCCTTGATGGCAGCACGGACGGCGGTGCTAAGGCCTAAGCACATGGCTACCGTTGCACCCCTACAGATCGACCTGGTCGGCCACACCGACTTCCAATCGGTGGAGGATCTGGAGTGGCAGACAGATGCCACGGGCGGCGCCGCCCTGGTCGAGTTCGCAGGTCGCGCCTGCTACGAGACCTGGGACAAGCCCAATCCGCACACCGCGACCAACGCGGCCTATGTGCGCCACATCATGGATGTCGGCCACACGACGCTGCTGGAGCACGCCAGCGCCTCCATGTATCTGCGAGGCGTTTCGCGTTCCTGCTCCCACGAGATCATGCGGCACCGGCACTTCAGCTTCAGCCAATTGTCGCAGCGCTATGTCCCTTCCGATGAAGCACGGGTCGTGGTTCCGGAAGCGATTGAGGACAACGAGAATCTGAAGAAACTGTTCCTCCAGGCTGCGGACGTTGCCTATGACGCCTACCGGGAGATCCTGGACGGCTTGGGCGAGGACTTCGCGGAAGAGCCTAATGCAGTGCTGCGCACCAAGCAGGCCCGCCAGGCCGCCCGTGCAGTCCTGCCGAACTGCATCGAAACCCGCTTCGTCATGAGCGGTAACTTCCGCAGCTGGCGGCACTTCATCGCCATGCGGGCAGCGGAGCATGCAGATCCGGAGATCCGCCGGATCGCAGTGGCCTGTCTGCGCAAGCTACAGGCCGTAGCGCCGAACGTCTTCGAGGACTTTTCGATCACGCAGTTGCACGATGGCGGGGAGATGGCGACGAGTCCCTATGTGGGTGAATCCTAAAACTAAAACCGCAACGCATCGGACATTGCACCCAAATACGTGCGTTTCTCGGGAAGGAAGGTAGTCTGGGAAGTCATGAGTACAGGTAACGCAGCAACAAGGGGATCCGCGCATTTCGGAACTATCTCTCTTGCGATGGTGACCCCCTTTAAAAAGGACGGTTCCATCGACTTGGATGCGGGTGTGACTCTAGCGGGTCACTTCGTGGAAGAGGGCTGCGATTCTTTGGTCTTGGCCGGAACCACCGGAGAGTCTCCCACTACGGGTGCGACCGAGAAGCTTGACCTGCTCAGAGCAGTACGATCCGAGCTCGGCGACCGCGTAAAGCTCATCGCCGGAAGCGGATCGAATGATACCGCTGCCACTGTCGAACTGTCCCGCGCTTCGCAGGACGCTGGTGCTGACTCTCTGCTGGTTGTGACTCCTTACTACTCCCGTCCCAGCCAGGAGGGGCTCTATCAGCACTTCACGACCGTTGCGGACGCCGTGGATATTCCCGTCTGCGTCTACGACATCCCTTCCCGTTCCGTCGTTCCGGTAGAGCCGGAGACCCTGCACCGACTGGCTGCGCATCCACAGATCGCAGCCGTGAAGGATGCCAAGGGTGACCTGGCCGCAGCCATGGAGCTGATCGAGAACACCGACCTGGCATGGTACTCGGGCGATGACCCGCTGAACCTGCCGTGGTTGGCCGCTGGTGCCACGGGCTTTATCTCCGTGATTGGCCACGTTGCGGCGCGACAGCTGAAGGAACTGAGGGATGCTTTTGACGCCGGGGACCTCGCCACGGCCCGCAGCATCGCTGTGCGACTGCAGCCTCTGCAGAAGGCACAGGCACGGCTCGGAGGCGTGACTTTCGCAAAGGCAGCTTTGAAGCTAAAGGGGAAGGACGTGGGTGCGCCCCGTCTACCCATTATCGAACCGACAGCCGCTGAGATGGATCAGCTGGCTCAAGACCTGCAGGCAGCAGGGGTATAGGGAAAATATGACTGAACAACGTTCCCGAGGCCGCAAGGTAACTCGGAAGGCAGCTCCGCCGAGCGCTGAAGCGGAAGCACAATCGGACAACACCGCTGTCTCTAACACTGAGGCTGCGACGGTTTTCAACGACGGTGGCGTCGCTAATAACGACGGCGCTAACAACAGCGCCGATGCTGGCAACGACAACGGCAACGGCAAGAACGACGGCGGCAACAACAACGCTAAGAACAACGGTGGCGGCAACCGCAACCGTAACCGCCGTTCCCGCGGCCGGGGTCGCGGTGGCAACGGCAACAATGGCAACAACAACGGCAACAACAACGGCCGGGGGCGCAACAACCGCGGTGGCGACCGCCGCAAGGGTGCGCTGAAGGCAATGCAGGGTGCGGACCTGACACAGCGTCTGCCGAAGCCACCAAAGCAGCCTAAGGGCAGCCTGCGCATCGTCGCTCTGGGTGGCATTTCCGAGATCGGCCGCAACATGACCGTTTTCGAGTACGACGGTCGCCTGCTGATTATCGACTGTGGTGTGCTCTTCCCGAGCTCCGGTGAGCCGGGCGTGGACCTTATCCTGCCGGACTTCAGCTACCTGGAGGACAAGTGGGACCGCGTCGAGGCTCTGGTTATCACCCACGGCCACGAGGACCACATCGGCGCAATCCCGTGGCTACTAAAGCAGCGCGCGGACATTCCGATCATCGCCTCCCGCTTTACCTGCGCCCTGATCGCGGCTAAGACGCAGGAGCACCGCCAGCGTCCGAAGCTGATCGAGGTGGATGAGAACTCCCACGAGAGCCGCGGCCCATTCGACCTGCGCTTCTTCGCCGTGAACCATTCCATCCCGGACTGCCTGGGTATTGCCCTAAAGACCGGCGCTGGTCTGCTGGTTCACACCGGCGACATCAAGATGGACCAGACCCCGCTGGACGGTCGCCCGACCGATCTGCCGGCGCTGTCCCGCTTTGGCGACGAGGGCGTGGATCTGTTCCTGTGTGATTCCACCAACGCGACCACCCCGGGTATATCAGGCTCGGAGGCTGACATCGCCCCGACGCTGAAGCGCCTGGTGCGCGACGCAAAGCAGCGCGTGATCATCGCCTCCTTTGCCTCGAACGTCTCCCGCGTGCAGTCCGCTGTGGACGCTGCGGTGGCTGCCAACCGCAAGGTGGCCTTCAACGGACGCTCCATGATCCGCAACATGGAGATCGCAGAGCGCATGGGCTACCTGAACGTGCCACGCGGTACCATCGTCTCCATGGACGAGGCCTCGAAGATGGCTCCGCACAAGGTCGTTCTGATTACCACCGGTACCCAGGGCGAGCCGATGGCGGCTCTGTCCCGCATGGCGCGCCGCGAGCACCGCCAGATCACCGTCCGTGATGGCGACCTGATCATCCTGTCTTCCTCCTTGGTTCCAGGTAACGAGGAAGCTGTGTTCGGCGTGATCAACATGCTGTCCCAGATCGGCGCGACGGTTATCACCGGCCGCGATGCGAAGGTGCACACTTCCGGCCACGGTTACTCCGGTGAGCTTTTGTTCCTGTACAACGCCGTCCGCCCGCGCAACGCCATGCCCGTGCATGGCGAGTGGCGCCACCTGCGCGCCAACAAGGAGCTGGCGATCAGCACGGGTGTGAACCCGAACAACATTCCGCTGGCGCAGAACGGCGTGGTCGTGGATCTACACAAGGGTCACGCGAAGGTCGTTGGCCAGATCACCGTCGGCAACCTCTACGTCGACGGCACCCGCATGGGTGACATCGACAGTGGCGTTCTGGAGGACCGCACCGCGATGTCGGAAGGCGGCCTGATCTCCATCACCACCGTGATCGACAACCGCACTGGTCGCCCACTGGAGGCACCGAGCGTGCAGGCCAAGGGCTTCTCCGACGATGCCCGCGACATGCTCAAGGAAATCCAGGAGAAGGTCGACAACGTGATGATCGACCTGGCCGGTGAGGGGGAGAACGACCCGTACCGCATGGCGCAGGTAATCCGCCGCAAGGTGGGCAAGCTGATCTCCGACAAGTGGAACCGCAAGCCGATGATCGTGCCGACCGTGGTTCCGATGAGCTCCGAGATCGTCGAGGAACTCGACGAAGAGGACTCCCGCGAGTCCATCTAGCGAGCCGCTTTTCGCTACGCTGGGGTGCCATGGACAATCGCACCATGAGCACCTCCCAGTCCGAACGCGAAGCGCTGGCTAACCTGCTGCAGCAGTCCGGCCCCGATGCACCTACACTCTGCGAGGGGTGGACCACCCGCGACCTCGCTGTGCACCTCGTTATCCGCGAGTATCGCCCCGACGCTGCAGCGGGGCTTTTCTTCAAGGGGCTGGCAAATCGCCTGGATTCCGTCAGCCACGACTATGAATCTAAGCCATTCGGTGAGCTGGTTGAGATGTACCGCAGCGGTCCGCCCGCGTGGAACCCGATGCGCCTGGCAGACAAGTATGCCAACCTCGCCGAGAACTTCATCCACCACGAGGACGTGCGCCGCGGGGGAGGGGAGGGCGCCCCGCGTGATTTACCGCAGTCTGCCCGGGATGACCTGTGGAATGCGGTGAAGGTGATGGCTAAGTTCTTCCTGCGTTCCTCGACTATCCACGTAGTCCTGGAGCGCACGGATGCCGCCACGCCGACCGTCGCCCGCGCCGGAGCTGATTCTTCCTTCGACGAGGTGCGGGTGAAGGGCGCCTCCGGGGAGCTCTTGCTGTGGCTGTACGGTCGCGATAGCGTTGCCGAAGTCACCTTGACCCCGGAGGATCCGGCTACAGTGAACCGCATTGGTCGCCACGTATTTTAACCCATCTTTTTAGAGCAAAGCGCGTGTTGCTCGTGTGACTACTGTGGTTGCTGCGACTAGAGTGGTGACCATGTCTGTCACAAGTCGTTCACGCAGCTCGGCGCCCCGCAACCGGGACGCCCACGTCGGCCGTTCTAGCTCTGGCTACTCCGGCTATTCCGGGGACGAGGGCTTCGAAAGGACCGGCAGCGCCTTTGGAGTGGTCGGCCATTCTCTAGGATCTGCGTTCAGCGGTGCCGCACGGGGGATTGGTGGCCTGACCCGCCGTCTAGCCAGCCACAACCGTAGTAGCGACTTTGACACTTTTGACGATGAAGATCTAGACGTTGTAGAGGAGGCGGAGACGCAGGTGATCTCCAAACGGGGTAACCAGCGAGGATCGCGCACAAGTCAAGTTAAGAAGGTTGACAAGCGTCGCGGTTCTCGAGCAAGCGACAACTGGACCCCGGATACCGAAGACGATGGTTTTGACGCCGACTTCAACGCCGATGATTCCCGGGACACCGAGGGCTATCCAACGCGCATCGGTGGATCCTACGATGGCGCAGCGATCGGCGTGTTCGCCGTTGCCCTGATTCTGGCCGGAACGTTGTGGTTCGGCGTGGGCGGAGCAGTGGGCAACGCGATCGCCGGCATTCTCACCTGGATCATCGGCGCCGGCGGCTACGTGGTACCGGTTGCTATGGCGTTTGCCGCCTGGGTGCTGATGGTGGGCATCGAGCGCACCCAGCGCTCCACGCTCCGCCTGTGGCTCGGCTCTGCGTTGATCGTGCTTTCCATGCTGGGGTTGATCCACATATTTGCCGGACAGCCGACGACCAGTGGCGGTAAATCTAGCGCTGGCGGACTCGTCGGCCAGGCGATCGGCACGCCGATGGCCGTGGGCTTTAGCTCCTACCTGGCTGTACCACTCCTGCTGCTGGCGATCGTCTATGGAGCCCTGCAGCTGACGGGGCTGACGGTCAAGCAGATCTACAACCTCGCCGTGGACTTCCTCGGCGTGGGAGGTGGCCGTGGTGGCGCCGCTTATGACGCCTACGATGACGATGCCGAGGGGATCGACGACGATCAATATGGCCATGTCGACCGCGAGATCACCCGCGCGGCTCGCGCGAACTACCGCACGCCGATGGATAACTACCCCGTGGAGGCCGACGCTGACGCGGACCAGAACGAAACTCTGGTGCTGGACGACCTGGAGCAGCCGAAGCGCCAGCCGCGCCGCCGACCGAAGGCAAAGCCGGCGTCCAAGGCAGCACCGAAGCCTGTAGCCAAGCCCGAGCCCCAGGTCGACGACGTTGCGGATCTGCTGGAAGACGACGACCTGGATGCAGAGTTGGATCTCGACGCACCGGCCAAGCCCGCCCGCCGGGATCCCGTGGCCGACTCGCGCGATTCGGTACGCAATGCCATCGTCGCTCGCTCCGGAATTGATGCCGCCAAGATTCCAGCTTCGACCCCCAAGTCGGAATTGGAAGAGGCTGAGACTGCGGGACGGGGCGTCCAGAACAAAAACAACAACAACGACAGTGGCAGCGACAGCGATTACGCGCTGCCGTCAACCGAACTGCTAATCAAGGGCGACACACCGAAGACCCGCAGCGAGACGAACGACCGGATGATCG
This sequence comes from Corynebacterium macclintockiae, assembly GCF_027570165.1. Taxonomy (NCBI): domain Bacteria; kingdom Bacillati; phylum Actinomycetota; class Actinomycetes; order Mycobacteriales; family Corynebacteriaceae; genus Corynebacterium; species Corynebacterium macclintockiae. The sequence goes on from NZ_JAKMUV010000002.1 coordinate 116,845, forward strand.
AAGCGATCACGGATGTGTTCGCGGAATTCAACGTCGACGCACAGGTGACGGGCTTTAGCCGCGGACCGACAGTGACCCGCTACGAGGTCGAACTGGGCCCTGGCGTGAAGGTTTCAAAGATCACCAACTTGCAGTCCAACCTGGCCTACGCGGTGGCTACCGATAACGTGCGTCTGCTGACCCCGATCCCCGGCAAGTCCGCCGTAGGCATCGAAGTTCCCAACACGGACCGCGAAATGGTGCGTCTGGCCGATGTGCTGGAGGCTCCGAAGGTGCGGGCCGACCACGATCCCATGGTTATCGGACTGGGCAAGGATATCGAAGGCGACTTTGTGGCTCACTCGATCCAGAAGATGCCGCACCTGTTGGTGGCAGGTTCGACGGGCTCCGGTAAGTCGGCATTCGTTAACTCGATGCTGGTTTCCCTGTTGACCCGTGCAACCCCCGACGACGTGCGCCTGATCCTGGTCGACCCGAAGATGGTGGAGCTGACCCCCTACGAGGGCATCCCGCACCTCATCACGCCGATTATTACGCAGCCGAAGAAGGCCGCCGCGGCGCTGACCTGGCTGGTGGAAGAGATGGAACAGCGGTACATGGACATGAAGGCCAGCCGCGTGCGCCACATCAAGGACTTCAACCGCAAGGTGAAGTCGGGTGAAATCACCACACCGCTGGGCTCCGAGCGCGAATACCGCCCGTACCCGTACATCGTCTGTGTGGTCGACGAGCTGGCCGACCTGATGATGACTGCCCCGCGCGAGATCGAGGACTCGATCGTGCGTATCACCCAGAAGGCCCGTGCCGCCGGCATCCACCTGGTGCTGGCGACACAGCGCCCGTCGGTAGACGTAGTCACCGGCCTGATCAAGACGAACGTGCCTTCGCGACTGGCCTTCGCCACCAGTTCGTCGACGGACTCCCGCGTGATCCTGGACCAGGGTGGCGCGGAGAAGCTGATCGGCATGGGCGACGGCCTGTTCATCCCGCAGGGTGCTGGCAAGCCGCAGCGTATCCAGGGTGCCTTCGTGACGGACGAGGAGATCAGCGCGGTCGTCGAGGCTGCGAAGGATCAGGCAGAACCCGACTACACCGAAGGCGTGACCGAGGACAAGGCCGCTGAGGCGAAGAAGGATATCGATCCGGACATCGGCGATGACCTGGAGGATCTGCTGCAGGCAGTCGAGCTGGTCGTGACTAGCCAGTTCGGATCGACTTCCATGCTGCAGCGCAAGCTGCGCATCGGTTTTGCCAAGGCCGGCCGACTTATGGACCTCATGGAAACCCGCGGCGTGGTTGGTCCGTCCGAGGGGTCGAAGGCGCGCGAGGTGCTGGTCAAGCCGGAAGAGCTGGAGACGATGCTCTGGATGATCAAGGGCGCTAACCCGGAGGACGCGCCCAAGGAGGTAGCGGAGGAAGACTCCGAGACCACCCGTGTAGTCTCGGCCAATCCGCCGAGCGGGGCAGTGTAGGTACCTCTATCCGCCCCCGCCTCCCCAAGCCCGCGCCCAGGGCGTGTAGAGTGAGCACCAGTTGGAGGGGAGTACCCTAACGCCAAAAATTTTTTGGCGCCTCGACATTGATCGTCAACACGGCAGGTGCGGATGTCCCGCGAACGTCCCGGTCATGTCGGCTCGTGACTGTTTTTGGAACGGGCAGGGGAGACCTCCGGTCTAACAAGTGACGCATTTTTACGACCGGAGGTTTTACATGGAAGTTAACGCCTTAACCTGGGTGATCACCATCGTCGTGGTCGCCGGATTCTTTGTCTTCGATTTTTACAGCCACGTCAAGACTCCTCACGAGCCGTCGATGAAGGAGTCGGCGCTGTGGTCGCTGTTCTACGTGGCTCTTGCCTGCCTCTTCGGTGGTTTCCTGTGGCTGACCTGGGGTGAGCCGGGGAACCCGCACCAGCACGGCATGGAGTTCTTCGCCGGCTATATCACCGAAAAGGCCTTGAGCGTAGACAATCTATTCGTTTTCGCGCTGATCCTGAGCTCCTTTAAGATCCCACGCAAGTACCAGCAAAAGGCGCTATTGATCGGTATCGCGCTGGCGCTAATCCTGCGTGGCGTGTTCATCGCCCTAGGCGCGGCCATCATTGAGGCCTGGTCCGATGTGTTCTACCTGTTCGGCCTGTTCCTGCTGTGGACCGCCGCGAAGCTTCTGTGGGACGAGATCTCCGGCCAGGAGGAGCAGGACCCGCAGGACATGATGGTCATCAAAGCAGTGCGCAAGTTTATTCATGTCTCGGATCACTACGAGTCGGACCGTTTGTGGTTTAAGGAAAATGGCAAGAAGGTTTTGACGCCACTTTTCATCGCCCTGGTGGCCATCGGCTTCGTCGACGTGCTCTTCGCCTTGGATTCCATCCCTGCCATCTACGGCATTACCAGCGAACCATACATTGTGTTTACGACCAACGCCTTGGCACTGTTGGGACTGCGGCAGCTCTACTTCCTGCTGGATGGCCTGCTGGATCGTCTGGTCTACCTGTCTTACGGGCTGTTCCTCATCCTGGCGTTTATCGGTGTGAAGCTGATCCTGCACGCCCTGCATGAGAACAACCTGCCGTTTATCAACAGCGGTCAGGGGCTGTCTGTGCCCGAGGTTTCCGTGGAATTCTCCCTGCTGACGATCGTTGGCATCCTCGTTGTCACGACAGTTCTGAGCTTGACGGTGGGCAAGAAGAATCTGGCCGAAAACGAATAGAGCTCCGCGCTAGGATAGATACTCGTGAACACTTCAACACCGCGATCGTCGTTTGGCAGGTTCGTCCACAACGTGAGCCTGCCGAATGTACTCACGTGCATTCGCATCGCCTTGATCCCGGTGTTCCTCTGGCTGATCCTGACTTCCGGGGAGTGGGACGTGGCTGGGTCCGATACCGACCGTGCGCACCGCTGGTGGGCTCTGCTGGCGTTTAGCCTGTTGATGTTCACCGACCAGCTGGACGGCTACCTGGCGCGTCGCTATGAGGTCATCACCGACTTCGGAAAGTTGGCTGATCCCATCGCGGACAAGGCGCTGATGATCTCCGCGTTCGTAAGCCTGAATATCCTCGGCGAGCTACCGTGGTGGGTCACTGCCATCGTCGTTGTGCGCGAGCTGGGAATCACCGTCTGGCGCATGGTGTTGGCGCGCCAAGGTAATGTGGTGCCAGCATCCAAGGGCGGGAAGCTAAAGACCGTGCTGCAGACCCTGGCGGTGTTCCTTTACATACTGCCTTTCGGTGGGGTCGTGCAGACCATCGCCATGATCGTAATGGGCGTGGCCGTCGTACAGACCGTCGTCACGGGCGTGCAGTACATTGTGGATTCCCGCAAGGAAAACGCCTAAGTGTCCGCTCACCCCGCCGCCGTACGCTTAGTACGGGAGTTCACCCGGCGGGGTCTGACCGTGGCGACGGCGGAATCCCTTACCGCAGGTCTGTGTGCGGCCACAATTGCAGAAGTGCCTGGGGCTTCGGCGGTTCTCCGCGGCGGCGTCATTACCTATGCAACAGAGCTCAAGCACAACCTGGCAGGGGTCAGTCAGGAGACTCTGCGCGCGCACGGGCCGGTGTCGGCGGAGACAGCGGCAGAGATGGCAGCTGGGGCGGCAAAGGCCTGCGGCGCCGATGTCGGCATAGCACTGACGGGCGTGGCGGGGCCAGATCCGCAGGACGGGCATCCGGTGGGCGAGGTTTTCGTTGCGGTGTGTGACGGCACGGGTGCCATAAGAGTGGAAAACCTTTATGAGGAGTTTGCCCGCAGGCGCGACAGCGGCGAGTTCGACGGGTTAGATTCCGCACAGCTGCGGGCGGAAATTCGCCAGTTCAGCGTAAAGCGCGCGCTGGAACTGGCTAGCGCGTAGACTGGCGGGAACAAATTCGCCGCCTGGAACGTTGGGATGATTGATGAGTCACAATACTATGGTCATGGATACGGTTGCAGTGGAGCGTCCGAGTGAGCGGATGCCGGCGGACGAGCCACTTCTGCGGGAGGCTCTGGGAGCCACGCTGAAGGAATACCGCACAAACAACGGCTTTACGCTGCGCCAGCTTGCGTCTTTGGCGAACGTCAGCCCGGGGTACCTCTCGGAGCTCGAGCGGGGTCGCAAGGAGGTTTCCTCTGAGCTGTTGGCTAGCGTGTGTCACGCGATGGCGGTATCTGTCGCCTCGGTGATTCTGGAAGCTGCGTCGATGATGGCTCTGGATGCGGCGGCTGCAGAGCTGGCAGCGAACATGGCTGCGACCGCGGGGGACAGGGCTCGCGCATAAGTGTTGCGGAGGGAGCTGTGGAGGGGGCGTGAAGGGGCCGTAAAGGGGCGCAGTACAGCTGAATATTGATAGAATCATTCGCGTAGAAAAAATTTTTTAACCCGGTTCTCGGGGCCGTATTAAAGGAGTATTAGCGCATGGCCAATCCGTTTGTGAAGGCGTGGAAGTACCTGATGGCGCTCTTCGACAACAAGATCGAAGAGAACGCTGATCCGAAGATTCAGATCGAGCAGGCCATCGCGGAAGCGCAGAAGCAGCACCAGGCTCTGTCTCAGCAGGCCGCAGCGGTGATTGGCAACCAACGTCAGCTGGAGATGAAGCTGAACCGCCAGCTGGAAGACGTAGAGAAGCTGCAGGCCAACACCAAGCAGGCGCTTAACCTGGCGGATAAGGCGCGCGCTGCGGGCGACCAGCAGAAGGCGATGGAATACGAGAACGCCGCGGAGGCCTTCGCCGCACAGCTGGTGACCGCCGAGCAGTCCGTGGAGGACATGAAGAGCCTGCACGACCAGGCCCTGCAGCAGGCAGCACAGGCCAAGCAGGCGGTGGAGCGCAACTCCATGCAGCTGCAGCAGAAGGCTGCCGAGCGCACCAAGCTACTGAGCCAGCTGGAGCAGGCGAAGATGCAGGAGAAGGTCGCCGAATCCCTGCAGTCCATGGATGCTGTGACCGCTAACGGCTCTCCGAACCTGGACCAGGTGCGCGAGAAGATCGAGCGCCGCTACGCCAACGCACTCGGCCAGTCTGAGCTGGCACAGAACTCCGTCCAGGGACGCATGGCAGAGGTCGAGCGTGCCGGCATTCAGATGGCGGGGCACTCCCGCCTGGAGCAGATCCGTGCGGAGATGAACAGCGGCAACAGCCAGCTTGCCGGTGGCCAGCAGCCGGAGGCTATCGAGCAGGCGAAGCCGCAGGCCGGCAACGTCGGCCAGGATGCAGTCGCCGAGCGCATGCGTCAGCTGCGCAACGAGAACTAGTTTCCGACCCCACGGGATTTCAGCGCCTCGCCAAGGTGGCGGGCGCGAAGCAGGCTGCGGACAATAACCGGCACGCCGAACGCAAGCACGGAGCGCGATGCGCCCCGTGCTTTTCTTGCGTCCAGCACCTCGTTCACCGTCAGCGCGGTCAGTGGAATCAGGCGAATGGTCAGCGCAAGGAGCAGGCTGATGGTCTCCACGGGCAAGCCGATCCTGCCGAGCGGCCGCAGTCCGGCCTCTACGGCGTCCATCAAGGCCACGACCGTCGTGGTCAGTGTGAGTAGGCTGGCCATCGCGACCGCCGACAGGATCACTCCGAAGTAGGTCAAGGCAGTCGGCAGGTCGCGCTGCCACCACAGCAATCCAGCAAAAGCGGCCAGCAACACGGTAGGAGGCAGCAGCTGCTGCAGCGTTAGGCGGACGGGAATCCGCGCGGCCAGGTAGCAGATCGCCGTGAACCCGACGAGCACTCCGGCCTGCCACGGAACCTTGGCCCACAGGGCAGTGCCGACGAGGAAAACCAGCAGTAAAAAAATTTTTAGGCCCGCTGGTGCCCGGTGGAATACCGAGGTCCCGGGGTGAAACACGGACAGTGGCACATGTACGTGCAGGGGTTGCTTCATTCGTGAGCCTCCCTAACTCCGGTAGCTGTCAACGTAGTCGTTGATCACGCGCTCCGCCGGTCCGTCGTCGTGAATCCGGCCGTCGCTGACCCACAGCACCCGGTCCATGTCCTCTAGGAGTTCTAGGTCGTGGGAGACCACGATCAGTTGCTGCGGCAGTTCCGCCAGGGTGCGGGCGATCATCCGCCGATTCCCCAGATCCAGCAGGGTGGTCGGCTCGTCGGCAATCACTAGGTCCGGCTCGGCTACCAAGACTGAAGCAAGTGCTAGCAGTTGCTTTTCGCCACCGGAGAGGAAGTGCGGGGAGGCATCCGCCAGGTGCTCCAGGCCCATGTTCTGAAGCGCGCGTTGTACCTTCTTCCGCCGCTCGGGGCCTTTCTTGGTGGTTGCTCTTAAGGAAAACGCGACGTCTTCGGCGACAGTGGGCATGATGATCTGGTTGTCGGCGTCACTAAAAATAAACCCCACCTGCTTGCGCACCTGGCGACCGTGTTTGGCCACGTCGAGGCCCGCGACGCGCACCTGGCCGCGCGTTGGTTCGGCAAGGCCGTTGATGAGGCGCGCCAAAGTGGATTTGCCCGAGCCGTTGGAGCCGATGATGCCGATGCGCCGTTCGCTCAAGGTCAGGTTGATGTCGTGGAGCACGGTGCGTTGGCCTGTGGCGCTGGGGAAGGTGACGCCCACATTGTCGAACTCGATGACGGGCATTCTAGGCCTTGGGGGAGTCGGCGCTTTGGGGCTTGCGAAGCGTGGGGAGCAGGTCAGGAACGGCCTTTGTCACGGCGAGGGCAATGGCGACGGCGAGGACGATCTTGATGAGGTCGCCCGGGATGAACGGCGTGTTGGTGGCCAGTGCGGTGCCCAGGTTGTAGTCCAGGCGCACCATCAGGCCGACGGTGCCGCAGAGGTATTGGATGATCACGCCGACAATGCCTGCCAGGAAGAACACGGCGGCGCGGGCGTTGAGGTTGCGTGGGGCGTACTGGGCGATGAGGCCGATGACGAAGGCGGCGATGACGTAGCCGACGATGTAGCCCACGGTGGGGCCGGCGACGGCTGCTGCGGCGGGCTTCCAACCGGCCATGTTGGGCACGCCGACGAAGCCTACGGCGATGAACAGGGTAGTGGCCAGGCCGCCGCGCCAGAAGCCGAGTATGAGGGAGGCTAGGAGGATTCCCATGTTTTGGAGCACGATGGGCACTCCGGAAACGCCGACGGGGAACTGTACGCCGCCGAGGACGATGATGAGAGCTGCGAAAACGGCGATGTACGCGAGGTCCACCGCTTTGAACTTTGTAGTTTCTGTGGTTGACATAAATAGAATGATAAACCAGTTCGTCGTGAAACTTGAACAGTGTTCAAGGAGGGGTTGGGTCGGGGGTGGGGTGTAGATTGGGAAACCATGCGCAGGACAGAGTTTGATCGACTAACCGAAGGTGAATTTGGCGATGGCTTCCGTGCGTGGATCGCGGACACCCACGTGCTGAGTTCCTTGGGGGACACGCCCGCGGCGCTAATCGAACAGGGGTATGATCCGCGCGATGTGTGGCTGGCGCTGTGTGATGACTTTGATGTGCCGGAGGAGCGCCGCTTAGGCGAGGATATCTAGTTCTCTCCGTTCTTTCTTTATGGACGCCCATCTTGTGCGCGATTGAGGAATTCAGTTAAACAATCGAACAAAGGTTCGTGTAGGGTGTGTGTCGGTGCCATGGTTGTCCGCGCGGTCGAGTACAACTGTCAATGAACCTTTTCGCGGTGCCCTCGGTCTAAGGGATCGGGGGGTGCGAAAAAGATGACGAATATAGGCACGTTAGATAAGCAGGGCACGGAAACAGCAGGTGCCGACGCAGAAGTAAGGAGCAGCAACTCTATGCCACCGAAGAAGAAGCAGACCGCCGCCGCGGCGGGGAAGGATCGTTCCAAGGCTCTAGAGCTTGCTATGGCGCAGATCGAGAAGGACTTTGGCAAGGGTGCCATCATGCGCCTCGGCGACGATACCCGCCCGCCGATCCAGGCGATTTCCACCGGCAATATCGCCATTAACGCAGCGCTGGGCATCGGCGGTTTTCCGCGCGGTCGTGTGGTGGAGATCTACGGGCCGGAGTCTTCCGGTAAGACCACCGTGGCGCTGCACGCGATTGCGGAGGCGCAGCGGGACGGCGGTATTGCGGCCTTCGTGGATGCCGAGCACGCGCTGGATCCGGAGTACGCCCGCGCGCTGGGCGTGGATACGGATGCGCTACTGGTTTCTCAGCCGGATACGGGCGAGCAGGCGTTGGAGATCGCGGACATGCTGATCCGTTCTGGGGCCATCGACATTATCGTGGTGGACTCCGTGGCGGCGCTGACGCCCAAGGCGGAGATCGATGGCGACATGGGCGACTCCCACGTCGGTCTGCAGGCGCGTCTGATGAGCCAGGCGCTGCGCAAGATGACCGGTGCCCTGTACCAGACGGGCACCACCGCCATCTTCATTAACCAGCTGCGCGAGAAGATCGGCGTGATGTTCGGCTCGCCCGAGACGACGACGGGCGGTAAGGCGCTGAAGTTCTACGCTTCGGTTCGTTGCGATATTCGCCGTATCCAGGCGCTGAAGGACGGCCAGGACGTGGTGGGTAACCGCACGCGCATCAAGGTTGTGAAGAACAAGGTTTCCCCGCCGTTTAAGATCGCGGAGTTCGACATCCTCTACGGCGAGGGCATTTCGCGCGAGGGCTCCATCATCGACCTGGGTGTGGAAACCGGCCTGATTAAGAAGTCCGGCTCCTGGTTTACCTACGACGGCGACCAACTGGGGCAGGGCAAGGAGAAGGCCCGCGAGTTCCTCAAGAACAACCCGGATCTTTCCGCGGAACTGGAGGATCGCATTGCCCGCGAGCTGAAGATCGGCCCCTACGCCAAGATGAAGGACGAGCAGGCTGACGGTGCCACCGAGGGGCAAGTGGACGAGGATAAGCCCATTGAGCTGAGCCCGAACTTCGACGATGACAGTGAAGAATAGGGATCGCGAAGGAACGATAGAGGCACTCCGGCAGGCCATTGCCAACTACTCGCCCGGTGAGGGTGGGGGATTGGTGGATACGGCGCAGGAGGAGAGGCTCGCGCCGATTAAGGCCAAAGCGGTGCGGCTGATCAACCACCGTGCCCGGTCTACCGAGGAGCTGCGCCGCAGACTGCTGGAGGCCGACTGTGAACCGGAGGGCGTGGAAGAGGTTCTGAACCGCTGCACAGCCAATGGAATGTTGGACGATGCCGAGTTTGCCAACGAATGGGTGCGCCAGCGGGAGAAGAACCAAAAGAAATCCGTTGCTGTATTGCGCCGCGAACTGCAGCAGAAGGGGATCGCCTCCCCGCTGATCGACGATGCCTTGGCGCAGGTCGATGACGAGTCCCAGGAACGGATCCTCGACGATCTGGTGACCAAGAAGGCAGCCAGTATCAAGACCCGACCCGCCGATCGCAAGGAATACGACAAGGCTCTGCGACGTGTGGTGGGCGTTGCCGCCCGTCGCGGGTTCCCGGAGGGCTTAGCGCTGCGCCACGCGCGCCGCGCGCTGGACGCGCGACTAGAGGAGTTGTAGCGGGCGTCACTAGGTAACAACCGCGCTTTCGTAAACGCAGCAATGGAAGGGGTAGGGTAATCCACGTGACACAGACGATTCAGACGCAAACGGGCGAGACCAGCGGTGCCGCGCGTACTTACGAGGTGCGCACCTTCGGCTGCCAGATGAACGTCCACGATTCCGAGCGACTGTCCGGGCTGCTCGAAGACTCCGGATACGTCCCCGTAGATGAGGGCGCAACCCCGGACGTGGTGGTTTTCAACACCTGCGCGGTACGGGAAAACGCAGATAAGCGCCTGTACGGCACCCTCGGCCAGATGAAGGCCATCAAGGACGAACACCCCGGCATGCAGATCGCTGTCGGTGGCTGCATGGCGCAGAAGGACAAGCAGACCGTGGTGGACAAAGCACCATGGGTCGACGTGGTGTTCGGCACGCACAACCTAGGGTCGCTGCCAACGCTGTTGGAGCGTTCCGCGCACAACCACAAGGCAGAGGTGGAGATCTTCGACTCGCTGGAGGAGTTCCCCTCCGTGCTGCCAGCCAAGCGCGAATCCGCGTACGCCGGCTGGGTGTCCGTCTCCGTCGGCTGCAACAACACGTGCACCTTCTGCATCGTGCCCGCGCTGCGCGGCAAGGAACAGGACCGCCGCCCCGGCGAGATCCTGGCCGAGGTCACGGCGCTGGTGGCACAGGGCGTGAGCGAGGTGACGCTGCTGGGTCAGAACGTCAACGCCTACGGCGTGAACTTCGCCGACGAGACCCTGGAGCGCGACCGCACGGCATTTTCCAAGCTGCTGCGCGCCTGCGGCGAGATCGAAGGCCTGGAACGCCTGCGCTTCACCAGCCCCCACCCGGCCGAGTTCACCGACGACGTAATCGACGCGATGGCCGAAACCCCCGCAGTCTGCCCGCAGCTGCACATGCCACTGCAGTCCGGCTCGGACAAGGTGCTGAAGGACATGAAGCGTTCCTACCGCTCCAAGAAGTTTCTGGCGATCCTCGACAAGGTGCGCGAGCGCATCCCGCACGCGGCGATCACCACGGACATCATCGTCGGCTTCCCGGGCGAGACGGAGGAGGACTTCCAAGCGACCATGGACGTCGTAGAGAAGGCCCGGTTCTCTAGCGCCTACACCTTCCAATACTCGCCGCGCCCTGGTACTCCCGCTGCGGAGATGGAAAACCAGTTGCCGAAGGCTGTGGTGCAGGATCGCTACGAGCGCCTGCTGGCGCTGCAGGAGCGCATCAGCGAGGAGGAGAACCGCAAGCTCATCGGCACTTCCCAGGAGCTGCTGGTGCAGGCGGATGGCCGCAAAAACGACCGCACCCAACGCCGCTCCGGTCGTGCCCGCGACGGGCGCCTCGTGCACTTCACACCGGAGGGCGATATCCGCGCAGGTGATGTCGTGGAGGTCGTTATTACTGACGCCGCGCCACACTTCCTCATCGCCGACGGCGGAGTTGCGAGCCACAGGCGCACCCGGGCTGGGGACATGACAGAGCTGGGGGAGACTCCGACGACGGCGCCTGTGGGCGTCGGGCTCGGAATGCCCAGCATCAAGAAGCCCGAGCCGACCACGGCGGGCGGATGCAGCACGGGAGGATGTGGCTGTGAGTAAAGAAGACGCTGTGAGTAAGGAAAAAACAGACAACAGTGCAGATCAGGTGGACCGGCTAGCGAAGTACCGGGACGACCTCGGTGGTGCCGAGCGCAAGGTCGCGCGCCAGGTGGTGCTGGGGCGCTACATGCCTCTGCTGGCCTTCGGGTTGCTGGTTCCGCTGATCACTATTTTCCTGCCGCACGCGGGCGACGTGCGCGGCTTCGACGTGCTCTTCGATACGCCGGTGGCGCAGAACAACGATACGACGAAGCCGGAGATGATCTTTTCCTGGCTCCGACTGACTGCCATCTTGCTGACGATTGGCACCATCGTTTCCAAGTCCTGGATGGTGGCCTGGGTGACCTGGGCTTTTGCGGGCGTGGCCTGGTGGTACAACGTGTTTGCCGTGTGGATGCGGCAGACCCGCCCGCCGACACTCACGGGCGACGGGCCGGCGATCCCGCTGGTCTTCAGCCTGCTTGGGTTGACGGTGCTGTTTATCGCCATGTCGGCCGTGGTGTTCCAGAAGAACCCGCTGCAGCGAGCCCTGGCGGCCGCGCGGCGCGAGGAAGCGCACCGGGACGAGGAATCCCGTCTGGCGCAGCAGCGCCTACGCACGGGCATTGAGGAATGCGAGGTAGCCGAGATCGTCGATGACCGGCGTGCCCGCGCGAAGGCTCGGCGCCAGCGCAAGGCGGAGCAGAAAGCCGAGCAGGATTCCGAGCAGGATTCCGAGAGCTAGCTTTCTAGCGCCGCCGCAGCGGCATCTGCCCATTCCTGCCACTGGGCGGCCTGTGCGCGCAGCTTCTCTGCCTTGGAGGCGTTGCCGGCCTTCTCCGCCGACTCGGCTTCGCGGGTGAACTGGTCAACCTTGGCCTGGAACTGGGCGACACGTGCCTGAGCCTCCGGGTCGGTGCGGCGCCACTCGGCATCGGCAGCTTCCTCAACGCGGGACTCGATGGCCTTGATCTTGTCCTCAAATTCGCGGACTCGGCCACGGGGGACGAAGCCGATCTGCTCCCACTTCTCCTGTAGCTCGTGAAGCACCTTGCGGGCCTTGTCCACGCCGTGGGCCTGCGGATCGACCTTGGGGGAGTACTCGTCGATCAGAGCCTGCTTGGCCTCCGCATTCGCCTCGAACTCCTTGTCCTTTTCCGCGTTGGTGGCCTTGCGCGCGGCGAAGAATACGTCCTGTGCCTTGCGGAAGCGTTCCCACAGCTGGTCGTCCACGTTGCGAGGGGCGCGGCCGGCTGCCTTCCACTGGCTCATCAGGTCGCGGTACTTGGCGCTGGTGGCACCCCAATCCGTGGAATCCTGCAGAGCCTCGGCCTCCGCGATAAGGTCTTCCTTCCTTAGTCGCGCGCGCTCGCGATTGCGGTCGAGTTCATCGAAGTGTGCCTGGCGCTTGCGGTTGAACTCGGAGCGGGCAGAGGAGAAACGCTTCCACAGCTCGTCGTCCTTTGCACGATCCACGCCCTTGATGGCGCGCCACTGTTCGACGATGGTGCGGATGCGCTCGCCGGAGCGCTTCCAATTCACTGTAGAGGGGTCTGCCGCAGCGATCGACTCGACCTCCGCCAGCAGCTCCTCCTTGCTCTCCAGAGCGGACGCCCGGCGCTGTTTCTTGGCCTCCGCGACCTCCTGTTCGGCGGTCTGGGTGCGCTGAGAAATTTTTTCCAGTCGCGCCTCGAGCGCCGGGATATCGCCGATCACCGCCGCGGTGCTCAGCGAATCCAGCAGTGCCTGGGCATCGTGACGAATGGTCGGGGCCTGCTCCGGGTTGTTAGTCAGGCGGGCCTCGAGCATCTGAACCTCGGTGCACAGATCGTCGTAGCGCGCACCGAAGTGCTGCAGCCCCTCCTCCGGGGTGCCGGCCTTAAACTCGCCGACCTGGCGCTCGCCCTCGGGTGTCCTCACCCAGGCCACTCCTTGGTTATCTACACGGCCGAACTGCGCGGGGTCGTTCTTGGGAATAGAGACACTCCCGGGCTGAACCACCTTCGGTCCCGGCTTCGGGCCGGGCTTTGGACCGGGCTTGGGAACCGGACGAGAATTCGTGAGATCAGTCATTGGGGATACTCCTACCTAAAACCAAAACGTTCCAATCGCCTTCACAGGCAATGAGGTCATTATTACACCAGCCAGCACCTTGGTGGGGGATCTTGGGCGGTGCACTGGGGCGGCTACACTGGTTTCCTATGAATTCCTCCACCCGTCCGCGCCCCATTGCCGTCGTCGGCCCCACTGCGTCCGGCAAGACGGCAATCTCCTTGGCGTTGGCCAAGCAGCTGGACGGAGAAATCGTCAATATCGACTCTATGCAGCTGTACCGCGGCATGGATATCGGCACGGCCAAGGTTCCGGAATCCGAAAGGGAGGGCATCCCGCATCACCAACTGGATATCTGGCCGGTCACCAAGCCAGCCAGCGTGGCGGAGTACCGCGATGGGGCGATCGAGACCGTGGAGAAAATTTTTTCCCGCGGCAAGGTGCCCATCATCGTCGGCGGTTCCATGATGTACGTCCAGGCGCTGGTCGACGAGTGGGACTTCCCTCCGACCGATCCGGCCGTGCGCGCAAAGTGGCAGCGCCAACTCGACGAACGCGGCGTGGCTGCCATGCACCAGCACCTGGCGACGATCGACCCCGAGGCCGCCCGGATCATCGAGGACAACGATCCCCGCCGCACCGTCCGCGCCCTCGAAGTCATTGAACTGACCGGCAAGCCCTTCGCGGCCTCGCAGCCCCCGAAGGACTCCACACCACGGTGGAACATGCGCCTGTTGGGGCTGAACGCTCCCGCCGAATGGCTCAACCCGCGCATCGAGCTGCGGGTTCGCCAGATGTTCGACCAGGGACTCGTCGACGAGGTGCGGGCTCTGGTCGGCGAAGGCCTGGTCCGCGAATCCACCGCCGGCCAGGCTATCGGTTACGCGCAGGTGTTGGACTATTTCGCCGGCGAGCTGACGTACGAGGAAGCCGTGGATCGCACCATTACCGGCACCCGTCGCTATGCTCGGCGGCAACGTTCCTGGTTCCGGCGCGATAAGCGGATTGTGTGGATTGACGCCGACTCTCCCGACCCGGTGCGCGTAGCGACGGAAGCACTGGGATTAAACGACTAGAAGGAGTTCCCTACAGTGATCGAGTTCATGAAGGCCCACGGCACGGAGAACGACTTCGTGGTGTTGCTCGACGAGGCCGTGGAAGTGCAGCTGTCCGAAGAGCGCGTGCGCGTCCTGGCAGATAGGCGGGCCGGGATCGGCGGCGACGGGGTGATTCGCATTGCCACTGCCGATGCTCTGGTTAACGCCGGCGTGCTGCCAAACTTGCCCGAGGGCGTGCACGGTGACGAATGGTTCATGGACTACCGCAACGCCGACGGCTCGCTGGCGGAGATGTGCGGTAACGGTGTGCGCGCGTTCGCCCACGTGTTGTGTTCGCAGGGGAAGGTGCAGGCAGGGGAGCAGTTCGGCATCGGCACCCGCGCAGGCCGCAAGCTGGTAGAGGTCCACGAGGTGACCGGCGAAAATCAGGAGCACGCCATAGTCAGCGTGGAGATGGGCGCCCCGCAGGTGCTGGGAGTTTCTACCGCCCAGGTCGGCGACGTGAAGGTTGCGGGGCTTGGGGTAGACATGGGCAACCCGCACCTGGCCGCGGTGATTCCGAGTCTTACTGCGGACAAGCTCCGGGAAATGCCCATCGATCAGCAGGTACAGTTCGACCCGGAGTTCTTCCCGGCGGGCGTGAACCTGGAGGTTCTCACGCCGCTGGATGAGGCGGGCGCGGTGCACATGCGCGTCCACGAGCGCGGGGTGGGCGAGACTCGCTCGTGCGGCACCGGCACTGTTGCCGCCGCTGTGGCTGCTCTTGCGGACGCCGAACGGGCCGAAGGTACCGTCACCGTGCACGTTCCAGGTGGCGAGGTGAAGGTGGAGATCTCCGCGGAAGGTTCCGTCTTGCGCGGGCCGTCTGCGATCGTGGCCTGGGGGCAGACGGTTCTTTAGCGGCCCTTTTTAGTGGCCTCCGCAGCCGCAGCTGCCGGATCCACAGGCGCCGCCACAACCGGCGGCCTCTACGGTGCTGGCGGTGAACTGCACGGTGCCGGCCACGATCAACGGAGCATCGGACTGTGCGAGTTCCTCGTCGACCGCATCCTCGGGTAGAACTACCGTGAACTCGAAGGGGGAGGTCACCGTTGCCGTCCAGAACTTCTGGCCGGTCAGGGCGTTAATCTTGCGGGACCAATCGGAGGCCTCCACGGCGATGTTGGCCGTGGCGTGCGGGGTAGCGGCAGGGGAGTTGATGTCCTGCAGACCGCTCGAATCCACCACTCCGATCTTTAGGCCGCCGTCCTTGGCGAACTCAGTCGAGTTCCCGTACACGCGCACGGAGCTGGCCAGAGCCCCAATGTGGAACTGGTGGTACTCCAACGAAGGGGCGTCCACAAGCAAAGGCCCTTGCGCGATCGTGGCGGTAAGGGAAGCGATCGTCGGTGCCTGCTGGCCGGCGATCTGCAGCATGGGGCTGTCGTCCACAACATCGAGCACGCCGATGATGTCGTTCAACATCGACAAGTGCGCCGTGGCGGGCACACCGCCGGTGAAGCTGCCGAAGGAGCCGAAGGGCTCGACGGCGAGCACCACCAGGCGGGCGCCCGAAGGGTCGTCGAACTGCAGAACCTGGCCGCCGCGAACCTCGCCCGAGACGGCGAGGCTACCCGAGGAGTAGGTGGCCTCCAGGGCGTCCTGCCACTTGGGGAAATCCATACCAATGCTGCGGAGTTCAGGAATCATGCCCACCACTCTAGTCCTCTACACCAAATTTCCTATTTACGTCCCCTGACAGGTAAAAATAGAGCGTAATGACGGAAAAGACGGATAGAACCGAACACACTACACACCTTTATGATTCGCCTGCGGCGCCCACGGTCGGCGAGCTCGATTTGGAGGCGCGCTCTAGCCTCCGGCGGTTGTCCCGCGGAGTAAATACCTACACAGACGAGCAGTCCGACGGCTACGACGTTGAGTACCGCAAGCTGAGGCTGGAAAAGGTCGTGCTGGTTGGCGTGTGGACCACCGGGACGATCGCGCAGGTCGAGGCGAGCCTGGAGGAACTGCGGGCCCTGGCGGAAACCGCGGGCTCCGAGGTGGCGGACATGCTCTACCAGCGGCGCGACAAGCCGGACTCCGGCACCTACATCGGCCGCGGCAAGGTCGAGGAGCTGAAGTCAGTGGTGCAGGAAACCGGGGCAGATACGGTGGTCTGCGACGGTGAGCTAAGCCCCGGCCAGATGATTGCGCTGGAGAAGGCACTGGATGTCAAGGTCATCGATCGCACCATGCTGATCCTGGATATCTTCGCCCAGCACGCGAAGTCCAAGGAGGGTAAGGCGCAAGTTTCGCTGGCGCAGATGGAGTACCTGATTACGCGTGTGCGTGGTTGGGGTGGCGCGCTGTCCCGCCAGGCTGGTGGCCGTGCAGGCTCTAACGGTGGCGTGGGCCTGCGCGGTCCGGGTGAGACGAAGATCGAGGCGGATCGTCGCCGCCTGCGCTCCGATATGGCGAAGCTGCGCAAGGAGATCGCGGCAATGAAGACCTCCCGCGAAGTCAAGCGCGAGCGGCGTGATGCTTCCGCCATTCCGCAGATCGCCATTGCCGGTTACACGAACGCGGGCAAGTCCTCGCTGATTAACGCGCTGACTGGCGCGGGCGTGCTGGTGGAGGATGCACTTTTCGCCACCCTGGATCCGACTTCTCGCCGCGCGCAGCTGGCCGATGGTCGCGCCGTGGTGTTCAGCGATACGGTTGGCTTCGTCCGCCACCTTCCGACCCAGCTGGTGGAGGCTTTCCGCTCCACCCTGGAGGAGGTGCTGGCCGCCGATGTGGTGCTGCACGTTGTGGACGGTTCGGATCCATTCCCGCTGGAGCAGATCAAAGCCGTCAACACGGTCATCGGCGGGATTGTGGAGGAATCCGGACAGGCAGCGCCGCCGGAGATCTTGGTGATCAACAAGGTCGACGCGGCCGATCCGCTGGTGCTGGCTGAGCTGCGCCACCGGGTGCCGGATGCTGTGTTTGTGTCGGCGAAGACGGGCGAGGGCATCCCGGAGCTAGAGGCGCAGCTGGAACTGTTCTTGAACTCTTTGGATTCCCACGTGACGTTGCATGTGCCTTTCGAGCGGGGCGATGTGGTGGCGAGGGTGCACGAGCTGGGCACGGTGATTGCCGAGGAGTACGACGCCGCCGGCACCCGCCTGGACGTACGCTTGCCCACGGTGGTGGCTAAAGAGCTCAAAGAGTTCATCGTCGCCGAGTAGACGGAGCCGGCTTAGTGGAGTCGGCTCGGTGGGGCACGAGTAGTTAGGCCGGGAAGGTGACCTCGATGCCCAGATTCTGCAGCTCTGAGACGTAGGGGGGCGGGCGCGTCGTGGTCGGTGACGATCGCCCCAATGTCTTGGATGCTGGCGAAGCTGACGAGGTAATCGAGGCCGAACTTCGTGGAATCACAGAGCGCGACCACGCGGTCGGAGTTCGCCACCATAGCGCGCTTGATAGCGCCTTCCTGCGCGTCTGGGGTGGAAAGCCCATGTTCGATCGTGAGTGCGTTAGTGCCGATAAAGGCGACGTCCGCGTGGAGCACGCCAATGTCGCGGGTAGCTAAGTCGCCAACTACCGCCTGCGAAGCCGCGCGGACGTGGCCACCGATTAGTTGCACGTCGCAGCGGGGGGATTCCGCCAGCGTCGTGGCGATGAAAAGCGAGTTGGTGACGATGTTGAGCTTCGGTGCCATGCGCTCCGGGTCGTTCGAAGCGTTTGCTTCGGCAATGGCTTCGGCGAAGATGCCGGTGGTGGTTCCCGCGTCGATGAATACGGTGCTGCCGGTATCCGGCAGCAGGGAAACCGCCGCCTTGGCGATAGCTCTTTTGGCATTGAGGGAGGCCTTTGACCTGGCCGCGAGCGTGGTGAAGTCCGTTCGGAAGTTCTGCACCGGAACGGCGCCGCCGTGCACGCGGAAGAGCTCCCCACCCTCGTCGAGGACGGCGAGGTCACGGCGAATTGTTTCTGCGGTGACGCCGAACTTTTCCGCCAGTTCATTGACAGTGACCCTGCCATGAATGGCGGTAAGGGAAGCTATCTGACGGCGCCGTTCTGCTGATTCCATACGCGATACTTTAGTGGTTTGCGGGCGGTAGACGGTGGCGTCAGAACCAATGGGGGGAGCCTAGATCTTGCGTAGGACGGCGGCGACCTTACCCAAGATCGTTGCTTCCTCCGCAGGAATGGGTTCGAACAGTGGGTTATGAGGCAGCAGCCACAGGCCGTCACCGTCCTTGTGGAACTCCTTGACGGTGGCTTCGCCGTCGATCATCGCGGCAACGAAATCGCCGAACTCGGCAACCGACTGGGAGCGTACGACGACCCAGTCGCCGTTGAAGATGCCAGCGTCCTGCATGGACTCACCAACCACCTGCAGCAGGAAGAGCTCTCCGTTGCCTACGAGCTCCTGGGGGAGCGGGAAGTGCGCTTCGACGTTTTGCTCGGCCAGGATCGGCGAGCCCGCGGCGATCTGCCCGACCACCGGTACGTAGGTGGCCTCCGGCATGAGCTCTTCGTTCTCAGAAGGCTGCGAAGTGCGGGGGGAAGACGAGGCGGCAGGGGCTTTGCCCTGATTGACCAGCTGACCACCATCAAACGAGCGCACGTCCACTGCGCGGGGGCGCTTGCCATCGCGGCGGAGATAGCCGCGCTTTTCCAGCTGCGTGAGGTGGTAGGAAACCGAGGAGGTGGAATGCAGGCCTACCGCGTCCGCGATCTCTCGGATGCTTGGCGGGTAGCCACGAATGACCGTCGAATCGCGGATGACCTCGAGGATGCGGCGTTGGCGGGTGCTGAGGGCTGGCTTCTTGCCCTCCTTCTCAGCCTGCTTCTCCGCTCGCTTGTCGGCCTCCGACTTCGGCGGGCGCCCCAGTTTGCGGCGGTGGTTAGCGCTTGCGCTCGGGGTGGTGGGGGATTCGTCGGTGCTCACAGGGGTACCTCATTCCGGCGGTGTTTCACGATCGAATCCAATAGTACCCGAAATCGAACGGAGTTCTAGCATATGTGTTCGAAAAAGTTTGGATTTCACTAGACAGTCTCGAACATGCGTGCTAAATTTCATCACAGGTTCTTAATTCGAACAGGCGAGCGAAATGATGGAGAGATTTTCGAACGCTGTCCGGAGCGACTGGTTCACTGTGAACCGCAGTAAGAGATACGAAGCGCGTTACCCCTTAGTGGCAAGCGCGGATCTAAGAAGGAGAAACCACGTGACCACCTCGATTGTACGACAAGAAAACACCCGTCAGTCGCTGAAGTCTGGGCGTGTGTTGCCCATCGATCGTTGCGCTCCGCTGCGCCGCCCGCAGATTCGCAAGCCCGATTGGCGGGCGCTGGACAGTGCTCCTAATTCGAACACCTATGGGTATTCCAACGCGCCCACTGTTCGACCCGTTTCCCGCGATCGTATGGATCGTATCGCAGGCCGGAGTGAATACATGTTCGATCGCCCGAAGGGACGAATGGATCGTTTCTACGCTCGTGTTGACAGAGTTGTGCACTCTCCAGGAGCCACCATTGTTTCTTTGGCTGCAACGTCGATGCTACTGGGGCTGGCCCCGCTCATTGCGCCCTAAAACGCAAACCTAGCCCAAGCTATCGCGGGTGAACGCGAGTGTGCTTGTAGGTTTTTGTTCGGGTTCTGTGTGCGAGGGAGGGGGAGACTAGGCTTAGGGGCGTGTTGTGCCCTTCTTGTAGCTCGGACTCCTCCCGCGTAGTTGACTCGCGCTCCATCGAAATGGGCGTGTCCATTCGCCGCCGCCGGGAGTGTAGCCAATGCCAAACGCGTTTTACCACCATCGAAAGGTCTGTCCTGTTGGTGGTTAAGCGCAACGGAGTGACCGAGGAGTTTAGCCGAGAGAAAGTCATCAAAGGCGTGCGTCGAGCGTGCCAAGGGCGCGATGTCTCCGATGATGCGCTCAAACGCCTAGCGCACGAGGTAGAGCAGGCAGTACGAGTGGCACACGGCTCCCAAGTGCCGGCCAACCAAATTGGCCTGGCGATCCTGGATCCCCTGCGCACCCTCGACGAGGTTGCGTATCTGCGCTTCGCCTCCGTGTACAAGTCCTTCAACTGTGCCGAGGACTTCGAGCAGGAAATCGAATCCCTACGCGCACACCGCAAAGCCCTGGCAGAGCGGCAGGACGGCTCCGAAAGTTCGCATCCCGAAAGCTAGCGGATTTTTTCCAGCTTCTTGCGAATGCGCTGCAGGGACACAGAATGGGCGGTGCCCAGGTTCTGCGCGAACAGACTGACACGTAATTCCTCGATCATCCAGCGCACCTCCTTGATCTGCGGTGATGCTGCGCGAGCAGTCGGCAGGCGCTTCTTAGTCTTCTCCAGCAGATCGAAGGCCTCCTGAACCTCATCGTCCAGATCTTCCTCCTTATCTGGATCCAGCTTCATCAGCTCCAACCGCGCCCGCATCGCTTCCACATAGCGGGGGACATGTCGCATGTGCTCAATGCCATTGCGTGCAATCGCGTGTTTGCCCAGGAAGAAGTCCAGCTGCCGCTGCATATCGTCGATGGCCGTTCCGGACCACCCCTGCAGCTCTGCGGTCATGTCCGCCACTGCCAGCACCGCGGGCGCCAAAGCAACCACATACTGGCGCACCCGGCCAGGCCCCTGGGAGCGGGCTTCTGCCACGACCTCCTCGCAGCGCTCCGGATCCCGAATGATGGGGCCCAGCTTCATCAACATGTCCCGGCAGGCCAACGCGACCACGTCGTTCACCAGCCCGTCCACGCCTCCGGGGATCTGCTCCATGGCGACCCGTTGCCGCAGTGGCAACCCCTTGATCATCTGGTTGGGGGATACTGTGCATGCGTCGATCATCATGTTCAGCACCGTCGTGAACTGCTGGGCATCAGCCGCTTGGCGGGTAGGGAATGCCTTGAGTGTGACTCCGCACTTGGCTGACTTGCCAGTCGACGTGCTTGCGACAATGGCCGGGTACGTGTGCAGAGTCTGCCCGTCGACAATGGTCTCAACAGTCTCCGGGAGCACACCGATGCCATCGGCCGTCCACGCCTCCGCGGTAGCCAGCACGCCGGTGGATGTTCCGGCGGTTTTCCCGCGCCCGGCACGAGCCGTGCCGTTGTTGACCTTGTTGTCCTTGTTGCCCCTGTTATCTTGGCTGCTCTTGCGGGCGGCCGGGGAATGCTGGGCGGCGTCACTGGGGCTAGCCAGGTTGGACCGCGCCGCCGCCTGCGCGATCGCGGAGGTGACCTGCCCGGATAGCTTGTTCTGCAGGTACTGCAGGTCACGCGACTTCTCGATGACCTTGCCCCTGCGGTCGATCGCCGCGAACTGCATCCGCAGGTGCCCTGGCACCCGAGACCAATCGAAATCCTGGGCGCTAATGCCCTGGCCACCCAGCCCACGCAATGCCTCCGCCAGTGCGAAGTCGAAATCCCCATTAAAGGGCACCATCTTCTGCAACGCGGCAGAAGCGAAGTTGCTGGCGGGAACCACACTGGTACGCAGTGGCTTCGGCAGTGAACGGATCAGCGCCACCGCTAGCTCCTCGCGCATTCCGGCCACCAGCCAGCGGGTCTCGGGCTCAGAGACATTGGCCAGCAAAGGTAGCGGAACGCGCATAGTCATGCCGTCATCCGGATCGCCCGGCAGGAAGACGTAGCTCAGCTCAAACTCCAGGCTGCCCTGCTGCCAAATATCGGGGAAGTCGTCGGCGGCCTGCGCGGCTTCCTGCGAATCGATCAGGGCTTCCAGGGTGAAGTCCAGCTGGTGCGGATCCTTATGGCGAGCCTTCTTCCACCAAGAATCAAAGTGTCGGGAGGACACGATCTTTTCTGGCAATCGGGCGTCATAAAAATCGAATAGCACCTGGTCGTCGACAACGATATCGCGACGGCGAGCCTTATCCTCTAGCTCCGTAGCCTCGGCCAGAAGTTTCTGGTTGTGCGCGAAGAAGTGGTGACGGGTCTTCCAATCACCCTCGACAAGCGCATGGCGGATGAACAATTCGCGGGCTAGGGGACGATCCACTTTGGAGGCATTGACCATCCGATCCGCGACGATCGGCAGGCCCAACAGCAGTACCTTTTCATGCACCATCGCCGCACCGCGGGAGGAAGACCACACTGGCTCGGAATAGTTGTACTTCACCATGTGGGGCGCAATGGCTTCGATCCAGCTGGGGTCGATGGGGCCTACGGTGCGGGCAAAGACCTGCGACGTTTCCACCAGTTCGGCGGCCATCAGCCACTGCGGCGGCTTCTTCGACACGTGCGAGGACGGATGCACCACAAAGTGCGACCCTCGGGTGCCGGTGAACTGCTTGGAGTTGCCCTCGCGCATACCCACATGCGTCAATAGACCGCTGAGGACGGATTTGTGGACCAGATCCTCGTTGATCGACTCGGGCTCGAAGACGAGCTCGCGGACGTGGCGAATATTGGGGATCTTCCAGCTCAAATCCTGCACCACGGACAGCATCTGGCGCACCAGGTCCATCCATTCCCGCACGCGGACGTAGTGGATAAACTCGCGCTGGCACAGCTTTCTGAACTTGTTCGCCGACAGTTCCTGGCGCTGTTGCTGCAGGTAGTTCCAGAGCTTCAGCAAGCTCACGAAGTCGGAGTTCGCCTTGAAACGCGCGTGCATCTCATCCGCTTGCTGCTGCTTTTCCAACGGCCTTTCGCGCACGTCCTGGATGGACAGCGCGGAGACGATAACCGCGATCGGTTCAATCAGGTTGTTCGCATGCCCTGCCACCAGCATGCGCGCCAGTCGCGGATCGGTAGGGATGCGCGCCATGTCGCGGCCGATGGGGGTAAGCGTTGCTTCTTTTTCTGACGCCAACGCTCCGAGCTCCTGCAGCAATGCCACACCGTCGCGGATCGACTTGCTATCGGGTGCTTGCAGGAACGGGAACTTCTGGATATCGCCCAAGCCCAACGCGGCCATGGACAGGATCACGCTGGACAGGTGGGTGCGCAGGATTTCCGGATCGGTGAACTCGGGGCGGGCCTCGAAGTCCTCCTCGGAGTACAGGCGGATCGCGATGCCGTCGGCGATTCGGCCCGAGCGGCCGGAGCGCTGTTTCGCGCTGGCTTGGCTAATTGGCTCCACCGGGAGGCGCTGGACCTTGGTGCGGTGGGAGTAACGGGAAATGCGGGCGTAGCCGGTGTCCACGACATAGTGAATGCCCGGCACGGTCAGCGAGGTTTCGGCGATGTTGGTGGCCAGTACGATGCGGCGGCGCGGACCGGTGCGGAACACGCGGTGCTGTTCGGCGTTGGAGAGGCGACCGAACAAAGGCAGCACGTCGACCTTGTGCGAGCCTCCGGGGTCTGCGAACTCGCCTTCCAGTGCCTCGGCTGCGTCGCGGATCTCGCGTTCGCCCGAAAAGAAGCACAGAATATCGCCGTCACCTGCGCGCATGAGCTCCTTGCAGGCAGCGACCAGCCCGTCCAGCGGGTCTGTTTCCACCTCGACGACCTCGCTGGTCTTTGGGTTCTCGCGCTGCGTAACGAGCGGGCGATAGCGAATCTCCACCGGGTAAGTGCGACCAGAGACTTCGATGATGGGGGCGGGGGAGCCGTGGGCGTCACAAAAATGCTGTGCAAAGCTTTCCGGATCGATCGTTGCAGAGGTGATGATGACCTTCAGGTCCGGGCGCTTCGGCAGGAGCTGTTTGAGGTAGCCGAGGAGGAAGTCGATGTTCAGGCTGCGCTCGTGGGCCTCGTCGACGATGATCGTGTCGTAGTCGCGCAGTAGGCGGTCGCGCTGGATCTCGTTGAGAAGCACGCCATCGGTCATCAGTTTGACGGCTGTTTCCTTGGAGATCGTGTCATCGAAACGGATCTTGTAGCCGACCAGGGAAGATCCGCCGGGACTGTCCTCTTCCAGTTCCTCGGCGATGCGCTCTGCCACACTGCGGGCGGCGATACGGCGAGGCTGGGTGTGGCCGATGACCTGCGTGCGACCGCGGCCGAGTTCAAGGCACATCTTCGGGATCTGGGTGGTCTTACCCGAGCCGGTCTCGCCGGCAATGATGACAACCTGGTTGTTCTCGATGGCCTTCTTGATGTCCTCGCGACGTTCCGAGACCGGCAGGTCGGGGTAGGAAATCGGCGGGATGGTGCGGACGAACTGGGGGCGACGGCGCTTCTGCGGGCGTCGGCGTGAACGCTTACGCCTCTGTGGCGTGCCCGGGGCGCGACCTTCGTGTGCGGGGGAGGTCGACCCGTGCTCGTCCGTCATTGTGTGAATCACCCATCTTGCTTGTTGAATTTGCCCCGTGTTTGTGGGGGCTGAACAGGCCGATTCTAACAATCGGGGTGCGGGGAAGGAACTTTCACCCCAAGTACTTTCTACCCCCAAATGAAATAAGAGGAGACTAAGTTTTTACTTAATTTATGAAAACCATCACACCCCCCCACGGTCTAAGCCTTATGTTTCGATAGTCAAAACAATCTATGGATTAATGTCCTTCTTCAGAAGCGAGAAACATATGTGCGAGCACACTAAGCAGGCCACGACCAGCAGTTCAAACAACTTCCTAGAGAACAGTTTCAGCCGCCGTAGCTTCTTCCGGGGGATGGCGGCCGTCACCGGCACCGTTGTGTGGGCTTCTGCCGGCGCCCCTGGTGCTGGTGCGCAGGAGGATTCAGGTTCCGGCACGGGAGGCTTTAAGGTCGGTCGCGGTTTGGCGGATATGACCGGCGAACCCTGGGGTGCCGGCATGTTTGGATACGCAGTCGACGAACAGAAAACGGTAGGAATTCAGCGCCGCCAGTACGCCCGGGCGTTCATCTTCGTTGACGCCAACCGCGAGGACTCTCGCTTCGTGCACGTCACCTGTGACGTCGGTCTGATGTTCCAGTCCATTCATCTGGAGGTGCTGCGCCGGCTGAAGGATAAATATGGCGACCTGTACACCCAGGAAAATGTTGTGCTGGCTGCGACCCATACCCACGTGGCGCCCGGTGGAACCTCCCAGCACTTGATGGTCGACATCACCCACGGCGGCTTCCGCCCGAAGACTTTCGAGGCGACGGTGGAGGGGATTGTGACTGCAGTGGAACGCGCCCACGAGGATATTCAGCCATCAGACGTGACGGTTGCTGAGTCGGCCGTTGCTGACGCGGGCGTCAATAGGTCTAAGACATCGTGGGATCGCAACCCCGAAGAAGACAAGAAAGCTCTCCCTAACGGCGTGGATACCCGCAGTGTAACCCTGCATGTCTCGCGCGGGGGCAAGCAGGTCGGTCTGATCAACTGGTATTCGCTCCACCCCACAAGTTTCGGTGCAGAATACAAGCACATTGCCGGCGACAACAAGGGTTATGCTGCCTGGGCTACCGAGGAAGCCCACGGCGTGGTGCATCGCCACCCCGAGGACGCGCCGTTCGTTGCGGCCTTTGCCAACATGTGCCCGGGCGACATCACCCCGAACATGGGGTTGACGCCTAACTCTGGACCCGGCGCAGACGAGCGTGAATCAGCAAAGATCCTCGGCGAGCGGATGATGAAGGCGACCGACGACCTGGGTAAGGACTGGTCGGCAGGCGGCATCGACGGGCGATTTCGTTGGGTGGATTGCCCCAAGCTGGTGGCGAGCCCCCGCTTTACCCCGGACAAGAAGGAGCACAAGCTCGGGCCAGCGATTCTGGGCGCGGCATTTGCTGGGTCTTCCCAAGAAGACGGCGGTGGCGTGCCGCTACTGGGCTTCAACGAAGGCGAACGCGGTGGTAATCCGTGGGTGCGCGATCTCAATAAGTTCCTTGCGCCACAGGAGGTTAAGGACATTCACGGCCCAAAGGAATGTCTGCTTCCGATGGGGTATATCGACGGAATGATTCAACAGGTACACCCGTTTACCATTCACCGCCTGGGAACCTTTGTTCTGGTCACCCTGGGATTCGAGCCGACCATTACCAGTGGGTTGCGCATCAAGCGCACTGTCGCCGCGGCGTTGGAAGTGTCGGAGAACACCATCGTGGTGCAGGGCTACACCAATGCCTACGGCCACTACATCACCACGCCCGAGGAGTACGAGGCGCAGAACTATGAGGGTGGCGCGACCATCTTCGGCCAGTACCAGCTGCCCGCATTCCAAGACGTCTTCGATGAGTTGGCTCGGGCGCTGAAGGAAGGTAAGCCCGTGGAAGTTGGGGAGCCCGCAGGCGACCTGACCGGCCTGATTCCTAAGGTCCCGGGAAGCGATAACTGGATGGACGCTCCACCGGCGGGGAAGAAGTTCGGGGAAGTCTTGGAAGCGCCAACGGAGGTCAAGAGTGGCTCGAATGCGCGAGTGGTCTTCGTGGGGGCTAACCCCAACAACGATATGCGACACGGTGAGGGCTATGTGACCATCGAAGACCTCAATGGTGAGGTTGTCGGAGATGATTCCAGCGAGAATACTCTGATCACATTCGAAAACAGCTTCGGGCAGACGCGAAC
Organism: Corynebacterium macclintockiae; assembly: GCF_027570165.1. Lineage (NCBI taxonomy): Bacteria > Bacillati > Actinomycetota > Actinomycetes > Mycobacteriales > Corynebacteriaceae > Corynebacterium > Corynebacterium macclintockiae. Next base: position 143,403 of record NZ_JAKMUV010000002.1, read on the forward strand.
CACGATTGACTGGAATACACAGGATGTTCCTCCGGGGCAGTACACCGTGCGTTTGAAGGGCGATTGGAAGGCGTTCTTGGGGAAGCTGACGCCATTCGAGGGCACTGCTGAACTGCAGATTACCTAGAGTTGGACTTGCTACTTATTTTTTACGGTTTAATTATACGTTTCTCATAATTGCTGTAATGTTGTGAGCGTGGTTCAGAGAGAGTATCGCCCTACAGTTGCCCAGCTGCGCACCTTCGTGACCATTGCCGAACACGGCCATTTCGGTACTGCCGCATCCCATTTGGGCATTTCCCAACCCTCCTTGTCGCAGGCACTAGCCGCGCTGGAAGCAGGGCTGGGGGTGCAGCTGATTGAGCGCTCTACTCGCAAGGTCATCGTCACCCCGGTGGGCCGGGGGCTGCTCCCGTACGCCCAGGCAACACTGGAGAGCCTAGAGACCTTCGTCACCCACGCCCGCGGCGCCCACGGTGGGCTGGTCGGACCGATGGCGATTGGCATGATCCCGACGGTCGCGCCGTATATCCTCCCGGACGTCCTGCATTCGGTCGCCGACTCTGCCCCAGAGCTCGAACCGCGGATCGTGGAGGAGAAGTCCCCGCTGCTAATCGATGCTCTGCGCCAAGGAAAGATCGACGTCGCCGTGCTGGGTATGCCGGGGGAAGGCGGCGGTCTGAATACCGTAGATCTGTACACCGAAGAGTTCGTCCTTGTCCTGCCGAAGGGGCACGCGCTTGCCGGGCGCAAGGACCTTTCCGTCGACGAGCTCAAGAACGTGGATCTGTTGCTGCTGGACGACGGGCACTGCCTGCGCGACCAGATTCTCGAGCTGTGCCGAACGGTGGATATGTCCAACGATCCGCGCCACTCTGTGACGCGCGCGGCAAGCCTGTCTACGGTTATCCAGCTGGTCGCCGCGGGCCTTGGTTGCACCCTGGTGCCACTGTCCGCGGTGTCCGTGGAATGTCAGCGGCCGGGTATCGCCCTGGCAACGTTCTCCGGCGGCGCGGTACGAGCCGGACGCACGATTGGTATGGCCTACCGTTCCAGCTCCACGCGCATCGACGATTACGCGGCACTGGGGGAGATCGTCGCGCAGTCGTTCAACCGCGTGGCGCAGGAAAGCCGGCGCGTTCTAGAAACCTACTTCTAGAGGCTTTCTTAGCCCTGCACGATGCTGAGCTCGGACAGGCGGATCTCGCCGGCCTCGTCCGTAGCGTGCAGATCCACCACACCTTCCAGCGCCCAGCCGTGATCGCCTTCCGGATCGTCGATGATCTGGCGCACAAACCAGCTGCCCGCGTCGGAGCCGGTGCCCCGCTTGATGAGGATGTTCTTGTTTGACCGCGCGGCGGCGTCCACACCAACATCCGCATACTCGTCGAAGTAGTCGTCCATGGCGGCGGGCCAATCCGGCGGCGAGTCCAGGTATTCGTCCATCTCCGCAAGTTCGCGCTCCTTTTCGAAGGCGAACAGCTCCACGTGGCGGAAGAAGTAGTTCCGCACCATGCGGGTCAGCGCCTGCGGGTTGGCGGACAGCAGATTCGTATCCTCCACCCCAAAGGCGTGCTCGGCGACCTGATCCTCGGTCAGCGGAGCGTCCGGGTCGGCCATCTGAACCCACTCGTCGATCAGGGAGGAATCGACCTGTCGGATCAGTTCACCCAGCCACACGAGGATGTCGTCGAACTCCTCGGAGCGATAAGCGTCCGGCACCGAGCGCTCCAGCGTGCGGTAGGCGTCCGTCAGGTAGCGCAGTACCACGCCCTCGGAACGCCCCAGGCCGTATGTCGCCACAAAGTCAGAGAAAGTCATGGCCTTTTCCACCATGTCGCGCACGATAGACTTCGGGCTGATCTGGAAGTCCCGCGCCCAAGGGTTGCCCTCACAGAAGGTCTCATAGGCCTGGTCGAGCTCGTCGGCAAGAGGCATTGGCCAGGTGATCTCCTCCACGATGGCCATGCGCTCGGTGTAATCGACGCCCTCTGCCTTTAGCGCCGCGATCTCCTCACCCCGCTCCGCTTTCTGCTGGGCGAGAAGTACCTGCCGGGGATCCTCTAGCACGGCCTCAAAGGTTGAGATGACGTCGAGCGCGAAGGTGTCGGACTCCGGATCCAGCAGCTCCAGCGCGGCCAATGCGAATGGGGACAGCGGCTGGTTGAGGGCGAAGTCGCGGTTCAGATCCGCGGTGAGCCGGGCATCTTTACCACTGGGAGTGTCGGCGGAGAATTCCTCCACGACCTCTGCGTTAAGCAGCCCGCGATAGAGCTCGATGGTGCGCAGGATCGCCTTGTTCTGCTTCGCGCGCGTGTCATGGTTAGTGCGCAGCAGGTGCTCCAGTGCCTCGAAGGTCCACTGGTCGCGGGCGACGACGTTGAGCAGCATGGAGTTGCTCATGCGGAACTGGCTGGTGAGTTCCTCTGGCTCGGCGTGGGTGAGCCGCTCGTAGGTCGACTCGGTCCACGTCGCCTGCCCGTCCGGGGCGGAGCGCTTCCGCAGCTTCTTGAGCTTCTTCGGGTCGCTTCCTGCGCGCTGGCGCAGGCGGAAGTTCTCAATCTCGTGCTCCGGGGCCTGGACGACCACGGTGCCTTCTGTGTCATAGCCCGCACGCCCCGCACGGCCGGCGATCTGGTGAAACTCGCGGGACTTCAGCACGCGGTGTTTAATGCCGTCGTACTTGGTCAGGCCCGTCATCAGGACCGTGCGGATCGGCACGTTGATGCCCACGCCCAGGGTGTCGGTGCCACAGATGATCTTCAGCAGACCCTTCTGAGACAGTCTCTCGACCAGGCGGCGGTACTTGGGAAGCAGACCCGCGTGGTGCACGCCGATGCCCTTGCGCAGCAGGCGCGAAAGCGTCTTGCCGAAGGCGGAGGTGAAACGGAAGTCGCCGATTTCCTCGGCAATGGCTGCCTTGGCCTCGTCGTTGACGAGCTTCATGCTGGTCAACGCCTGGGCGCGCTCGATGGCCTCGCGTTGGGTGAAGTGGACGATGTAGATCGGCGACTTGCCGTCGCTGATCAGTTCCTCCACTGTCTCGTGGACGGGAGTGTAGACGTAGTGGAAATCCAGAGGCACCGGACGGGTCGTACCTGTGACCAGCGTGGTTTGGCGCCCCGTGCGCTGAGTGAGGTCATCCTCCAGCCATTTCGTATCGCCCAGGGTGGCGCTCATCAACAGGAACTGCGCTTTAGGGAGCTCCAGCAGCGGAACCTGCCACGCCCAGCCGCGGTCGGGTTCGGAATAGTAGTGGAACTCGTCCATCACTACCTGGTCGATTTTCGCCTCCGCTCCGTCGCGGAGGGCGATGTTGGCAACGATTTCGGCGGTGGCGCAGATGATCGGCGCGCCACCGTTGACTGTGGCGTCACCAGTCATCATCCCGACATTCTCCGGGCCGAAGGTTTGGCACAGGTCGAAGAACTTCTCACTCACCAGGGCTTTGATCGGCGCGGTGTAGAAGCTGCGCTGCTTGCGCGCCATGGCGATGAAGTGCGCGGCGATGGCAACCATCGACTTGCCGGATCCCGTGGGGGTAGCCAGGATGACGTTGTCCTGGGCAACCAGGGCGGTCGCGGCTTCCTCCTGGGCGGGGTAGAGGTTGATGCCGCGGTCGCGCGTCCAACCCAGAAAGGATTCCAGAATCGCATCGTCGATCAGGGATTCTGGGACCTCATCGAGGTCGGGGAGGAGCTCGGCCAGTTCTGCGGCAATACCCACGTCGTCTACTTTTCCTCTACTTGTTTTCTTCCGGGCCGTCGGTGCCAGCGGAGCCGCCATCGCTGCCGCCCTCGTCCGACATGTTCTGTAGGAAGGCCTCGAATTCCGCCCCTAGCTCTTCGCCAGTGGGGATATCCTGGCCGGGCTGCAGCAGATTGTTTTCCCGCTTGCGGCGCATCCGCTCCATTTCCGCGTCGTACTGCTGCTCCAGTGCGCTGACGACCGTCGCAATCTCCTGCGAATCGTCGACCTGGTCCTGCAGCTGGCGCTGAACCCGCTCCAGCTCGCCCTCCAGCGCCTTCAACGGCAGTTCGCGGTTGGCAACTTCGCCGAAAGCCTGCAGCAGTCGCAGGGTTGCCTCTGGGTAGTCGGAGGCCGCGATGTAATGCGGAACGTGGGCCGTGAAACCGATGGTCTCAAAGCCATGCCGGTTCAGCTTCTTCTCGGTCTCCAGCGCCGCCGCACCGGGGACAATCATGCGGGAATCCCAGGTGTGGTAATCCCGGATCAGCGACGCCTCCGAAGCGTGCGCAGAGATCACCAGGCTACGAGTGTGCGGAACCGTCATCGGCGCGGAATACAGGGAGGCCACCATGCCTACCTGACCACGGCGGGCCAGATCCACGACGGCGTCACTAAAAGCACCCCACTTCAGATCTGGTTCCAGACCGCTCAGCAGCAAGAACGGGCGACCCTGCGTATCCTTCACAAGGTGCAGGTCAAGACGAATGTCCTCGCTGTCCACGACCTTGGAATTATCGATCGTCACGCCGGGGCGCCGGGAACGGTAGTCGATCAGCTCGTCAATCTTGAACGAGGCCACGGGGCTGTGCTCGAGGGCGGCAAGGAGGTGAGAGCTGGCGCTGGACACAGCTTGCCCCGCATCCGCGTAGCCCTGCAGGGCTACGAGCATCGGCAGCTCTTCGCTGGGCGCGCCATCGCCAGACGTGCCTTCACCCAGCACAGCTGGTTCGTCGGCGATAGACTGTCGATCGAATTGGATCGGAGCTGGGTATTCTAGCTCGTACATCCGTCCCGTCGACTGCTGCTCTGTGCGGTCGTTGTTTTCGAAGTGCTCATGCATAGTTTCGCTCTCCCTTCCGGCGGAACCTGTGTCCAACCAAGCACCGTCTGCCTAGCCTATCAGGCGCTTCGGACACGTTTATTCACAGTTGTGAGTTATCCACAGGCCCCTGGGGCTTCCATGCCGAAGTTCTCCCGCGCGTCGGCGAAAAGCTCTTCCCTCGGCGACTATCTGTGGCATGAACAACTCACCAGAAGACAACCAGCACAGCACACAATCTATTCCCACCCCTTCGGTTCACCTCGGCGCAGATAAGGGGAAGCTCATCGCCGCGATCCCCTCGCTGCTGGGATTCCCGCCCGTCGATTCCATGGTTCTCATTGGTCTTGTCGCGTCCGCCGACACGGATTCGCTGGCGGAGGGGCATCGTCGCTTCCGCATTGGTCCGGTCCTGCGTTGCGATCTACACCCCGTTGCCGTCGACGAAGCGGTGCGCGGTCTCTCTCGGATTCTTTGTGACGCCCCAGCGGCAGAGGCCATCATCCTCGCGATCGGAAACAATGACGACTGCCTGGGGACCTGTATGGCAACCGCCACGAACCAACTCCAGCGCGACTGCGTGGAGCTGCAATCCGCCCTGATCGTTCGGCGTATCGCCACGGGGGAGGAGTGGACCGACCTGCTGGACGGGGAAAAGGGCACGGTGGATAGCGTAGAGACCAATGAGCTGGCCGACATCAGTGCCTTAAGCGGAGCACGCAAGATGCGTGGCAGGGAGGAGATGGAACAGTGGCTGGATCCGGCGAACCTCCTGGAACCCGACTGGATCATCGAGGATCGTGGGGAGGCCTCGACGGTGGATCTGATCCAAGTGCTGATATCAGTCGCCTCCGTAGCCAACGGCACGCGGGTGCTAGAGCAAGAGTGCGAGCACGAATACTTGGTGGATAGCTTGGCCGCCGTCTGCAGTGACGAATTGCTGCACACGCTGGTCATCGCTTGGTCGTTGGGCGCGAATAGCGCGATTTTGCGGGAGATGCTGGCCAGCACGGCCCGTCGGACGACAGGAGCTGTGCGCCGGCGAGTGATGCTGATCTTGGCCCTTGTGGCCTCTGCAAACGACGAGGGAGTGTTGGCCTATCACACCTTGAATCGCCTGCTAGAGGAGCTGCAGGCTGATCTCCGCGCGGAGGATGCCTGCCACATGCTGGATCATCTGGGGCAGGCGCCGTGGAGCGATGACGAGGAGACGGATAGCCTCGCCGATGCACCGGAGGATGTGCTGCACAGGGTAGAGAATGAAGCCTCCTTCGACGGCGAACTGCAGCTTTCCGACATGGACAGCTTCACCGTGGATATCGCGATCGCAGCGTTGGATGCCCACCAGCGTGGAATGATCAAGTTACTGCTAGCCAAGGCCGTGCGCGCGGCCTGCACCGTGATGGCGAATGTGCAGATGGATCTGGACGCGGCCGAAGATGGCAGCGAAGAAGCCAGCGAAAATGAAGCTCCTGAAGGGGAGCATTCATATGTCACCGTCCGCGAATACGCCGGACTCGACATAGCTTGGGAATACGAGCGACTACTCCAGACGGTGGATTGGGATGCGATTAACGCTGTGCGGAATGCAACCTATCACCCAGTTGTCCGCTGAAGGCCCACGCGTCGGAGATGATGGTGTGCAGGTCGGAGCGGGTGGGGTTCCACCCCAACTCTGACTTCGCCTTCGCAGAGGAAGCGATAAGAGTGGCCGGGTCGCCAGCGCGACGGGGGGATTCGATCGCTGGGATCGGATGGCCCGTGACCTCTCGGCAGGTCTCGATGACCTCGCGCACGCTAAATCCGTCGCCGGAACCCAGGTTGAAGATGCGGTGGGTGCCGGAGGCATTGGAAGCTGCTGCCAGGAGGTGCGCGTCCGCGAGATCGCGGATGTGGATGTAATCGCGCACTGCAGTTCCATCGGCGGTGGCGTAATCGGTGCCGAAGATAGAGATGTGTTCGCGGTGGCCGAGCGCGACCTGCAAAACCAGCGGAATCAGGTGCGTTTCCACCTTGTGGTTCTCACCGATAGTGCCGTAGGCGCCGGCTACGTTGAAGTAGCGCAGGGACGTGGCACCCAGACCATAGGCCTTTGCGTAGGAGGTGATCATGTGGTCGATTGCCAGCTTGGAGGCGCCATAAGGATTGGTTGGCGCGGTTGGCATGTCCTCGGTGATGGGCACCTGCTCCGGCTCGCCATAGGTGGCGGCAGTGGAGGAGAACACAAGGTTCTTCACCCCATGCTCGTGCATCTGATCCAGCAGGTAAAGGCTAGTTCCTACGTTGTTGTGCCAGTAGATATCCGGCTTCTCCACCGATTCGCCGACCAGCGAGCGGGCGGCGAAGTGCATTACTGCAGCGACATCCCCGGCGGCGAAGACGTCGGAGATTACATCGCGGATATCGCCCTCAACGAAGTTCGCGCCGTCCGGAACTGCGTACCCGTTGCCGGTGGTTAGATCGTCGACGACGGTCACACGGAAGCCGTGTTCGAGAAGTACGGTGGCGCAGACACTGCCGACGTAGCCGGCACCGCCGGTGACCACGATGTGGGAGGAAGGCGGTAGGACGGAGGTGGAAAGATCGATATTGTTCACACGTCCAACGCTACCGCACTGACTAGTTGGTCTCCTTTACCCGCACGGCGTGGGATAGTTCTTCCGGCACGACCATGGTGCCGTTGTCGTTGCCGAACTCCAGGCCGTCCTCGGTAGCGACCAAGGTGACGACGCTGCCGGGTCGCATGTCCAGCGCGTGGAACTTCGCCATCAACTTGTGCTCGACCTGAACGATTTCGTTGATACTCAGGATCTTGACCGTGATGGGCTCTGCCGGATCGAGGTCAGAGGCGCGCTGCGAGGAGCCTTCCTGCAGCGTGCGGATCTTGTCTCGCATGTCGGCACGTTCTGCCTCCGGGACGCTATCCATCAGCTCGTCAAGTCCGGGGATCGGGTTGCCGAATGGGGAGGTGGAGTATTCGCTTAGAACCTTGACTAGCTGCACTTCGACTTCGTCGCCCATGACGTGCTCCCAGCGGCAGGCTTCGTCGTGCACCTTCTCCCAGGGCAGTCCAATAACGTCCGTCAGCAGGCGCTCGGCCAGGCGGTGCTTGCGCATGACGGCGGTAGCAAGTTCACGCCCCTGTGCGCTGAGCTTCAGGGAACGATCCTTTTCAACGGTCAGCAGATTATCGCGCTCCATGCGCGCAACCGTCTGGCTCACGGTAGGGCCGGACTGATCCAGCCGCTCGGCGATGCGGGCGCGCAGCGGAGGAATTCCTTCTTCTTCCAACTCGTAAATCGTTCGGAGATACATCTCAGTGGTATCGACGAGATCCCTCACCAGCGCTACGCCCTTTCTATACTGATTGACTTCGACCGATTATAGCCCCGACTGTCGGGGCTTGGGGCAGAAGCTTAAGTTCGAGCTTAGACTGCGTATTCGCGCAGCTTGTTCGCGCGGTCGCCCTCGCGCAGCTTGGCCATCACTTCGCGCTCAATCTGGCGAACCCGCTCGCGGGACAGCCCGAAGCGGCGACCAATCTGATCCAGCGTGCGGGGCATGCCATCGTCCAGGCCATAACGTAGCTTGATGACGTCCTGCTCACGCTCCTCCAGAGTGCCCAGCACTGCGCGCACATCGGAGTGGCGCAGGGAAGCCACAACTGCGGTCTCTGCGTCGGTTGCCTCGGAATCCTCGATGAAGTCACCCAGGGGAGCTTCTTCATCGCTACCGACTGGCATGTCCAAGCTCACCGGATCGCGGGATTGCTTCAGCAGCATCTCAATCTTCGATTCCTCAATGCCGGACTCTTCTGACAGCTCCTCGTTGGTGGCCTCGCGCCCCAGCTGCTGGTACATCTCGCGCTTGATGCGGGACAGCTTGTTGACCTGCTCCACCAGGTGGACGGGCAGGCGAATCGTGCGGGACTGGTCGGCCATGCCACGGGTGATGGCCTGGCGGATCCACCAGGTGGCGTAGGTAGAGAACTTAAAGCCCTTGGTGTAGTCGAACTTCTCCATCGCGCGGATCAGTCCCAGGTTGCCCTCCTGGATCAGATCCAACAGGGGCATTCCGCGGCCGGTGTAGCGCTTGGCCAGGGAAACGACGAGTCGCAGGTTGGCCTCTAGCAGGTGGCTGCGCGCTGCCTTGCCCTCGCGAGCCAGCACCTTCAAGTCGCGCTTCTTCGCGCGGGTTAGCTTCTCCGCCGTTGCCAGCAGGTGTTCGGCGTACAGGCCTACCTCGATGCGCTGGGAAAGCTCGACTTCGTCCTCTGCGGTCAGCAGGGCAGTCTTGCCGATGCCGTTGAGGTACACGCGCACGAGGTCAGCCGAAGGGTTTTCGTTGTTACCCCGGCGCCGACCTTTGTCCTCTTTTTTATCGCTATCGTCGGCGGAACTGCCGTTAATCCCTCGATCGTTGCTGACGGCCTGGATGTCGTCATCAAACATGGAGTTGCTCATAGTGCTGGTGTTCCTCCTGTGGCTCGATAGCGCTCAAGCCGTTCAAGATGTGTGGGTTTGTGCCGAAGCTCTAAGGGGTTAACGGACTACTGCGTCGAATTGTTCCCCACACGCCCACAAGGAGGGAACTGTGTGTACCCCCGCACAGGGGTTAGGGAGTGAACCCGCGCAGCGCCGTAGCCAGAAAAATCTTAGCCGACCAGGTTATTTAGCGCTCGATGAGGGTGCTGATTCAGGTCTCGATCAATACGGTAAACGGCCCCTCATTGGCGCTGGAGACCTTCATCATCGCCCCGAATCGACCTGTTTCTACAACTATCCCGCGCTTGCGTAGCAATTCGGCGATTCGGTCGAAGATTGGCTGCGCTGCCTCGCCGGGGGCAGCGTTCGCCCAGGACGGTCGGCGGCCCTTTTTCGTTTCCCCCATCAGGGTGAACTGGCTTACCAGCAACACCTGCCCGCCGACTTCCTCCACGGAGTGGTTCCGTGGCCTGTCCCATGCCTCTCCGTCTGCGGGGAGAAGGCGCAGCTCTGCGATCTTCCGCGCCATCTTTTCCACCGACTCGTTATTCGTCACGTCGTCCACTCCGATGCCCACCAGAGCCAAAAGCGCCGGCCCCTGAACCGCCCCGACGACCTCGCCGTCGACTGTTACTTCGGCACTGCTGACTGTACTTACCACTGCTTTCATTCGTTCCCGTTCCTTTCCCGCAGGTCTTCCGGCACAATCATCCCGTGCCGCACCAAATCAATCGCAATCGGCACCAACTGGTCCACTAGCTGCTCGGCCTCTAGGTCCAGTTCCTGGCCGTTGACGGCGTGATAGAGCTCGGCGACGTCGCCGAGGTTCAGTCCTTCCCAGTTCAGGCCCGCCAGAATCGCCGCCAGCGCCGCATCGATCTGGTGTGTCCACCCCGGACCCTCGGTTCGGGTGAGCGCTAACTCTTCGTCGCCGTAGCCCTGGTTCGTGGTGCTTGCTGTTTTTTCTAGTATGACGCCACGTCGCAGCTGATAGCGCGATCCCACTATCGCGTCGCGGGCCGAACGCCCAGGGACCTCCAAGTCGTCGATCCAGCGGGAGCGGGCGAACCACTCGGCTACCTCCTGGCCCAGGAAAGCTCCTGCTGGTAGCCCGTGGGACAGCGTTTCGACGGTCAGCTCGGTGGGGCCTGAAATTTTCTCAATGTGAATCCATCCCAGGCCAATGCGGGTGATTCCGTGGGTGGCAAAGTAGTCCAACCACTCGGTGGTGCGGCGCTGCCCGTCTGCGCTGCGCGGATCAATGCTCTCATCCCGCAGCCAAGTCGTGACATAGGTGGCGATATCCACCTCCTCGCGCTGTAGCACCCAGGCGCGGGCGCCTTCGTCGGGAAGCCAGCTGAGGATGCGCTCCGCGGCAGAGCCCTCATCCTCGAGAGCCCAGCCGGCCAACAGGTGCGCGTGGCCGGCGGGGGCAAGGTGCGCGACGGAATTCTCAACCACTAGTTTGCTGGCGGCGTCCAGGGGCAGGCCGGAATCGCGATACACGTGCCCCTCTGCGGCGTCCAGATCCACAGACGGACCGATGACGAAGGGCGGGTTCGCGACGATGACGTCGAACTCCTCGCCTGCAAAAGGCTCGAACCACGAGCCCTCAACCCAGTTGATTAGGGGCTCTTCCAGGCCTTGCGCCGCGGCGGCGACGCGGGCGTAGGCCAGTGCGCGGGCGTGGATATCGCTGCCAAAAATTTTTGGGCGGCTTGCGCTGTAGTTGGCGGCCAACACCATCGCAAGCACACCGGAGCCCGTGCCGAGGTCCAACACTCTAGCTTCTTCGGGAAGCCGGGGAATGGAGTTCAGAAGCGAAAGGGGAGCGTTGCCGACGCCGGGGACGTGATCGGAACCCGGGATACGGAGGTCCAGGGACGCATCCGGATCGGACAGCACCAGTACTTCCGCGTTGCCGTGCGCAGGATGGTGGGCAGGGCGAATGTCGAGGTTGAGCTGCAGCTGATCGTCGGCGCTGACCAGGGCATGCTCTGCCACCAAGCCGGAGGTCACATCTGCCCCGACGAGATCCTGGTAGAAGGTGGCTGGCTGGGGGCGTCGTAAATATATGGCGGCGACCAGTTGCGCGCCCGCAGCATTGCGGCGCTGCAGGTGCCAGTGCGCCGCCGCGGGCGAACCAGATTGCACGGCGGCGACACCTTCTTCGCCGAGCGCCTCCAAGATCAGGGCAGAGCCATACCCACGCGCGATAAGGGTGCGAACCAGTTGTTCGGTAGCTGCACTGGGACTACAAGAAGGGCTACAAGAATGGGCAGACATAGTGGATCCTTGCTAGTCGTCAGGGGGAGTCGGGGGCTTCGAGGTGATCAATGACCTGCGGGGCCGATTCGGTGGACTCGATCATCGGCCGGGCCGATTCACCCGACAATGCGGCGCGCTGGGCACGGCGCTGTTCGCGGACGAGGGCGGGTTTATAAACCTTGTTGGTGGTCTCGTCGACCTGGCCAGTCTCGTTGGCCAAGAGCACCGCGATCCACGGCAGCGGAATGCTGATCACCGCCACCCCCACAGCCAGGGCAGCGTTATGGGTCACCAGCATCACCACTGCACTCGCAGCGAGCAGAGGGATGCGCAGGATCTGCAGCACGGTATAAACCCTGCGACGGTGGTGCCAGCCTTCCAGGGGCGAACTTTTCGCATCCGTGATCACTTCCACCTGTGAGACACGCCTGGAACGGGATTCACCTCCCGTTTTCCTTTTTCGTGCAACTGCCATGGAACCCACGCTAGTACGCGGCTGGAAAACAGGCAGATTCAGGGGCATGATGGTGAACTGTGAGTAACCCAAGTACGACAACGATTGAACGCCCCGAAGTCAACACAGACTCGACGACGGATGACGATGTACCGAAGTTCTTCCACTACGTAAAGAAGGACCAGATCGTCGAATCCGCCGTGATGGGCAAGCTTGTCGTGGCACTGTGCGGTGAGACCTTCCCCGTGCGCAAGCAGGCGAAGCCGGGGTCGCCCGTCTGCCCGGATTGCGAGCAGATCTACAAGGGGCTGCGCAAGAAGTGAAGCACCTCCGCCTATGGCAGCAGGAGGCACTGAACAAATACGTCGAGACCAGCCCGCAGGACTTCCTGGCGGTGGCAACCCCGGGAGCGGGTAAGACGACTTTCGCCCTGACGATCGCGCGGCTGCTGTTAGACACCCGCACGGTTGACCGGCTGATCATCGTTGTGCCCACAGAGCACCTGAAGGTGCAGTGGGCACAGTCCGCAGCGGGGCAGGGGATTGCGCTCGACGCTGAGTTCACGAACTCCTCACCGTTCAACAACTCCTACGACGGAGTGTGCGTGACCTATGCCCAGGTGGGAATGAAGCCCACCAAGCACTACCAGGTCGCGACCGCGAAGAAGACGTTGGTGATCCTTGACGAGATTCACCATGCCGGCGACGCGAAGAGCTGGGGTGACGGCGTGCGGATGGCCTATGCGCACGTCGAGCGGCGCCTGGCGCTCACGGGTACGCCGTTCCGTTCCGACGATTCGCAGATCCCGTTTGTGCGTTACGAGGCCGTGGAGGGCGCCGACGGCGCGCTGGTTTCCTCCGCCGACTACACCTACGGTTACGCGGACGCATTGAAGGACGGCGTGGTGCGCCCCGTGGTGTTCCTGGCGTATTCCGGGCAGGCGCGGTGGCGTAACTCTGCCGGTGAGGAGTTCGAGGCTCGCCTGGGGGAGCCGCTGAACGCTGAACAGACCGCTCGTGCTTGGCGCACCGCACTGGACCCCAAGGGCGACTGGATCCCCGCCGTGTTGAATGCGGCGCAGACACGTCTGCAGCAGCTGCGGGAGACAACCCCGGACGCGGGCGGGTTGGTGATCGCCACCGACAAGACGACAGCCCGCGCCTACGCGAAGATCCTCGAACGGATCAGCAACACCCCCGTCACGGTCGTGCTCTCTGACGAGGCCGGGGCCTCGGAGCGCATCAAGGAGTTCTCCGCCAGCACTGATGAGTGGATGGTGGCCGTGCGCATGGTGTCCGAGGGCGTGGACGTTCCGCGTCTGGCCGTGGGCGTGTACGCGACGTCGTCCTCCACACCACTGTTCTTCGCCCAGGCTATTGGCCGTTTCGTGCGTTCGCGGCGGCCGGGAGAGTCGGCGTCCATCTTCCTGCCTAGCGTGTCGGTCTTGCTTGAGTTGGCGTCGAAGATGGAGCAGCAGCGCAACCACGTGCTCGGCAAGCCAGATCGGCCGAACGAAGGCTGGGACGACGAGCTGCTGCAGCAGGCCAACCAGGAAAAGAACGAGCCCGAAGAGGATAAAGGCTATGAGTCGGTCGGCGCCGAGGCCGAACTCGACAGTCTGATTTTCGACGGATCGACCTACGGCACTGCGACGCTGAGCGGATCGGACGAGGAGCAGGCCTACCTTGGCCTTCCCGGTCTTTTGGACGCCGACCAGATGCGTACGTTGTTGCGCCAGCGCCAAGCCGAGCAATTGGATGCCCGGGCGAAGGAAGAGGAACAGCGCCGCAAGCAGGAGAAGCAGAACCCCGCGCCCGAAGGCAGTGGCGCTGATCTGCGGAACAAGCGTGTGGCCAGCGAGGAAATTCCCGCGCTGCGGAAGGAATTGAATGCGCTAGTGTCGATGAAGTCGGCTCGGACAGGAAAGCCTCACGGGCAGATTCACAACGATGCCCGGCGAAACTGCGGTGGTCCGGCCACGGCGCTGTGTACCGCACAGCAGTTACGGGATCGCATCGCCTATCTGAGAGACTGGTAGGAATTAGCATGTACGTCGTCGAAGGCAATAGGCACTAGAGCCCTGAAATAGGGCTCTGAAAAAAAGGGCACTGAAAGGCAGGCCACGTGGCTCGGGAAGATTACACCGATCTGGACAAGTCCCATGCACAGAAGATTGAGCGCCAAAAGATACAACCCCGCGCCGTCGGCGGGTTGAGCTTGGCGGCGCTGCTTGTTGGCATACTGGCGATCCCCGCAGCTATCTTCCCCCTGGTTGGCGTGGTCGTGGCTGCGGTAGCCATTGTGGTGGGAATAATTGCTGTGATCAGGGCGAACCGCCGGGGAACGCAGCGCAGCTACGCAATCATTGGCTTGGTTCTGGCGGTGATTTCGATGGCTATGGCGATCTTCTTCACACAGGCCGCGATGAAGAGCATCGAGGGGTGCGAAACCCTCCGCGGCACGGAGTTCTCCGACTGCGTGAAGAACAACCAGAACAAGTAGCCGCGAGGCGCCGAGATCTGGACTAGTCCAGGTAGTCGCGCAGAACCTGGGAGCGCGACGGGTGGCGCAGCTTCGACATCGTCTTGGACTCGATCTGGCGGATGCGCTCACGCGTTACGCCGTAGACCTGGCCGATCTCGTCTAAAGTGCGTGGCATGCCGTCTGTCAGGCCGAAGCGCAGCTTCACCACACCAGCCTCACGCTCGGACAGGGTGTGCAGGACGTCCTGCAGCTGATCCTGCAGCAGGGTGAATGAAACCGCATCGACGGCCACGACGGCCTCCGAATCCTCGATGAAGTCGCCCAGCTGGGAATCGCCCTCGTCGCCGATGGTCTGATCCAGGGAGATCGGTTCGCGGGCGTACTGCTGGATCTCCAGCACCTTGTCCACGGTGATATCCATTTCGCGGGCCAGCTCTTCGGGGGTGGGCTCGCGGCCCAGATCCTGCAGCAGCTCGCGCTGGATGCGGCCCAGTTTGTTGATGACCTCCACCATGTGTACCGGAATGCGGATGGTGCGAGCCTGGTCCGCCATTGCGCGGGTGATGGCCTGGCGGATCCACCAGGTGGCGTACGTGGAGAACTTGTAGCCCTTGACGTAGTCGAACTTTTCCACCGCACGGATCAGACCCAGGTTGCCTTCCTGGATGAGGTCCAGGAAGGCCATGCCACGGCCGGTGTAGCGCTTCGCAAGGGAAACCACCAGTCGCAGGTTGGCCTCCAACAGGTGATTCTTTGCACGGCGACCATCGCGGTCGATTTCGCGGAGGTCGCGGCGGTTCATCGGGGAGAGCTTCTCACCCGACTCCTTGATCTCCTGCAGGCGGTAGGCGGCGTAGAGGCCGGCCTCAATTCGCTTGGCGAGGGAGACCTCCTGCTCTGCATTCAGCAGGGCTACCTTGCCGATCTGCTTCAGGTACGCACGGACGGAGTCCGCAGAGGCGGTAAGCTCCGCGTCCTTCCGTGCCTGGCGCAGCGCGGCGGATTCATCCTCGTCCCAGACGAAGCTACCGTCGTTTTTCTCTTCCTCGTCGTCATCCGAGTCATCGTCATCGGAATCTTCGTCGTCCTCGTTCAGATCGTCGTCCTCTAGATCATCGTCGAGGTCGTCATCTTCCAAGTCATCGTCATCGTCGAGGTCGTCGTCCAGGTCATCGAGATCGTCCAGGTCGTCTAGGTCGTCGTCCAGGTTATCGATGTCATCGAGGTCGTCCGGGTCGCGGTCGAAGTCGTCGTTATCTACGTCAGCGTCGTTGTCCTTGCCCTCGACCTGCGCGGCAGTCGCCTTCGTCGTTTCCTCAGCGACTTCAGCGGCCTCTGCGGCGGCCTTTGCTGCCTTGGTTCCCCGCTTGGTGGTTGCCTTCTTCGTGGCCTTGCGGGTGGTCTTCTTCGCAGTCTTTTTCGCGGCCTTCTTGGCAGTCTTCTTTGCGACCTTCTTCGCCGTCTTCTTAGCGGTCTTCTTCGCCGCCTTCTTCACGGGAGTGGACGCCTGCTCCTCAACCGCATTGGTCGTATCCACGTCGTTCGACGTGGCTGCCTTGGGTGCAACCTTCTTAGCTGCAGTCTTCTTCGCGGCCGTCGACTTCTTTGCCACCTTGCGGGCAGTCTTCTTCGCTGCCGTCTTTTTTGCTACCTTACGCACAACACCCTGTGCGTCATCGCCGGTGGTGGTCGAGTCGTTCGCTGCCACGGAAGCCCTTTCGCTCGTAGTGCATGGTGCAACGAATGGCCGCATGTGGTGGCCACATTCCTGTAGGGAATTGGATTGCACCAGGTTACGGCACGCCCGCAACCATTGGTCTAGGGGGTTCTGCGAACCCCTATTCTGGGAATCGACCGCCCATTATAACCCAAAAAATTGGCACGTGTGCCAAGGGTCCCCGGTCTTTCTATGGTTTGATTCCGTCACGCACGGCCATGGCGGCGCCGATGATGCCTGCCTGGTTGCGAAGCTTGGCGGGAATAACTTCCTGCTCGACGGTCAGCAAAGGCACCCACTTGTCTGCCTTGCGGGAGATACCACCGCCGACGATGTAGCGCTGGGGGCTAAACAGCGCACTGTAAGCGTGCAGAACCTCGTCCACGCGCGCAGCCCACTTCTTGTAAGACAGCTCCTCGCGATCCTTGGCCGCGGAACTTGCGTACCACTCCACATCGCCGTTCTTGTCGTAGGGAAGGTGCCCCAGCTCGGAGTTGGGGAAGAGGTGGCCGTCGCACAGCATCGCAGACCCAATTCCGGTGCCGAAGGTCAGCATCAGCACCGCTCCCTCCTTGGCGCTGGCCTCTCCGTACTCAACCTCTGCCAGGCCGGCTGCGTCAGCGTCGTTCAGCACTGCGATTTCGCGTTCCCCGAGGTGGCGCTTGAACAGCTCTTGCAGGTCGGTGTCGATCCAAGACTTATCGATATTGGCTGCAGTGCGGGCGCGCTGGTTCTTCACGACGGCCGGGACTGTCACGCCTACTGGGCCGTTCCACTCTGCCATGTCCATGAGCTTGCGTACGACCTCTGCCACCGCATCCGGGGTAGAGGGCTTCGGCGTGAGGATCTTGAAGCGTTCGGTGACCAGTTCACCGGTGTTTAAGTCCACCACGGCGCCTTTGACGCCGGAGCCGCCGATATCTACACCGAAACTCAGCTGCTGCTTGTGCTGTTCACCCTGGCTGGAAATATCCTCAGTCATGCGCTTAACCCTACCTTGAACCTTCATTACTCCGCTGAGTTGTCGGAGGTGATTACGGTGGCGATTATGGCACAGTGGTGCTCATGGAAAGTTCCCACATCGCCCACGATGTAGCACGCGTCCTCAACAGCACGCAGAAAGATAGCCCCGGCAAGGTGCAGCTTTACGTCTTCGATGAAGCCGTCACGGGGCGGGAGGATCGGGCGTCGATAAATAAAGAAACCCTGAGCCCTGCCCAGCTAGAGGTCGTAGCCCTCGAGGTGGCGCTGAATGCCGCTGCTCTTATTCGACGCCGCCGAGCCGAACTGGCCGACGAGCATGGTCACGTTGGCGTGCTGGGGACGAAAACCTCCGATGTGGACCCCGTCACGGAGGTAGATCAAGCCAGCGAGAAGCTGATTCGTGAGCAGCTGGTGGAGCGAGTGCCGGGTTCCCGGGTACTTGGTGAGGAAAGCGGGCTGAGTGACGGGGACTGTGCAGGTGACGGGGCTGGCGGGGAGGTTCTGTGGATCGTAGATCCGATCGATGGAACCGTGAACTTCCTCTACGGCGTACCTGCATATGCGGTGAGTATTGCCGCAGTGGTGGATGGTCAGCCGGTGGCGGGCGTGGTTGTCGATGTGAAGGCTGGTGAGGCATACGTGGCACACGCTGGAGGACCGGCACGGCGACTCAGCGGAGCTGGCAGCGCTGGTGAGGGTGGCGAAGAAGTGCTGCGTGTCGTTCCGGCGCAGGCTGAAGCGAGCCTGGGCCGCGCTTTGGTAGCGACGGGGTTCTCCTACGTGGCCGAGGACCGGCGCCGCCAAGCCGAGCGGCTGACGCGACTGCTGCCGCGGGTGCGTGATATCCGTCGCATCGGTTCGGCCGCGTTGGACCTCTGCCGCGTAGCCAGCGGGGAAGTGGATGCGTATTTCGAGCACGGATTGGGGCCGTGGGACCATGCCGCCGGAGCGCTCATTGCAGCGCGGGCGGGGGCGATTGTGGCAGCGCCTGACTACGACGTGATGAAGGAAGAAAAAGCGCTGGTTATGGCCGTTAAACCCGGCGTTGCTGTTGAGCTCGCTGGGTTGCTTGCGGACTAGGCGCGGGGGGAGGGGAAGTACCCCAATAGTCGCCCCTACCGCGCGTGAAAGTGACAAGTGCGGTACTGGTGCTCTACGATCCGCGAACAGCGAGCAAATTTAAGCAATTTTCAGCTAGTTCATCACGAAGGATCCCCACATGGCGACTGACTACGACGCACCCCGGCGACGTTCCGAAGACGACATCGAGACCGACTCTCTGGAGGGTCTGAAAGCGGCGGAAAAGGCCGAGCCAGCAATCTCTGATACCGACGACGGCGAGATCGTTGAACCCTTCGACGTTCCGATGGCGGATCTGTCCGGTGAGGAACTATCGGGTTCTGTCATCCCGCGTCAAAACGACGAGTTCACGTGCAGCGTCTGCTTCCTGGTGCAGCACCGCAGCTGCATTGCAGAGACCGTCAGTGACGGCGAGTACATCTGTAAGGACTGCGCATAGCGCTCAGTTCTGCCCTTAGCTGTAAGGACGGCGCTAATAGCCCTTACAGAAGAACCAGTTAGTAGATCGGGCTCCCCAGCTTCTCTAGAACCTCTTGAGGTTCCTTAGTGGAAATCAGCCAATAGGGCGTGGGATCGTCCGGATCGTTCAAAACCAACATTGCCATCGTTGGGATCCAGCCTTTGTGCACGACATATGCGGCAGGGTCCAGCTGGCGCCCCATGGCGGCGCGCTTAGCGGTGGGGGGAATTACCAGGCTCCGGCTGACCACTTCCGCGGGCAGTTTAGCGGGGCCGACGTGGAGCCAGCGCTCACCGGAAGAATCCTCTGTGACCTGCACTTTGGTGCGGGAGAAGTGGATTAGAGCCCAGATGGCCAGCGCTCCGGAAACAACCAGGGCGACGTAGAAAGCCCACATCGGTCGGCCCATCTGCGCCTGCCAGGAAATGATTGCCACAACGCCTGCGGCGAAGAGCCACCACACCAGGGGGACACGCTGATGCTCCGAATACAGCAGCTTTTCCTGCTGATTGTCCGATGCCACTTGAAAACTCCTGTTGATTGTTCGCTTCTAGTGCTGTGAAGCAATTCTAGCCCCACCGCGTTTGGACATCGTAACTTTGCCCGCTGACTTGTTAGTCTTGGTGATCGTGACCTCTAAGCAGAATGCAACTGATAGCACTAGCTCTTTTGGTAGCGACGCCCCGCTGCGCATCGTCCGGTTGGACAAGGAGCTGCCCTTGCCGCGTCGCGCCCACCCGACGGATGCGGGCATCGACCTTTACGCAGCGACGGATGTGACCATTGCCCCGGGGCACCGGGAGCTTGTGGGCACAGGCATCGCCATTGGACTGCCGGTAGGGACTGTGGGGTTGGTGCACCCGCGCAGTGGGCTTGCACTGAAGAAGGGGCTTTCCATCGTGAATGCGCCGGGGACGATCGATGCAGATTACCGCGGTGAGATCAAGGTATGCCTAATCAACTTGGATCCGGAGCAGCCGATTGAGTTGGCCCGCGGTGAGCGCATCGCGCAGCTGTTGGTACAGGAAGTGAGCCTGTGCGACGTGGAGGAAGTAGACAGTGTCGACGACCTGGGGGAGACCGTCCGTGGCGCGTCCGGGTACGGGTCGACCGGCGTATAAGACACATAGAAGCTAGTCACAGAAGTAAGCCAATCCAGAGAATCGGAGTTTGATGATGTTTGGGCGCAAGAAGAAGGACAACAACCCCGCTGAAGAGATGGAGCAGGTGGTGGCCGAGCAGGGGCAGGAAGACAACGACTTCGGTCCCTTTGACGGTGACACCGTGAACTTCGAGGACTTCGACTTCTCGGACTTCTCCGACGATGCCCTCGACCTGGGTTCCATGGTGATTCCAGTGCCTCGTGGCGGTGGAGTGATTGTGGAGATGGGGCCGGAGGGGCCACAGATGATTCACTTGCAGGTTGACGGTGGTCGCCTGACACCCGTAGCTTTCGCTGCACCTCGCAACGGCGACCTGTGGGCCGAAACCATCGACGAGACCGTGGCGGGCATGACCAAGGACGGGCTGGAAGTGCACCTGGAGGATGGCCCGTGGGGCCAGGAAATCTGTGCAGTCGCTGGTGAGGGGCAGATGCGCATCATCGGCGCCAACGGCCCGCGCTGGATGTTCCGCATGACGTTGGCTGGTGAAAAGTCCAAGGCCGAGGATCTGGCTTTGATCGCCCGAGAGATCGTCGCACGTACCTTTATCCGGCGTGGCAATGATCCGATCCCGGCTGGTCAGGCGCTGCCGGTGTTGATGCCACCGCCTCTGCAGGAGCAGATGGAGCAACAGCTGCGGCAGATGGAAGGCGAACAGAACGGCGGAGAACAGCAGTAATGGCCGAATCGACCGAATCGGCGGAATCTGGACAGAAGCAGAGCCAAACCAAGGAAGAGCCGGGCACTCTGCTAGAGCAGATGGGTGGTCTGTCCGGGCTGGTTTCGTCGACCCTGCCCGTGCTTGTCCTCGTGCCTGTGAACAGTCAATGGGGGCTAACACCTGCTTTGATTTCCGCGCTCGCAGTAGCGGTGGCGATCCTGGTGTGGCGGCTGGCGCGAAAGGAAAATCTACAGCCCGCAATATCCGGCTTCATGGCCGTCGCGCTGTGCGCAGCCATTGCTTGGTTCATGGGGGATGCAAAGGGATATTTCGCCTACGGCATCTGGTATTCGCTGGTGGCAGGCATCGCCTTCATCATTTCGATCTTTGTCCGCTGGCCCCTGGTCGGCGTGATCTGGCGCGGAATCAATGGCGACGACCAGCGTTGGCGCACTAACCGTCGGGCCGTGCAGGCATTCAACATCGCCACGATTGCCTGGGCACTGGTGTTCCTTGCACGCTTCGGCATTCAGCAGTGGCTCTATGTGGCCGACAAAACCGACGCGCTGGGGTACACCCGTATTGCCATGGGATGGCCGTTGACTCTTGTCGCGGTGGCCGTCACCGTCTGGGCCGTCAAGGCTGCGAACAAGGCGGAGGGCCGACACCTGGAGAACGCTGATCAACCCGAGAAGGCGGAGACCGACAGCACCGTGGGAAATGACGAAGAAGTGGAAGCGGATGGGCGTCACTAAGACGGAAGAAGTAGTGATCAACCTGGAGGGGCCAGCCAACGGCGGCACCGTGATTGGTCGGCTAGACGGACAAGTCGTGTTTGTGCGCGGTGGGCTGCCCGGGGAGCAAGATGTGACGGTTGCGCTGGATCCGGCGCGGAAATCGAACTCCAAGAAGGGCTTCCGGACCGGTGAGGCGACAGCGGTCGGCCAGCCACACCCGCACCGCGTGGAACCTCTGTGCCCAGCAGCGAAGGCGGGAGCGGGCTGCTGTGACCTGGACTTTGTGGACGCTATCGGCGCGCTGGATTATAAGAAGCAGGTCGTGCTTGACCAGCTGCGCCGGGTGGGCAAGATCGACGCCGAGACGTTGAACCAGATCCAGGTGACCACGAAGAGCCTGGAACCTTACGCGGGTTCACGAACCCGAGTGCGCCTGGCCGTTTACGCCCAAGGCACCGTCGGGCAACGCGCCCGCGGCTCCCACGACGTTGTGTCGGTGGAGCACGAATGCGCGCAGTGGAGTGACGCACTGAAGGACGGTTTGGCGCAGGACATCCACCAACTGCAGGAGGCAGAGCGACTGACCCCGAACACGGAAATCGCCGTGGCGGTGGGGGACGACGGCACCCGGCGCATGGTGCAGCTGCAGGGATCGGCTGGACGCCCGCAGGCGAAAGCGCTTACGGGCGGACCATTACCCACCGTCACCCGCACGGTGCACTATGGCGAGGGCTTGGATCGCGAGTTCGATGTGCAGTGGGAGAGCCAGGTACAGGACTTCTGGCAGGCTCACAGCGCTGCACCGCAGTTCTATTCCAGCTGGATCGCGCGGCACATACCGCCAGCGGGCAAGGAGCGCGCTTCCGTCGCGTGGGACCTCTATGGCGGCGCGGGCGTATTCAGTGCCGCGCTGTCCCGGAAAACCGACCGCGTGGTGTGCGTAGACGTTGCCGGGAGCGCCAGTGAAGCCGGGGCGCGGGCCTTGGATGCGGCGGGAATCGACAACGTTGAGTTCGTCGACGCCGATGTAGCCCGAAGCGTTTCTAGCCTCCCGCGGGGCGGAAAAGTCCACGCCGTGGTTGTGGATCCGCCGCGCACGGGTGCGGGTGCGCAAGCAATTACCGACATCGCTAAGGCACGGCCGCGCCACGTTGTGCACGTCGGATGTGACCCTGCCACTGCAGCCCGTGACCTGGGTGTATGGATTCAGCGGGGCTATGCGATCAAGGAGCTGTGCGTAGTGGATGCATTCGGCCTTAACCACCACGTAGAGCTATTGGCATATCTAGTTCCTACCCGTGGCCGTCGAGCTGGTTCACGAGCTGATTCTTAGGTAGCAGCGCGGACTCACAGCGGATTCTTTCAATTCGCTAGGGCGCCGTTAGAATAGAACGAAAATCACTCATCGGCGCGCGATAAAGGATGGAGAAGAGTAGCTTCACATGGGAATTCTCGACAAGGTGTCCTCGCCCGCTGACCTAAAGGGACTGGATGCAGACCAGCTCGAACAGCTGGCCGCGGAGATTCGCGAGTTTCTGATCCAGAAGGTCTCCGCCACCGGCGGCCACCTGGGGCCGAACCTGGGCGTAGTGGAGCTGACCATCGCGATGCACCGGGTATTCGATTCGCCGTCGGACCCGCTGATCTTTGACACCGGCCACCAGGCCTATGTGCACAAGATCCTGACCGGTCGCCGTGACCTCTTCGATACCCTACGCCAAAAGGATGGCCTGTCCGGCTATCCCGACCGCGCGGAATCCCCGCACGACTGGACTGAATCTTCCCATGCTTCCGCATCTCTGTCCTACGCGGATGGTCTGGCCAAGGCGTTTGAACTCACCGGGCAGGTGCACCGGCACGTCGTTGCCCTCGTGGGCGATGGTGCCCTGACCGGTGGTATGACCTGGGAGGCGCTCAACAACATCGCTGCAGCAAAGAAGCGCAGCCTTGTTGTTGTCGTCAACGACAACGGGCGCTCTTATTCCCCGACGATCGGCGGCCTGGCCGAGAACCTGGCCGCGCTGCGCCTACAGCCCATGTACGACCGGGTGATGGATACCGGAAAGAACGCCCTCGGACGCATGGGCTGGGTCGGCGACCGTGCCTTCCAGGTGATTCACGGCTTCAAGGAGGGCGTGAAGCACACCGTTATCCCGCACGAGATGTTCCCGGAGCTGGGGCTGAAGTACATCGGCCCGGTCGACGGCCACGACCTCAAGCAGGTGGAAAACGCCCTGCGTTATGCCAAGGACTACGGCGGCCCAGTTATCGTCCACACCGTGACGCAGAAGGGCAAGGGTTTCGACCCAGCGGAGCAGGACGAGGCCGACCAGATGCACTCGACCGGCGTGATCGACCCGATTACCGGCGAGTCGATGGCGAAGAAGACCGAGGGCGCAATCAGCTGGACCAAGGTGTTTTCCAATCGCCTGATCGATATCGCCAACGAGCGCGAGGACGTAGTTGCCATCACCGCCGCCATGGCTGGCCCTACGGGTCTGGCCGACTTCGCCAAGGTACACCCCAGCCGTACTTACGACGTCGGCATCGCCGAGCAGCATGCGGTGACCTCCGCAGCCGGCTTGGCGCTCGGTGGTCTGCACCCCGTCGTTGCTGTGTATTCGACGTTCCTGAACCGCGCCTTCGACCAGCTGCTGATGGACGTCGCCCTGCTGAAGCTAGGTGTGACACTCGTCCTCGACCGCGCAGGCATCACCGGCTCCGACGGCGCCAGCCACAACGGTATGTGGGACCTGTCGATCACGGGCATCGTGCCGGGCATCCACGTCGCCGCGCCGCGTGATGCGCGCACCCTCGAGCTGGCACTCGACCGTTCGGTGGCCATCGACGATGCGCCTACCGTGGTGCGTTTCCCGAAGGGCAACGCCCCCGCAGCGATTCCTGCGGTGCGAGAGGAAGCCGACTACGACGTGCTCTTCGAGCAGGGCGGCGACGGTGCCAACTCTGGCAAGAAGGTGCTCATTGTTTCCTTCGGCGCTCTGGCCGCGCAGGCCCTCGCTGCCGCCCAAGCTCTTTGTGACGCCGACTTTTCCGCCACCGTCGTCGATCCCCACTGGGTCATTCCCACGTCGGAGAACCTGCTGGAGCTGGCCCAGGACTTCGATCTGGTTGTCACGATCGAAGACAACGGCATCCACGGTGGTGCCGGCAGCACCCTGCAATACGAGCTATCCGCCGCGGGCATTGACGTGCCGGTACGGATCCTGGGCGTGCCGCAGAAGTTCCTGGCTCACGCCTCGCGCGGGGAAGTGCTGGAGGAGCTCGGCTTGGACGTCGACACGGTCGTGGACACCGTACTGGGTTACGCCCAGAAGCTGTAGTCCCCGCTATACACCCCGGCCACGGCGGGGAGGGTGGCGTTGAGGAGGACCTCTACCTGCCACGGACGCAGCCCCAGGCGTTCCCATTGAGTGCCCAGAAGCTCCTCCCATTCGGCCAGTGGGTCGGCCGCCCCGTCGTAGGCATGGCTGGCCTCCGCCAGCCAGCAGGCCCAGGCGGCTTTGCGCAGGTTTCGCCTGGTGACGATGGTATCCAGCCGTATCTGTAGATTATCGGCGACGTCGTCCGCCGCAGACAGGATTGCATCTGCGTAGGCAGCGGCGCGCGGGTATTCCTGGGACCAGATCTTGTGGTCGGGAATCCCGGGGGACGAGTGCCGGGGCGCACGGTAGTGCTCTAGTTCGAGGTCGTAGGGTGCGGAGGTGAGGGCGTCCGAAAGAACCTCAGTAAACCGCCTGCGAGCCCGCGGGGCAAGGCGAACCCGCGAGCGGTGCAGACAAAATCGGAGTTGCTTCAGCGCAGCATTCGGATCGTCGACGACGTGACCGGCGATGGCGACGATGTCGCGGCTGCGCAGGATGGTTTCGGGGGATAGATCGCGGTGGCGGGCCAGTTGATCGCGCGCCTCCCACAGGTCGTGGGCGACCTTGCGTGACAGAGGCTCGCGCAGGGAGGAAAGCCCCTTTAGCGACGTCCAGTCGGGGGCGGTCAGGGCAGTGGCGGATGCGAGTACGTGGGCGCATTCCTGGCTGTACCACTCGGTGCGGCCCATTTCGGCGAGCTCCCGTATGCAGAGCGTGTGGATCTCGATGAGCCATTCCACGTCCAAGGCCGCGTAGTTGAGCATTTCTGCGTTCAGTGGCCGGCGCGACCAGTCGGCGTTGCCCTTGTCCTTTGGTACTTCGATGCCGAAAAAATCCTCCAGCAGGCCGGACAGCCCGATGCGTTCGGCGCCGAGGATCTGAGCCGCGATCTGTGTGTCATGCAGACGCTGCGGGTGCCACCCCAGAGCCATCAGGCAGGGCAGATCCGTGTGTGCGGCGTGCAGGATCCAGTCGGCGCTATTGACGACCTCCGACATGCGGGCGGCGGCCGTGGGCTGCGCTTCTGGGTCGATGAGGAAGGTTCCGGCACCGCGGCGCCGCAGCTGGATGAGGAAGGCGCGGTCGTTGTAGCGGTAGGCGGAAGCGCGCTCGGTATCGATGGCGATGGGGCCGGTTCCCGCGGCGAGAGCGCGGGTGGCTTCCTCGATCTGCTCCGGGGTGTCCCGCAGAGGCGGGGTACCGGCGGCGGGGACAGATACAAAGCTCACACGACAACGATACGCCACGGGCGCGTTGCTGGCCGCTGGAGCTGCACTGCGGAGGCGTGCGATTTAAGAGTCGTTGGCGGCGTTGGCGGTGCCCGCGGAACGGGCGCCGAAGGCGAGTGCGGTCACACCCTCTGGTGGCAAGCCAGCGACGTTGGCCAGAACCTCGGCAAAAGCCTGGACGTGGCCGGTCAGGTCAGAGCCGGTGGCAGTCCAGGACGCACGCAGTTCCAGCTGGAAGGCACGCGGCGGGCCACCGATGTCGCCATAACGAACAGAGGCGGTAGAAGTGACCGTTCCGCCGAGGTCGGTGTAGTCGCATTCCGGCGAATCGAGCTGTTCTTTAAGCCAATCCCAGGCAACATCCGGCAACAGGGGGTCGGAGGCAACGGCGGCGTCCATGTCCGCCTGAATGTAGGCGACCATGCGCATTTTCTTGCCCTTCCACTGCTCCTCGCCTTGCGGGTCGTGCAGCAGAATGAGGCGGCCAAAGGCGTCGCCTGCGGGGGTAGCGCTAGATTCGGCGCCGGGGGTGTCCTCGTCGGCGGGCAGCACCTCGAGGCCGATGGCGTGGCTGAGGGGTGCGAGGTTGCGGGGAGGGCGAATATCGCCGACGCTGATGCCGCGACGCACATGTGCTTCCGACATGGAGCGCACGGCTTCGTGGAAGTACTCTGGGATCTCAGTCTCTTGGCTCACAAGGCCTAAACCTAGCCTTTAAGGTTTGGTGCAGACGTGAGGCGCGCCGAGGCGATTGTGATTGCCGGGCGCTCCGCTGGCGCTGGCATAATGGAGGCCATGACGCGTGAGCCTTTTGATCGCCTAGATCCTATGTCCGACTTGCCCGCCGATGTCGCTGCTGCCGAGGCACGCCGCCGAGCCGATAAGGATGCGCCTTTCCTGGCCGCTGCGCGCGGCGAAAAGCCCAGTCGCCGACCGGTGTGGATGATGCGCCAGGCAGGCCGTTCGCTGCCTGAATACCGCGAGATTCGCAAGAACCACGGGATGTTGGAATCTTGTTTCAACCCTGAGCTGTTGGCGGAGATCACGCTGCAGCCGGTGCGGAGGCACGATGCTGATGCCGCGATCCTGTTTTCCGACATTGTGGTGCCGCTGAAGGCAGCGGGGGTGGACTTGGATATTGTGGCTGGTCGGGGTCCGGTCGTCGAGCACCCGGTTCGCACGCAGGAGGCCGTCGACGAGCTGCCGATCGTCGAACCAGGCCAGTTGGACAGCATCGTCGAGGGCATCGGCGGAGTTCTGGAGGGGCTGCGCAACGACCAGGTGCTCATCGGATTCGCAGGCGCACCCTTCACCCTGGCTTCTTACCTGGTGGAAGGTGGCCCATCGAAGAACCATGAGGTCACGAAGGCACTGATGTACACCCATCCTGATGTGTGGCATTCGTTGATGCGCCGATTGACGCCCACAATTGTCCGCTTCCTCCAGGTTCAGGCGGAGGCTGGCGTGGATGCCCTGCAGCTGTTCGACTCTTGGGCGGGCTACTTGTCCGCCCGGGATTACCGGGAATTCGTCCAGCCGTTTTCCGCCCAGATCTTCGATGCGATGCGTCCCTATGGCATTCCGATGATTCACTTCGGCGTGGGCACCGGCGAGCTACTGGGAGAAATGGCTCTGGCCGGCCCGGATGTGGTGGGAGTGGATTGGCGCGTCCCGATGGACTCTGCGGCGGCGCGCATCTCTGCCGCACTGCAAGAGGCCAAACCCACCGCGGAGCCTGCCAGCCGCGCGAAGGCACTGCAAGGCAACCTGGATCCCGCGGCGCTGTTCGCTGGCCCGGACATTACCGCAGAGAACGTCGCCCGCATCTGTGCAGAGGCCGACCGAGCTATCGAGCGTGGCCAGGCTCGCGGGCACATCTTCAACCTCGGCCACGGGGTGTTGCCCAACACGGATCCGGATGCCATCACTCGCGCCTTTGAGGAGGTTCACAAGCGATGAAAGCTAACCAGTTCTCCTGCCACTTCGAGAAGCTAGATACCACCGGGCTGGAGGGGCTGCGCGTCGCCGTCATCGGCGGCGGAGTTGCGGGTCTGAGTGCCGCCTGGGAGTTGCGTCGACAGTTGGGGCCGAATGCCCGCATCCTGGTGACCGAGGCCTACGACCGCCTGGGCGGGAAGCTCAAGACGGTTAACTTCGCCAACGGCCCAGTGGACATGGGAGCGGAGGCGTACCTGGGTTTTCGGCAGGACTTCACAGAGCTAATCGAGTCCGTCGGGCTGGGCGATCAGTTGTGCACTCCCTCTGGCCTGCCGAGTGGTTTCTACGTCGACGGTGCCCTGGTGGACATCCCCCGCCGCACGCTGATGGGAATTCCGTCCCGCGGCGAGGACGTGCTGGAGGTCGTCGGCAAGGACGGAGCTGCCCGCATCGACGCGGAGCGTAACGGTCAGCCCATGACGTGGACCCCCGGCCAGGACACCTCTGTTGGCCAGTTGGTGGAAGCCCGATTGGGCCGCATCGTGGTCGACCGGTTGGTCTCCCCGCTGCTCGGAGGCGTGTATTCCGCCGACGGATTCGACCTGGGCGTCCGCGCCACCATCCCACAGCTTGCCGCGGAACTTGATCGTCTGGGCGAAACCGGCCAGCCGTTCTTCCTGGTGGATGCCGTGGAAGC
Organism: Corynebacterium macclintockiae; assembly: GCF_027570165.1. NCBI lineage: Bacteria > Bacillati > Actinomycetota > Actinomycetes > Mycobacteriales > Corynebacteriaceae > Corynebacterium > Corynebacterium macclintockiae. Next base: position 171,931 of record NZ_JAKMUV010000002.1, read on the forward strand.
GATTCTTTCGAAGCGTGCGGCTGCACAGCCGGAGGCGGGGGAGAAGCCCAAGCCGGTGTTCCGCAGTCTGCGCGGAGGCTACGCCAGCCTGGTGGACGCACTGGTGCGTCACGCGAACCCCGAGGTGCTGCGCAATGCGGCGGTGGAATCCATCGGCCGCACCCGTACTGGCTACTACATCGATCCGATCGGTGAGTTCGACGCGGTTATCGTGGCCACTCCCGCCCCGACCGCATCCGCGATTCTGCAGTACATGGCACCCACGGCCGCGGACGTGTTGGGCGAAGTGGAGCTTGCCAGCAGCGTAGTCGTGGGCATGCGCATGGCTTCTGCCCATGGCATCCCGGAGCGCTCTGGGGTTCTTTTGGGAAGTGACGCCCCCACCGAGGCGAAGGCTTTTACGTTCTCTTCCCGCAAGTGGCCGCATCTGGCCGAGCGGGGAGGAGCTTTCGTGCGCGCTAGCTTCGGCAACTTCTCTAACCCCTGGCACTTGGAAGTGGACAACCGTGCTCTGCTGAGTTTCGCGGTCGACGACTTGGAGCGCATCACTGGCGAGCGCAAGACCCCGGAGGAGTACTTCGTTCAGCGCTGGTGGGGTGGCCTGCCACGCTACGGAGTGGGCTACATGGATGCGATGGCGCAGGCCTACGACGACGTGCTCGGTGTGCGTGGGCTGGCACTGGCCGGCGCCATGCTCAACGGCGTGGGCGTGCCAGCTTGTGCAGCCTCCGGTGTGGAGGCGGCCCGGGAGATTATCCGCGAAATGGCGTGACCCTCCCCACGCCTACCCCCTCCCATGTACTGGGTCGCGTAAATTGGATTGCACATGCGGGTGTGGGAAAACCCGCGACACTCAAAACCAAGAAAGGCTAAAAGGCTTAAACACTATGAGTGAACTGAACGCGCAGGAAATCAAGCGCCTCAACGCCGTCGTCCGCTTTGCGAACTACTCGGTTTTCAAGGTTGAGCCGGGTGTGCTGGGGGAGCGCTCGGAGGTGGCTGCAGACTTCCAGGCATTCATTGACTCCTACGCGGACGCGGATCTGGAAATCCGCGGCGTCTACGACCTGTCCGCGCTGCGTGCCGAAGCAGATGTGATGATCTGGTGGCACGCAGAGAAGATGGAAGACCTGCAGGCGGCTTACCGTCGCTTCCTCAAGGAAACTCAGCTGGGTCAGGCTTGCGAGCCGGTATGGTCCAACACCTGCCTGCACCGCCCGAGCGAGTTCAACAAGGCGCACCTACCGTCCTTCATCATGGGCGAGGATCCGGGCGACTGGATCTGCGTCTACCCGTTCGTCCGCAGCTACGAGTGGTACACCATGGAGCGCGCGGAGCGTTCCCGCCTGCTGCGCGAGCACGGTCAGGCTGCACTGGGCTTCGATGAGGTCCGCGCCAACACCGTTCCTGCTTTCGCACTCGGCGACTATGAGTGGATCTTGGCCTTCGAATCCCCGACCTTGGAGCGCATTGTTGAGCTGATGTACAAGATGCGCTACACGGAGGCCCGCCACCACGTGCGCGAGGAAACCCCGTTCTTCACCGGCCGCCGTGTGAACGGCTCCCAGGAGAACCTGGCCGGCTTCGTAGAGTCGCTGGCTTAACTCAAAAAGGCGCCCACTGGGCGCCTTTTTCTTTGGCTCTTTTAGCCCTCGGTGGGCTTGAGAGTCAGCGCAATGCTGTTGATGCAATAGCGCTGATCCGTGGGGGTGGGGTAGCCCTCACCCTCAAAAACATGGCCAAGGTGGCTTTCGCAGCGTGCACAAAGCACCTCGATCCGGCGCATACCCAACGAGTTATCCACGCGGGTAATCACCGCGTCGGAATCTTTCGGATCAAAGAAACTCGGCCACCCACAGTGCGAGTGGAACTTTTCGCTGGAACGGAACAGCTCTGCGCCACAGCCCTTGCAGGCGTACACGCCCTCGGTTTCGGTATCGGTGTACTCGCCCTTAAACGGGGCTTCGGTACCCGCCTGGCGCAGCACGGTGAACTCCTCAGGGGTCAACCGTTCGCGCCACTGCTCCTCGGAGAGCTGGCGGTAGTCGACGGAAGGGTTCAGCTCTACCATTAGTCTTTCCTCTCACTTACCGATTCGGCTGGTGCCCGGTAGAACAGGCCATTCGTGTGCAGATCGCCGAGGGGGTGGACGCTGTGGCGTCGATCCCTAAGGAACCACAACACCGAAACCACCGCGGCAGACACTATCAACAATGACCAACCGATTGCGCCGCGAGTATACTCCGCTATACGGCCATAGTTGACCCACCGGTCGGAAAACCACTCGTCGAAACTGAAAAACAGGTACACGCCCAACCACGCCACCGGGTTGTGCATGGTGGAACGGGATCGCAGTACCGTGAAGATCATCGGCAACAGCAGCATCGAGTAGTACATCTGCCCCAGGCTGCTGATCAAGAACACGCCTGTCAATAAGACACCGGCCGTGGTTGCAGACCACATGACGGGGTCGCGGTCACGGAAGCGCAACAGCATCGCGAGGGCCACGATCACGCCCAGAGCCGCCAAGATCCGCCACAGCCAGATCGTCCAATCCGGGAAACCGAAGTACACGCCGACCCCAGGAATGGAGGAATTGGCGAAGTCGCGAACGCCGCCGAGGTAAGGCAGCAGCTTGTCGAAGTAATCGTTGGCGTTGGCGGTCAGTGGGAAGGCGATGGCGTTCAGCCCAACCGGAATCGCCACTGCAATGCCAATGGTGGAAAGCTGACGGCGCATCAGTGGAATGAACAGCAGGGGGAGGAACTGGGGCTTGACCGTGATGGCTAGGCCGATCACGAGCCCCGCCAGCAGGCTCCGGTTGTTAATGAGCAGCCAGAGGAATAGCGACTCGGCCAGCAGCAGCACGCCGTTGATGTTGCCGAAGCCCAGGGTGTTCGCGATCGATTCGGAGCTGAAGAGGAAGAAGACGCCGACGGGCACAACCCAGGAGGAAAGGCGGAAGCCGAACAACCTTGTCAGCACCATCACCGCGAGTACGGCCGCGATGGCGTTGCCGACCACGTAAATCGCGCGGGCGGCATCGATGTTGCCAACCAGCGACAGGGGGCTCAGCAGCAGCGTGGCGCCGGGGGAGTACAAGTAGTGGGGGTCGGTGGACGAATAGTCCTGGTCGTAGATCGCCTCGTGCGCGCGGAATTTGTACAGGGCGTTAATGACCGTCCCGAAGTCATCGGTCAGCCGTGCGTTCCAGGGGTGCAGGAACGCGCGGTGGATAAAAGTCATCACGGCTAGCGGCCAGAACACCACGCAGAGCAACCGGGAGGTGTCTACACGGGGAGAAGTAGATTTGTCGGCATTCATCGCGGAATGATTTTAGCCCCGGAAGTTCCCCGCGCCCCGGTGCCACGCCGCTGGTAAGAAAGCAAAAAGAGGGAGGCGCGGAGCCTCCCTCAAATTTTTTGGAGCGGATGACGAGACTCGAACTCGCGACCCTCACCTTGGCAAGGTGATGCGCTACCAACTGCGCTACATCCGCATTCGGATCCTCGGGGGGATCCTGTGCGCGATACTGGGATCGAACCAGTGACCTCTTCCGTGTCAGGGAAGCGCTCTCCCGCTGAGCTAAACGCGCCTAATAGTTCACTTTGTGTTTAAGAATGTGGAGGTGGAAACGGGAATCGAACCCGTGTACACGGTTTTGCAGACCGTTGCCTAAGCCACTCAGCCATTCCACCGCGGCAAGTGAAGTGCTTGCTCGTGGTCCACTTTAGTGAACCGTGGAGCGGATGACGAGACTCGAACTCGCGACCCTCACCTTGGCAAGGTGATGCGCTACCAACTGCGCTACATCCGCATTCGGATCCGCATGGGATCCTGTGCGCGATACTGGGATCGAACCAGTGACCTCTTCCGTGTCAGGGAAGCGCTCTCCCGCTGAGCTAAACGCGCAGGAAATCAACGACCCAAGTCCTATTAGGGAACCTACTAGGCTTGAGCGTGGAGCGGATGACGAGACTCGAACTCGCGACCCTCACCTTGGCAAGGTGATGCGCTACCAACTGCGCTACATCCGCACTCGCAAACATTGATCGGTGCTACTGAATGTGCAATCGATCGTTGTTGTGAAAACAAACACTAGCGTGTTTATCTGCCAGATCACAAATCCCCAGGTTAAACAGCGCTTCGTTGCCGGAGATACTGCCGGGGTCGCAGCCATAGAACTACATCGTTGGGATTTTCGGCACCGCTGACTTCAAGGGGGTTTGGTTCTGCTGAGTCCCTAGTGGTAACTTTCTTCCCCAGTGGTCGCAAAGGATCACTAAGGTTCCATAGCTCAGTGGAAGAGCGTTCCGCTCACACCGGAAAGGTCGCTGGTTCGAACCCAGTTGGAACCACCAACATCCGCTCGGCGCGCAGGCGCCGGGCGGTTTTTCTTTTCCCCCTCTAGGGGGTGGGGGATCTGGGTTGGGAACTATTGTCAGCCCGCGCCCGACTACTCATGCAGTGTCGAAAGTGTTCGCAGGATTTCATCCATCGTTTTCGGCGCTATGGTGTTAGCAGTGTCTGTGACAGAAAGGTTCACCGTTTTCATGCCTCGCCGTTTTTCTTCTTTTGGACGCCCCCTCGCTCGCGGCCTTGCCGCGTGTGGAATGGTCGCTGCCGTCTCGGTGGGGGTCAGTGCTCCTGCGGAGGCTCACGACGTGGTGCTGAATTCGAACCCTTCTGCCAACTCCACGGTTGACCATTTGCCAGGCAAGATCGTGCTGGATTTCTCCGGCGCGCCGCAGGATGGTTTCAACAACATCGCGTTGTCCCACAACGGCGATGTTCTGTTCCGCGGGGAACCGAAGGCAGATGGTCGGCAGTTGAGCATCGACGTGCCCGAGGATGTCCAGTCGAAGAAGGACAACGGCGAGTACGTTATCGGCTACCAGATCACTAGCTCCGATGGTCACTCCACTCGCGGTAGCGTCAAGTTCACTCTCGAAGCTGAGGGCGGAACGGTTAACGGCGCTGGCGATAGTGGAGAGGAGAAAAAGAGTGAAGAGGGGGAAGCGGGGGAGCAATCCCCGAGTGTTCCTTCTTGGTTATTGCCTTTGGGCGGTATCGTCGTAATTGTAGGTGCACTGGCGCTCGCCATTGCCCGCTTTCGCGATGTGAAGAACGACTAGGTTCTTCGCGCGTGATTTGTTGACGTTTACCTGATCAGGAGAATTCCCGTGAAGAAGTTCCGCTCTGCAACCGCCGCTGCACTGGCTCTTTCCACCGCTCTCGCGTTGTCCGCCTGCACCCCTCCGCATGAGAACGACGGTGACAAGCGCGAGGACACTGCCACCACCGGCCCGGCTACCCCGAGCATCCAGTCCACTGAGGAGGCAGCTACGGATTCCGCTGAGTCTAAGACCGAGTCTGAAACCGAGTCTGAGGCTGAGTCTGAATCCGCGACTGCAGAGTCCGAGATGACTGAGATGGACGGTACGGCCGGGAACAACGCCGAGGCAACCGCCTCCGGCGCAGCTTCCGCGTCTGGTTCCGCCAACTAACGCACGAGACTTATAGTTGCGTGCGTGCCGGGGATATTCCCGGGCACAACGATGGTGGTGGGCCTGAACGCCTTTTAAACGAAAGGTTCGTTATGTCCCTGACCTCCCTGAATGCTTCCAAGAAGAGCTTGCGTGCCGCTTCGGTGGCCGCGATTGCCCTCAGCGGTGCGCTGGTTCTTTCCGCATGTTCTGATAGCGGGGATGAGAAGAAGGATTCCACTAGCTCCCAGAGCGCTTCGGCAACCGAGTCCTCGGCCGCTGAATCCGCCGAGCAGGGTGGAGAGTCTGCAGCGATTGGCAGCGAGGAGCTGCAGTTCAAGGACGCTTATGTGACGGCCAAGGGTGCAGACAAGATGATGACTGCCGTCTTCGGTACTCTGCACAACACCACTGACAAGGACATCACCATCACCGAGGTCAAGGGCGACATCGATGGTGCTGATTATCAGCTGCACACGGTTGACAATGCCGGTGTGATGAAGCAGGTCTCCGACATGAAGATTCCTGCGGGCAAGGACAAGGCTCTGGAGCCCGGCGGCGATCACATCATGATCATGGAGGTTAAGAAGGAGCTCTCCGCCGGTGATGCCCTGACCCTGACCCTCGTGGACGAGGACGGCAAGGAATACGAGATGAAGAACATCCCGGTGCGCGTCCAGCAGTCGACCCACGAGCACTATGGCGAAGGCCAGGGCGACAAGGGGCACGAGGGTCATGATCACATGGGGCACGATCACATGGGCCACGATCACGGTGATCACATGAGCCACGAGGACCACGAGGGCCACGAGCACCACTAATCGCCATGTCTGATCCTGTAGATTCCCGTTCTTCGCTTTCTGACGCCCCCACGCCCGAACCCGCCAGCGGGCATAAGCTCACCCGCCGAGGTTTCTTCGCCGGGCTGGGCATGACCGGCGCCGCATCCGTACTGGCAGCATGCAGCTCGGCGGATGATTCCGCTGCGTCAGCTGGCAATGCTGGGGCGGACAGTGGGGCGTCAATAAGAAAGATAGATTTCGACGGGCCGCACCAAGCAGGAATCCAGGAAGACTCGCAGACCCATGCGCTGGTCGTAGCTTTTGACCTGAAGAGGGACGGGCTGCCCAGCGGTGGGTTGAAGCAGAACCTCACACGCTTGATGCGGATCTGGACGGGTGACGCTCGCTCGATGACGCAGGGCAAGACCGCCCTGGCGGATCTGGAGCACGAGTTGACCGTCGCACCCCAGAACCTGACGATTACCGTCGGGTGGGGGCCGAAGCTGATTGAGGAAGTAGGCCTTCTGGGCGATGCTCCGTCGTGGGTAAAGAAGAACCTGGACGGCTTGCCGAAGTTCAAGGGGGACAAGCTCAACGATGATTTCGGCGCAGCCGATGTGGTTCTACAGATCTGCGGCGACGATCTGACGGCCGTCAGTCACGCGGCTCGCGTTTTGACCCGTGGCGGGCGCGACTACGCCACGCCGAAGTGGACCCAGCGCGGATTCGTCGACTCACCCACAGGTGAGACTCCCCGCAACCTGCTGGGATTCAAGGATGGCACGGCCATTCCCCGCAAGGAAGAGGAATACAACGAGTTCATCTGGGACGACCAGGGCGGCAGCGCTATGGTCGTGCGCCGGATCGTTTTCGACATGCCGGCCTGGGAGCAACTGGATCGAAAGTCGCGGGAGGTCGTGTTCGGGCGCCACGTCGATACGGGCGCCCCGATCGGCGGCAACGACGAATTCGACCCAGTGGATCTGAACAAGGCGGGCGATGACGGTCTGCCGTTGATCGACGAGCGCAGCCACGTTGGCATTACCGCCGGCGAGGGCACGCACATACGCCGTCGCGCCTACAACTGGGACAACGAAGTAACGCCACTGGGCAACAGCGGCCTTATCTTCATCTGCTTCCAGAACGACCCCGACAAGGCCTTCACTCCACTGCAGAAGCGACTGGCGGAAAAGGATCGACTGAATAAGTGGATTACCCACGTCGGCTCCGCGGTGTTTTGGGTACTGCCCGGCACCCAACACGGGGCGTACTGGGGCCAGAAGATTCTAGAGGGGTAGAATCTACGGGCGTTGAGGACTGTCACCAGGTATGTGACCGTCACATGAGCCTTTAGAAGGAGCGCGATCCACAAGTGAGTAACCCCGCAAACCCTCCAGCAGCCGATGCCCATCAGGCACCCGTAACCTTCCGGGTGCCGGCAGGCACTCCCGCAGGCGCTGCAATGCGCGAGCTGGAACTGCCGAACAAGGGCCCGGAAGCCATCGTCTGCGTCAAGGAAGCTGAGGGCGACAACGTCGGCCAGCTGCGCGACCTTTCCTGGGCACCAGAGCAAGACACCGATGTGACTGCGGTGCCCGCCAATACCGATGAGGGGCGCGGGGTTATTCGCCACTCCTGCGCACACGTCCTGGCTCAGGCCGTGCAGAAGGAGTTCCCCGGCACGAAGCTGGGCATCGGCCCGGCCATCGAAAACGGCTTCTACTACGACTTCCAGGTTGCAGAGCCCTTCACCCCGGAGGACCTGAACAAGCTGGAAAAGGCGATGAAGAAGATCATCAAGTCCGGCCAGAAGTTCGAGCGCAAGGCCTACGACGACGTAGAGCAGGCGCGTGCGGAGTACAGGGACGAGCCTTTCAAGACCGAACTGATCGCCGACAAGGGCAACGTCGACCCGAATTCCGACGAGGCTACCGAGGTCGGCTCCGGCGAGCTGACCGCCTACAGCAACGTCAACCCGCGCACCGGCGACGTCGAGTGGTACGACCTCTGCCGCGGCCCGCACGTGCCCACCACTCGCTACATTCCGGCCTTCGCGCTGACCCGTTCCTCCGCCGCTTACTGGCGCGGTGACCAGTCCAAGGCTGGTCTGCAGCGCATCTACGGAACCGCGTGGGAATCCAAGGAAGCGCTGGCCGAGTACCAGACGATGCTGGCGGAGGCGGAGAAGCGTGACCACCGCCGACTGGGACAGGAACTGGATCTGTTCAGCTTCCCGGACGAGATCGGCTCTGGCTTCCCCGTGTTCCACCCGGACGGCGGCATCGTGCGCCTGGAGATGGAGGAGCACTCCCGCAAGCGTCACATTGCCTCCGGCTACAGCTTCGTTAACACCCCGCACATCACCAAGGGTGACCTGTTCCAGAAGTCCGGGCACCTGGACTTCTACGCAGACGGCATGTTCCCGCCCATGCAGCTGGACGGGGAGACCGATGACGAGGGTAACGAGACCAAGCCGGCGCAGGACTACTACGCCAAGCCGATGAACTGCCCGATGCACAACCTGATCTTCGCCTCACGCGGGCGCTCCTACCGCGAGCTGCCGCTGCGCCTGTTCGAGTTCGGCACTGTGTACCGCTACGAGAAGTCCGGCGTGATCCACGGACTCACCCGCGCCCGCGGCTTTACCCAGGACGATGCGCACATCTACTGCACCGAGGACCAGCTGGAACAAGAGCTAACGACGGTGCTGGAGTTCATCATTTCCCTGCTGCGCGACTACGGTCTGGATGACTTCTACCTAGAGCTATCCACCAAGGATCCGAACAAGTTCGTCGGTAGCGACGAGATCTGGGAGCGCTCCACCGAGATCCTGGAGCGCGTGGCCACCAAGTCGGGTCTGGAACTCGTTCCGGATCCGGCCGGTGCGGCCTTCTACGGTCCGAAGATCTCCGTGCAAGCCCGCGACGCCATCGGCCGCACCTGGCAGATGTCCACCGTGCAGTTGGACTTCAACCTGCCGGAGCGCTTCGACCTGGAATACACCGCCCCGGATGGTTCGAAGAAGCGTCCGATCATGATCCACCGTGCCCTGTTCGGCTCCATCGAACGATTCTTCGGCGTGCTGTTGGAGCACTATGCCGGTGCCTTCCCGGCCTGGCTGGCTCCGCACCAGGTCGTCGGCATCCCCGTCGCCGACGAGTTCAACGACTACTTGGAGGACTTCGCTGCCGAGTTGCGCTCCCAGGGAATCCGCGCGGAGGTCGATACGTCGGACGACCGCATGCAGAAGAAGATCCGCAACCACACCACCGGCAAGGTGCCGTTCATGCTGCTGGTCGGCGGGCGCGACGTCGAGGCCAACGCGGTGAGCTTCCGCTTCCTCGACGGCACCCAGGTTAACGGCGTGCCACGCGAGGATGCCCTGCGCATCATCTCCACCTGGATTCGCGAACGCCGCAATGCCCAGCCGAGCGCGGAACTGGTACAGCCGTTGGTGGAGGCTTAAATCGCTGTGGGGGACCAGTACGTAGACCAAGGCGCAGGCTCGCAGCCCGACCTGCAAGGCGGGCTCGATCGGCTGTGGGCTCCCTACCGCTCGCAGTACATCGCGAAGTCAGATCGTTCCGCTGACCCTTTTTCCACCCTGCCGGAGCAGTCGGACGAGGAGGCGCTGATCGTCGCCCGCGGCCAGACCGTCTACTGCGTGCTGAACCTGTACCCCTACAACCCCGGGCACATGCTGGTGGTTCCTTACCGCCAGGTTGCGGACTACACGGAGCTCACGGACGAGGAAACCGCGGAGCTCGCGGAGTTTACGAAGATTGCGCTGAAGACCCTGCGCGCCGTGTCAAAGCCCGATGCGGTGAATGTCGGCCTGAATCTGGGCAAGGCATCGGGTGGCTCCATTCCGACACACCTCCACCAACATATAGTGCCTAGGTGGGTTGGTGATGCTAACTTCATGACAGTCATGACCGGTGCCAAGGTGCTGCCACAGACCTTGCGCGAGACCCGTGCGCTGTTGGCGGAGGCATGGGAGCGCACCGTCCTTTCCGCAGACAAGGGAGAGTAACTTCAGCGATGCTTAGCGTGCACGGCCGCGGTCCCGCCGCGGTCATCATCGAACCGATCGCCCGGGTGCTGCACAAGGTGGGGATCACCCCCAACGCGGTGACCGTCTTTGGCACCATGCTGGCGATCGGTTTCGCACTGTGGTTGATTCCCACCGGACATCACTTCGCCGCGGCGGTGCTGATTGGCCTGACCGTGGCTACGGACATGGTCGACGGCACCATGGCCCGCATGCGCGGCGGCGGCACCCGCTTTGGCGCCACGTTGGACGCAACCTGCGACCGCCTCAGTGACGGGGCAATCTTCGGAGCCCTCGTCGTCTGGTTCGGCCTCCTGGATCCCGTCAACACCATCATGATGTGCGTCTGCCTGGTGATTCTGGTCGCCAGCCAGGTCACCAGCTACGTCAAAGCCCGCGCCGAGGCCTCCGGCATCAAGGTCGTGGGTGGCCTGATCGAACGCCCCGAGCGCCTCATCATCTCGCTCGTAGCCGTCGGCCTGAGCGGTCTGGGCATCCCGCACATCCTCGCTTGGGGCCTGTGGATCCTCGCTGCTGGTTCGCTGTTTACGGTCATTCAGCGCTTGGTTGTTGTCGCGCGTTCTGACGCCGCGTCTGAGACCATCGCCGCCCCCGAAGGAGCCCGCGAGTTCCCGACCGACGGGGGTGAGCAGTAATGCGCGAGCGGCTCACGGCCGCGGCCTATATTGCCGGCTGGAAGATCACCTCCAAGCTGCCGCAGCCGGTGGCGAAAGTACTGTTCGAATGGGGCGCAGACGTGGCGTCCAAAAACGGCAAAGGCCCAGAGCAGCTGCGCCGCAACCTGGCGCGCGTCGTCGGGCCAGAAAACGTCACTCGCGACCTGGTGCGCCGGTCGATGCGCAGCTACATGCGCTATTGGCGCGAGGCCTTCCAGCTACCAGCCATGGCAGGGCCGGAGCTGGCTGCGGAGCTGAACCGGAACTTCGTGCCCGGGTCGCTGGAGGCGCTGCACGCCAGCGCAGAATCCGGGCGCGGAACGATCATCGCGCTGCCGCACGCGGGCAACTGGGATATGGCCGGTGTGTGGCTGGTCCACCACTACGGGACGTTCACGACGGTGGCGGAACGGCTGAAGCCGGAGAGCCTTTTCGAGGCGTTCGTGGAGTACCGCGAATCGCTGGGCTTTAAAATCATCGCCCTAACGGGTGCAAAGGTACCGCCGCTGGAGCAGATGGAAGAAGTGCTGCGGGGCGGCGGGACGATATGCCTGATGGGGGAGCGCGACATGACCGGCCACGGCGTGCACGTGGACTTCTTCGGTGAAAGGACTTCCATGCCCGCTGGTGCGGCGCTACTGGCACAGCGCACCGGGGCTAACCTGTTCACTGCCCGCGTGGCTTTCCGTGGTGGGTCGACCGATTCGGATGCCGCCCGACGGGGCCAGCCCGAGACCTGGGAACACGAAACCACCCCGGTCGCCGTGGAGGGACGCGAGCTGCAGGACATCGTGCAGGAGATGGCCGATAACTTCGCTCGGGGTATCGCCATGGATCCACAGGACTGGCACATGCTGCAGCCTCTGTGGTTCGCCGACCTATCCGAGGCACGGCGCAAGCGACTGGGGTTGGAGGACGCATGAGGATAGGAATGGTCTGCCCGTACTCCTTCGACGAACCCGGCGGAGTACAGATCCACGCCATCGACCTGTGTACGGAGCTGCGCAAGCGCGGACACGAGGTCAGTCTGATCGGCCCGGGGAAGTCCACGGAGGGGCTGCCGGATTTCGTGGAGCTAGGTGGTTCCAGCATTCCGATCCGCTACAACGGCTCGGTCGCCCGACTGAGCTTTGGTCCGCGCACCAAAAAGCACCTGAAGCGCTGGATCCGTGATAATCAATTCGACCTGCTGCACATCCACGAGCCGAACTCGCCGTCCTATTCCATGATGGCTATGGCTGTGGCGGAGGGGCCGATCGTGGCCACGTATCATGCCTCTGCCAGCGAGTCGAAGATTCTGAAGGTAGCCCTGCCGTTTCTGCGGCCCTTCCTGGAACGCATCCACGGCGGTATCGCAGTCTCTGAGGAGGCGCGCAAGTGGCAGGTGGAGAACCTGGCCGGCGACCCGGTGCTGATTCCCAACGGCGTGGATACCTCTGTCTACCGGGAGGCTCGTCCCTTGGAGGGCCTCGGGCAGCCCGGTGTGGAGCGCCCCCGCTTGATGTTCCTTGGCCGTTTCGAAGAGCCCCGGAAGGGACTGCAGGTTCTGTTGGAGGCCATGCCGCGGATCGTGGCGGAGGTGCCCGATGTGGAGCTGATCATAGCCGGTGGCGGCGACATCGATGCGCTGGTCGAGCGGGTACGTAACCTGGGGCTTTCCTCGTGTGTAGGGCTAGGTCCTAGTGACGCCCACGTGCGCGTGCTCGGGCGCGTCAGCGACGCAGACAAGGCCAGCGCCTTGAGCGCTAGCGATGTCTATGTGGCGCCGAACACCGGTGGCGAGAGCTTCGGAATCGTCCTGGTTGAAGGCATGGCGGCTGGTGCCGCGGTGCTGGCCAGCGACATTCCGGCTTTCGAGGCGGTCGGTCAGCACGGCAAATCCGCCCGGCTTTTCCACAATGGCTCGGCCGATAACCTGGCGAAGCAGGCCGTGCAGCTGCTGCGAGAGGGAAACACCCGGGCGGAGCTCATCAAAGCCGGCGTGGCAAGGGCGATGGACTTCGACTGGAAAACCGTGACCGACCAGGTGGAGCAGGTCTATGACACGGTGACGGTGAAGGGGCGAAAGGTGACGTTGGCATGATCACGATTCCGGTATGGGCAATGATCGCCGCGCTAGTGGTGATCGTCGCGATCATTGTCGGCGTGTGGGCCTCTGGCATGGCCACCAGGCTGAACCGCCTGCACATCCGCACGGACTCCGCCCGCGTGAGCCTGGAAGGCGCGTTGCATTCCCGATCGGCCGTGATTGCGGCACTGCAGCCGGACCTGAGCCAGGAGGTGGCGCAGGTGAACCGGGTGGCACTGCGGGCCACTGACATGGGGGCACGCAGCGGCGCGGAAAACGAGCTGCTGAGCGAATTGAAACCGGAGGTCTGGAACGCCGCGAGCTTCGTGGAGGCCTCCTCGAAGGTGGATCTGGCCGCGCGGTTCTACAACGACGCGGTATCCGACACGCTCAGTGTGCGTACGCGACCGCTGGTCCGTGCCCTACGTCTGGCCGGTCGCGCCCCGCTGCCGGAATACTACGAGGCGCTGCTGTCCAGCCCTGCGCCCGCACAGGGTGACGCCCAACCCAGTGACGCCCAGCGCGGTGACGCCCAGCGCGGTGAGGCCCAGCGCGGTGAGGCCCAGCGCGGTGAGGCCCAGCGCGGTGAGGCCCAGCCCGGTTACGCGCAGGATTCCGCAGGTGAGGCATACTCTGTGGAGGGCCAGATTTAAGCGCCCGCCCGATAGCGTTTCCGCAAACTAGACAGGTTAGACTAGAGCAAATCCACATTTCTTGAAAGATGGGAAGTCAAGCATCGTGACTAATAACTCTTCTGCTGCCCACACTGGCACCGCTCGCGTCAAGCGCGGCCTGGCCGACATGCTCAAGGGCGGCGTCATCATGGACGTCGTTACCCCCGAGCAGGCTAAGATCGCCGAGGATGCCGGCGCTACCGCCGTCATGGCCCTAGAGCGCGTGCCCGCCGATATCCGCGCCGAAGGTGGTGTGTCCCGCATGTCCGATCCGGACATGATCGAGGGCATCATCAACGCCGTCTCTATCCCGGTGATGGCTAAGGCTCGTATCGGCCACTTCGTGGAGGCTCAGGTACTGCAATCCCTCGGCGTGGACTTCATCGACGAGTCCGAGGTGCTGACCCCCGCCGATTACAAGAACCACATCGACAAGTTCGACTTCGAGGTGCCTTTCGTCTGTGGCGCCACCAACCTGGGGGAGGCACTGCGCCGCGTCAACGAGGGCGCAGCCATGATTCGCTCCAAGGGCGAGGCCGGCACCGGCGATGTTTCCAACGCCGTGACCCACATGCGCACCATCCGTGCGGAGATCAACCGACTGACCTCCATGGCTGATGACGAGCTCTACGTTGCAGCCAAGGAGCTGCAGGCGCCGTACGAGCTGGTTCGCGAGGTAGCGACCAACGGCAAGCTTCCGGTTGTGCTGTTCACCGCCGGTGGCATCGCCACCCCGGCCGATGCTGCAATGATGATGCAGCTCGGCGCCGAAGGTGTCTTCGTTGGCTCCGGCATCTTCAAGTCCGGCAACCCGGAGCAGCGCGCCCGCGCCATTGTCCAGGCCACCCAGAACTACGATGACCCGGCGACCATCGCCAAGGTTTCCCGTGGACTGGGCGAGGCCATGGTGGGCATCAACGTGGATGAGATTCCGCAGCCGCACCGTCTGGCGGAGCGCGGCTGGTAATGGCAGATCACCGTCCGAAGATCCTTGACATCCTGGATCTGGAGCGCGTCGACCGCGACATTTTCCGCGGTAGTCCACTGCCGTCGAAGTTGGCTCGCACCTACGGAGGCCAGGTGGCCGCCCAAGCTCTGGTGGCAGCTACCCGCACAGTGAGCGACGAATTCAGCGTGCACTCCCTGCACGGCTACTTCGTCGGCCCCGGCAACCCCGACGCGCCGACGGTGATGTTGGTCGACCGCGTGCGCGATGGTCGATCTTTCGTTTCCCGTTCCGTTAAGGTCGTACAGAACGGCAAGGCCATCTTCATCATGCAGGCCAGCTTTCACATCCGGAACGACTACGGCCCCGAGCACTCCGATGAGATGCGCGCGGTTCCGGACCCAGAATCGATTGTGGTTGATCCGAGATCGCTGACCAGCATGCAGCGCCTGTTCCGTGACGAGTGGGCGGATTGGGACGTGCGGATTGTGCCACCGGAGGACTACGAGCACAACAAGTACACCGCCTCCCAACAGGTGGTGTGGTTCCGCACGAAGACCCCGCTGCCGGAGGTAGAGGGTTTGGACGCAGACACACTGCACGTCTGCACCCTGGCATACATGTCCGACATGACGTTGCTGTCCTCGGCGTTGGTTCCGCACCGCCCGGCGGAGTTCCAGGAGGCCTCGCTGGACCACGCGATGTGGTTCCTACGCCCCTTCCGTGCCGACGAGTGGCTTTTGTACGACCAGATTTCCCCGTCCGCCCACGGTGGTCGAGCTTTGACCCATGGGCGGATCTTCAACCAGCAGGGCGACCTTGTTGCCGTGGTTACGCAGGAGGGTCTGACCCGCAGCCTGCGCGACGGTGCCTCCTCGGTGCCTTTGAAAAAGCAATAGCTAGAAGGAGCAGTAGCGCTGTGATCATTGGTGTGTTGAGCGTGCAGGGCGGCTTCGTCGAGCACATGCGTAGCATTGAGCGCCTGGGCCACGAAGCCCGTGCTGTCCGCCGGATCGAACACCTGGAGGGCCTCGACGGGCTGATCCTGCCCGGTGGCGAGTCCACTACGATGTCCAAGTTGTTGGATCTCGGCGGAATGCTGGAGTCTCTGCGCGCCCGCATCGCCGATGGCCTGCCGGTGTTTGGTACCTGCGCCGGGTTGATCCTGCTGGCCGATCGGGTTCTGGATACTCGTGCGGACGCCCACAGCTTGCACGCGCTAGACATCACAGTGCGGCGCAACGCTTTCGGCCGCCAGGTGGATTCCTTCGAGACCCAGTTGCAGTTCGGGGATATCGAGACGCCGGTCGAAGCCGTGTTCATCCGCGCCCCCAAGGTCGAGGAAGTGGGCGATGGGGTCACGGTGGTATCCACCCTGCCCGATGGAACTATCGTGGGCGTGCGCCAGGGGAACGTGCTGGGATGCAGCTTCCATCCGGAGCTGTCCGAAGACGACCGCGTGCACGGCTACTTCCTACGGATGGTGGAAGGTCACCGCGCTGGGGTGTAGGGCGGTGCCGGCGTGGGGGCGTCAATAAAAAAGGCCATGCGCGTGACTGTCGGTGCAGCGGGAGGTCTAGTATGGAAGCGATACAGACGAACCCGACTACCGAAAGAGGACCATGTCCGGCCACTCAAAATGGGCAACGACCAAGCACAAGAAGGCTGCCAACGATGCTAAGCGCGGCAAGGAATTCGCCAAGCTGATCAAGAACATCGAAGTGGCTGCCCGTACCGGTGGTGGTGACCCCAGCGCGAACCCGACGCTGCAGGATGCGATCACCAAGGCCAAGAAGTCCTCGGTGCCCAACGACAACATCGAGCGCGCCCGCAAGCGCGGCTCTGGCGAAGAAGCCGGCGGCGCTAACTGGGAAACGATCATGTACGAAGGTTACGGCCCCAACGGTGTGGCCATGCTCATCGAGTGCCTGACCGACAACCGCAACCGCGCCGCCACCGACGTGCGCACTGCCATGAACAAGAACGGCGGCAACATGGCCGACGCGGGCTCCGTTTCCTACCTGTTCAACCGCAAGGGCGTGGCTGTGCTGGAGAAGGGCGACCACACCGAGGACGACATCCTGCTGGCCGTGCTGGACGCGGGTGCGGAAGAAGTCAACGACATCGGCGAGAAGTTCGAGGTCGTGTGCGAGTCTTCCGACATGAACGCGGTGCGCGACGCGCTGAAGGAAGCGGAAATCGACTACGACTCCGTTGAACAGGACTTCCGCGCCACAATGGAAGTTCCGGCCGATGCGTCCACGGCGAAGAAGGTGTTTAACCTTATCGACGCGCTGGAGGATTCGGACGACGTGCAGAACGTGTTTACGAACATGAACCTGTCGGACGAGGTGCTGGCGGAGCTGGACGGGGAGTAATTGGAACATCTGTGCTATTCTTTATGGCACGATGAGTACTCCACAGAATTCCGCCTGGGGCGCCCCCGCTGCTAGCCCGACCTCGCTGGCCGGGCTGCGCGTCATGGGGATCGACCCTGGGCTGACGCGCTGCGGACTTTCCGTGGTGCAGGCGGGGAAGGGGCGGGCCGTGTACCCCGTGGCCGTGGGGGTGGTGCGGACTCCCGCTGATATGGCGCTAGAGCAGCGACTGCTTAAGCTATCCGCCGCGGTAGAGCAGTGGTTCGACGATTACCAGCCGCATGTGGTGGCGCTTGAGCGCGTCTTTGAACGTTCCAATGTGTCCACGGTGATGAACACCGCCCACGCATCGGGCGTGCTGATGCTTGCCGCGGCGAAGCGGGGAGTGGACGTGCACATGTACACGCCCAGTGAGGTCAAGAAGTCCATCAGCGGCAATGGCCGGGCAGACAAGGCACAGATGACCCGCATGATCACCCGCATCCTGGGGCTCGGCGAGCCGCCGAAGCCACCGGACGCGGCGGATGCGTTGGCGCTGGCGGTTTGTCATTGCTGGCGAGCGCCGCTGAACCATCTTGTGAAGGGGAAACTATGATCGCATCACTGCGCGGAATCGTCATTGATAAGGGTCTTGATTACGTGGTTATCGAGTGCGCCGGTGTCGGCTACCAGTGCGCTGGCACGGCCACGACCATCGCGGAGCTGCCACGCGGCGAAGAAGTGTTCGTGACCACCGCGATGGTGGTGCGCGAGGACTCGCAGACGTTGTACGTATTCAAGGATGCCGACGAGAAGCGTGCGTTCAACACCCTGCAGTCCGTTTCCGGCGTGGGCGCACGGCTGGCACTGGCTATCCTGTCCGTGGTGTCGCCCGCAGAGCTCGCCGTGGCGGTATCCAACGGCGACCACAAGACTTTGCAGAAGGCCCCCGGAGTGGGCAAACGTCTGGCCGAGCGCATGGCTGTGGATCTGAAGGGCAAGGTTGCAGACTTCGGTGATCCGGCCGGCGAAGGCGCACTGGGAACTGCCGTCGGGGCAACCGGCACATCCGGCACCGGCGGGGCGGTGGCCCCGGACGTCCGTGAACAAGTCATCGAAGCCCTGGTGGGATTGGGCTTCACTGAGCCGAAGGCGAACGCGGCCGTCGACGGCGTGCTGGCACAGTGGCCGGAGCAGACCCCGCCGGATGCCTCCGCGCTGCTGCGCGCTTCCCTGGCCGCGGTGAAATAGGGGAGACTGTAGAGCATGAGCGATATTGAGCGCACCGAGTTCGAACTGCCGCCGGGCGTGGGCAACAACTTTGCGCCCAACAACCTCGCCCCGAACGAGCAGCTGAACCCTCAAGAAACCTCCGGGGATTCCGATATCGATACCTCCCTGCGCCCGAAGTCTCTAGACGAATTCATCGGCCAGCCGAAGGTACGCACCCAGCTGGATCTGGTCCTCGGCGGGGCGCGCTCCCGCGGCGTGGCTCCCGACCATGTGCTGTTGGCCGGTCCGCCGGGACTTGGCAAGACCACGATGGCCATGATCATTGCTCAGGAACTCGGAACCTCCCTGCGCATGACTTCCGGCCCCGCGCTGGAGCGCGCGGGTGATCTGGCTGCCATGCTCTCGAACCTCATGGAGGGCGACGTGCTCTTCATCGACGAGATCCACCGCATGGCCCGCCCCGCCGAGGAAATGCTGTACATGGCCATGGAGGACTTCCGCATCGACGTCATCGTCGGCAAGGGGCCGGGCGCTACCTCTATCCCCATCGAAATCGCCCCGTTTACCCTGGTCGGCGCTACGACGCGCGCGGGCATGCTCACCGGGCCACTACGCGACCGCTTCGGCTTTACTGCACAGATGGAGTTCTACGACGTCGCCGACCTCACGCGCGTCGTCACGCGCGCTGCGGGAATCTTGGGGGTTGATATTACTGGGGACGCCGCAGCGGAGATCGCCTCCCGTTCCCGCGGAACCCCGCGTATCGCCAACCGATTGCTCCGCCGGGTCCGCGACTTCGCGGACGTCAACGCCGACGGGAAAATCACCGTCGAGGTGGCGCGTGCCGCATTGTTGGTTTTCGACGTCGACGAGTCGGGGCTGGACAGGCTTGACCGGGCGGTCATTGAAGCGTTGGTGAAAGGCCATGGTGGTGGACCGGTGGGCGTCAATACCCTTGCGCTGGCGGTAGGGGAAGAACCGTCAACGGTCGAGGAAGTCTGCGAGCCCTACCTCGTGCGCGCCGGAATGGTCAGCCGCACACCGCGCGGGCGAGTGGCCACCGCGGCGGCGTGGCGCCACATCGGGCTGGAACCACCAGAGGGCACCATCGGGGTCTAGCGGGCGGTATGGCAAGATTGGCCTTATGCCAAATGACATTATTCTTATCGTCCTGGTCCTTCTGGTTTTCGTTGGTCTGCCTCTGATCCAGATCCGCAAGCAGAACAAGCGGGTGCAGCAGATCCGTGACTTCCAGGATCGCCTGGGGCCGGGCATGGTCGTGAAGACGACCTCTGGCCTGCACGGTCGCGTTACTCACGTGGGGGAGACCACCGTTGACCTGGAGGTTGCGAAGGGGGTTGTGACGACCTGGGAGAAGGTTTCGATCCTCGAGACCGTTGATGCGGTCGAGCCGGGCTCGCAGCAAGCTTCGCAGCTGACGGAAGACTAACGACCTAAGAATTACCTGCTAACTAGCGCCACGACGAGCGTCGGGTGTTTTCAATGCCCCAAGTAGGCGCTAGTATCACGGGGTTGGATTTTTCTAAGTACACCGGCCACGCCGACGGGTGCAGGGCTGGATTGTAGGAGACATAAAGCGGTGGCAAAGAAGCAAAAGAGAAAAGCTACGCGGGGTGGCTTCGCATGGCCGAAACGGGCGATCGCCGCATTCGTAGTGATTGCCCTGATCGTGTTGGGCTTGATCATGTTCACGGGCAACAAGTCCTTCGGACCCAAACTGGGCATCGACCTGCAGGGTGGCACGCGCGTGACGCTGGTGCCACAGGGCGATACCCCGACGCCGGAACAGCTCAGCCAGGCTCGAACGATCCTGGAGAATCGCGTTAACGGCATGGGCGTATCGGGCGCATCGGTGGTGACCGACGGCAACAACCTGGTCATCACCGTGCCAGGGTCGGACGCAGGTGAGGCTCGCACGCTGGGCAAGACCTCCCAGCTGCTGTTCCGCCCGGAGTCCCAGCCAGGGCAGCCGACGAAGGACTTCCCCAAGGCGCTGAAGGACATGGCTAACAGGTGGGTGGAGAACGGCATCATCACGCCGGAGTTCGCCAACGAGCGCCTGGCCAAGATGGCGAAGGGCCTCCCGCAGGCCGGTCTGAAGGTCGACCCGAAGGACATGAAGGTCACAGCCAAGCCGCCGGCGACGCCGAAGGACTCGGTGGAAGAGCAGGAGCGCCGCGACAAGCAGGTGGAGGTGCTGAAGGCTGACCGCCAAAGCACCGATGGCAACAAGCAGCAGGCTGCAGGCTCCCTGCTGGACTGCGAGAAGAGCGACCCCATGGCGGGCTCCGACGATCCGGCGAAGCCACTGGTGACTTGTAGCGACCAAGGTCCGATGATCCTCGGCCCGGCACCGCTACTCAAGGGCGAGACCGACGAGAAGCACGGCGAGCGCCTGACCGGTGAAATGATCGATACGAACTCGCAGATCACCGGTGGCCTGCAGCCGAACTCGGCGCAGATGGCCATCACCTTCAAGTTCAAGACCGGCGACAAGACTCCGGGTGGCGAGACCTGGTACGCACTCGGCCAGCAGATGCTGGGCAAGCGCGTGGCTATCACCCTGGACTCTAAGGTGATCTCCGCACCGCAAATCCAGTCTCCAACCCCTCCGGGCGAGGTATCCCAAATCACGGGTAGCTTCTCCGAGAAGGAAGCCCAGGATCTGGCTAACAACCTGCGCTACGGCGCGCTGCCGCTGAGCTTCGTCGGTGAGAACGGCGAGCCGGGCGGAACCACCACCACGATCTCCCCGTCGCTGGGAGCCGCCTCCCTGAAGGCCGGAGTGATCGCTGGCCTGGTTGGCCTGGTGCTGGTGGGCCTGTACGCCCTGGCTTACTACCGCGGCCTGGGCGTGGTGGCCATCGTCTCCCTGATCGCTGCGTTCTCTCTGGTGTACGGCTTCATCGTTCTGCTGGGTCGCTGGATCGGCTACAGCCTGGACCTGTCCGGCATCGCCGGCCTGATTATCGGCCTGGGCACCACCGCTGACTCCTTCGTGATCTACTTCGAGAGGATCAAGGACGAGATCAAGAACGGCTCGACCTTCCGCTCCGCCGTGCCGCGTGCTTGGCAGCGAGCTCGCAGCACGATCGTTACCGGTAACATCGTTTCCCTGATCGCAGCCGTGATCCTGTACTTCCTGGCCATCGGCGACGTGAAGGGCTTCGCGTTTACGTTGGGTCTGACCACCCTCTTCGACCTGGTGGTTGCGTTCCTGCTCACCGCACCGCTGATCATCCTGATGTCCCGCCGGGCGTTCTTCGCTTCCCCGAAGCTCAATGGCCTGGGCTCTGCGTACCGCGTTGCGGAGCGCAAGTACGGGCGTAAGCCCCACGCGCACGCTGTGAGCGCCAAGGAGAAGGCGAAGGCTGAGAAGTCGGCGTCGAAAGCAAAAGACAGCTCGACAGACACCGACACAGACACAGCAGACACCGCATCCATGGACGACCAAGAGTCCTCGACCTCCGAGACCAAGGAGGGGAAGTAAATGAGTAACGCTGAAACCCTAAGTGCGGCAGAAGCAACGACCGCTGAGACGACCACTGAAACGACCGCAGTAGCAACCCCGGTCGACGCGCCAGACACCCAAGCCGGTGGCTTCTTTGAAAAGATCTACAACGGCACCGGTGGCTTCCGCATCGTGCAGAATCGTGGGCGCCTCTACGGCATCCTCGTCGCTGTGCTCGTTGCCTGCGTGCTGTCTATCGCGGTACGCGGCTTTACCCTCGGCATCGATTTTGAGGGCGGTACCCGCATGACGATGCCGCCCGCGGGTGGAGCCACCGAGTCCAGCGTGTCCGAGGTGTTCGAGGAAGCAACTGGCATCGCGCCACAGTCGACCCAGACCGTCGGCAGCGGTGACGCGGAATCCATCGAAATCACGGCGGAGCGCCTGTCGGAAGAACAGATCCGCAAGGCACGCTCCGCACTGTTCAACGAGTTCCACCCGAAGAACAACGTCGGCGAAATCACGCAGGACGCAATTAGCGATTCCACCGTGTCCGAGTCGTGGGGCAGCAGCATCACCAAGAAAATGCTTATCGCCCTCGGCGTGTTCCTGCTGGTGGTGTTCCTGTACATCGCGATCCGCCTGGAACGTGATATGGCCGCCGCCGCAATTATCTGCCTGCTGATCGACCTGACTGTTGTTTCGGGCACCTACGCCCTCATCGGCTTCGAGGTTTCGCCGGCTACCGTCATCGGCCTGCTGACGATTCTCGCGTACTCGCTGTATGACACGGTGGTGGTGTTCGACAAGGTACAAGAGAACACTGCCGGGCTGTTCGGATCCACGCGCTCGACTTTTGCCGAGGAGACAAACCTGGCCATCAACCAGACGATCATGCGTTCCATCAACACGTCGATCTTCTCCCTCGTGCCGATCGCCTCTCTGCTGGTTGTCGCTGTGGGCATCATGGGAGTGGGAACGCTCAAGGATCTGGCGCTGGTGCAGTTCATTGGCGTGATCGCCGGTACGTTTAGCTCCATCTTCTTCGCCGCCCCGCTGTTGGTGACCTTCAAGATGCGCCAAAAGAAGTACAAGCAGCACGAGGCTCGAGTGGAGCGCGCGCGTTCCCTTGCCGTTGCTCCTACCGACGATTCTTCGGAGGATGACGCCGCAGTGGAGGCCGCCGAAGAATCCAGCGCACAGGACGAAGCAACCGATACTCCGGCGAAGCGCGGAGTATCTAGCCCCAACGCGAAGCTGGAGTCCAAGGCCGCGGACAAGAAGCGTGCGGTGGATGACTCCACCGAGGACTTCCTGCGCGAGACCGGCAACGAGGATGCCGGACGGTCCTGGCGCCCGGGCATGTAAAACGGTTGTCGGGAACGCTGGGCAGAAGAGTTGAGGAGGCAGGCAGTGATTCGCAGGCGGCGCGCAGCACAGCACACAACCACGGCCACCGCGGCGCTGGCACTAACTGCCGCGCTGACCGCGGGAGGTCTGGCGGCCTGCTCCGAGGGTAGCGGGCTGAAGCCGGCACCGGAGCAGTTTGGGTACGTGTTGACGAGCGACCTGGTGACCTCCAACGCCGGCACCGCTGTCGGCGTGGCGACGGATGCTGCGAAGATTTCCGCCCGGCTGTACCCGGGGGCCTTCATCGCTGGTTCCAGAGGACAGAACCTGCCCAACGGGGACCTAGTGACGGCCAAGCCGGGCCAGGATGACCCCCGGCGGGTCGACTACACCATCAACGAAAAGGCCAGCTACTCCGATTCCAAGCCCGTAGTATGCGACGATTTTCTGTTGGCCTACCAGGCCAGCAAGCGCGCAGATCTCTTTAACTCCGACATGCCGCTGTTTGGGCAGGTAGAGCGCGTGGACTGCGCCGCCGGTGCGAAGAAGTTCAGCGTGCATTTCGCGGAGAAGCGGGGTAGCCGCTACCGCGAACTATTCGGCCCGGGCACGGTGCTGCCCTCCCATACTGTGGCGCAGAAGGCCGGAGTGGAAAACGTGGTGGCTGCCATCGATAGTGCCGATGAACAGGCACTGACGGAACTGGGCAAGGCCTGGCAGGACGTGTTTAACTTCCACAAGACCGACCCGGCTGAGGTTCCTACCTCTGGGCCGTACAAGATCGGCGCCCGGGAGGACAACGGGTCGTTGAAGCTGGAGAAGAACCCCGAGTGGAAGGGCGTTGAGGCCAACCAATCGCCGGTCTACCTGTGGCCGCACGACGCGGATGTGAAGAGCCTGGGGGAGCACAACCAGCTTTCCGTCGTGGACATCAACCGCGGATCCGGTGATAAGCCCGGCAAGCTCGCTGGTGACCTGGGTCTTAACGGCGATGATTACCGCGTGGTGGAGGCGCATTCCCAGCGCGTCGACACACTGCGGATCTCCGACCTCGGGATCCTGCAGGATCCGGCGACGCGCCGCGCCCTGAACTCCTGCATCGATCGCACGGCCATTGCGAAGACGGTGGAAAAGGACACCGGCGCTGCGGTGGAACCCACCGGCCTGCGAATCCTCGGCACGACCCACCCGTTGCGGGAGTACCTCGAGGACATCAACCGTCGGAACACCGCGACCGACATCGAGGCAGCCCGTCCGTCCCTGCAGGGTTTGACCATCCGGATCGGCTTCCTGGACAGCGTGCCGCGCTATCGAAAGATTTTTGACGCCCTCAAGGATCAGTGCTCCAAGGCTGGCGTGGAGATCCAGCCTGTGCCCCGGAAGGCAGAGGACTATGGACTGCTTGGCGTGGACTACGACGTTGCGCTAGACACCCGCTCTGCAGCGGGCAGGAATTCGGCGGTTAACGCCACGGAATCTTCCACGCTGAAGGAGATCCGCGTTGCGGAGCACACCCTGGCTGAGGACGCTCTGACGCTGCCCCTGATCACGGAACCGCGGACCGTCTTGGCGGAGGTGCATGCGGCGAATGTTCTAGACAGTTCATCCGACACTGGGGTGAGCTGGAACATGGACCGATGGGTCGAGGCCGATGAGCCCGTATCCACGGGGCGTGCTTCCGATGACGCGAAGGATACCGGGGACGACGAGGGTGCCGGAATGGCTACCGAGGAAAAATCTAAGGCGCCGGAAAAATAACCCTGAAGATTAACCCCGCCCTGCAGCGCCGAGCCTGAGGGTGGCGTTAGAGTGGTACGGGTTACCTGCCACACCAGCTAGCTTGTTCAGAAAAGAGGACTGTAGAGCTTTGACATCCACAGAAACTGCCTCCCAGGCGCTGCGCCGACTGATCCGTATCGTCCCCGACTTCCCCTCCCGGGGGATTGTGTTCGAGGACCTAACCCCGGTGCTAGCTGACCCAGAGGCCTTTAGGCTGCTGGTCAAGGATCTGGCGGATCACTGCCGCAACTTCGACATTGACCTCATCGGCGGACTGGACGCCCGCGGCTTTCTGCTGGGTAGCGCCGTGGCCTATGAGCTCGGAGTGGGCATTCTGGCAGTACGCAAAGGTGGCAAACTGCCACCCCCGGTTCACCACGTGGACTACGCTTTGGAATATGGCACGGCTGCTCTAGAGATCCCCGCCGGGGACGCGATTCCGCTGCACGGCAAGAATGTTTTTCTTATCGACGATGTCCTTGCAACCGGCGGTACCCTCAGCGCCTCCCGGGAACTGCTGGAAAAAGCTGGTGCCAACGTGTGTGGCCTCGGCGTGGTGCTAGAGGTAGCCGCGCTGGACGGTCGGGATCGCCTAAAGGATCTGCCGCTCTACGTGGTCGATCAGGCCCGTTAAACTCGTCCCGGCGGCGGAGCCGCGGGTGGCGTCAATAAAAGAGCACGGCACAACTCAATAGATCGAGCTAAAGACTAAGAGGCAGGGTAGAGCGGCAATGAGTAACGAAAAGGGGTCGCTGTGGATGGCGGCTCGCATCGCGCGCAGCCTCACCGGCACCGGTAAACCTAAGATCAACCCTGTGCTGGGGCCGCTGATCTCCGTGCATCGGCGCTTCCACCCGAGAGCCGACCTCGCCCTGCTAAACCGTGCCTACGCCACCGCAGAGAAGCTGCACGAAGGCGTGAAGCGGAAATCGGGCGAGCCATACATCACCCACCCGCTGGCCGTGGCAACCATCGCCGCCGAGATCGGCATGGATACCACCACCGTCGTCGCAGCGCTGCTGCACGACACAGTGGAGGACACGGAGTATTCGCTGGCGGATCTCTCCCGCGATTTCGGCTCCGAGGTCGCGCGCTTGGTGGACGGGGTGACGAAGCTCGACAAAGTGGTGCTGGGCTCTGCGGCGGAGGCAGAGACCATCCGCAAGATGATCGTCGCGATGGCCGAGGATCCGCGCGTGCTGGTGATCAAGGTCTCCGACCGCCTGCACAACATGCGCACCATGCGCTTCCTGCCGCCGGAGAAGCAGGCGAAGAAGGCACGGGAAACCCTAGAAGTTATTGCCCCGCTGGCGCACCGCCTGGGCATGGCAACGGTCAAGTGGGAACTCGAGGATCTGGCCTTTGCGATCCTGTATCCCAAGAAGTACGAAGAGATCGTGCGGCTGGTGGCCGACCGTGCCCCGAAGCGCGACCAGTACCTGGCCAAGGTCAAGCAGGAGATCGAGCTGGCCATGTCCCGCAGCTCGCTGCACGCCACGGTGGAAGGCCGACCCAAGCACTACTGGTCGATCTACCAAAAGATGATTGTGCGCGGGCGCGACTTTGACGAGATCTTCGACCTGGTGGGTGTGCGCATTCTGGTCGATAACGTGAAGGATTGCTATGCCGCTGTCGGTGCGATCCACACGATTTACCAGCCGATGCCGGGAAGGTTTAAGGACTATATTTCCGCGCCACGCTTCGGCGTATACCAGTCGCTGCACACGACGGTGATCGGCCCCGACACTAAGCCGCTGGAGGTGCAGATCCGCACCCACGAAATGCACCACAACGCCGAATACGGCATTGCGGCGCACTGGCGGTACAAGGAAACCCGCGGTAACAACAACAGCGAGTCTCAGGAAGTCGATCAGATGGCGTGGATGCGCCAGCTGCTGGACTGGCAGAAGGAAGCCGCGGACCCCAACGAGTTCCTAGATTCGCTGCGCTACGACCTATCGACGAACCAGATTTTCGTGTTCACACCCAAGGGCGATGCGATTACGCTGCCGAACGGGTCCACGCCCATCGACTTTGCCTACGCCGTGCATACGGAGATCGGCCACCGCTGCATTGGTGCGAAGGTCAACGGCAAGTTGGTGGCGCTGGAATCGAAGCTGAAGACTGGCGACAAGGTGGAGGTGTTTACCTCCAAGGATCAGAACTCCGGGCCGTCGAAGGACTGGATGAACATCGTCGTATCGCCCCGGGCGAAGGCGAAGATCCGCCAGTGGTTCGCCAAGGAACGGAGGGAAGAAGCGGCGGAGAAGGGCCGCGACATGCTGGCGGCCGAGGCGCAGCGCGGCGGGCTGGCAGTGCACCGACTGTTCACCCACGAATCCCTGCGGATGCTGGCCAGCGACCTGAACTATTCGGATGTTGATGCGCTGTACACGGCGATCGGTAGGGGAGAGATCACCCCGGGCCACGTGTGCCACCGCCTGGTAGAGGGCTTGGAGCCGGAGTCCGAGGCGGACGATGTTCTGCAGTCCGGCTCGGCCACCTCAAAGATCGCGAATACTCCGCAGGAGGGGCGCGGCGACGGCTCGGGAATTCTGGTGCAGGGAGAGGCAGACTTCTCGGCGAAGCTGGCGAAGTGTTGCACCCCAGTACCGGGGGACAAGATCTTTGGCTTCATCACCAAGGGCGGGGGAGTCAGTGTGCACCGCACGGACTGCACCAACGCAGAGAAGCTGCATCAGGAACCGCAGCGGATCATCGAGGTCTCGTGGGCCAGCAGCTTCCACAATGCGGTGTTTATGGTCACGATCCAGATCGAAGGCCTGGATCGGAATGGGTTGCTATCCGATGTCACGCGCGTGGTCTCGGAGCAGAAGGTGCCGATCATCGCCACCAATTCGCATACTGCGGGCGATCGGGTGGCGACGATCCGGTTCACGTTCGAGGTCTCGGACACGAAGCAGCTGGGATACATGATGAACCAGCTGCGCAACGTCGAAGGCGTGTACGACGTCTATCGCGTGACCACCGGCGGTTAAGCCGGGAAACGCTAGAGCGCTGAGGCGCCAGGGCACCGATGCACGATGGCGCCGGGGTGCCCGGGCGCTGGTGTGCCCGGTTCTAGCCCAGCACGGCGGACTCGATGTTGATGTCCTCGGTCGGAGCAGCATCGCCCTCCGGAGCCTTCTCCATCAACTTGTCCAGAACCTTCAGCCCAGCCTTGTCGATGGTGCCGAAGATGTTGTAGCTCGGTGGCAGGGTGGTATCGCCGGTGACCAGGAAGAACTGGCTTCCGTTGGTGTTCGGACCGCTGTTGGCCATCGCCAGGGTTCCGCGCTTGTAGTTAACGGGCTGCTGGGCCTTGTCCTTATCCACACCGTTGAGCGGGTATTCGTCAGCGAAGGAGTAGCCCGGGCCGCCGGCACCGCTGGCCTCCGGGTCGCCGCACTGCAGGATCGTCATGGAGTCGGACTTCACGGAGCGGTGGCACTTCGTGGAGTCATAGAACTTCTTCTGCACCAGGTGCTTGAAGGAGTTCGTGGTGCACGGGGAAACACTGTTCTCCAGCTCCAGGCCAACCTTCTGACCGTTCATGGTTAAGGTGACCTTCTCGGTGCCCTGGGACTGGACTCCATCGCCATTCGGCAGCCCGGCCTTGCTGAGCTTGCCCTGAGGGTCCTTCTTGTACTCGCACTTCACCGTCACTCCATAGGGCTCCTTCGGGCCACGCGGCAGAGATGCGGGTTTGATGTCCTTCTCTTCGCTCTGCTTGGTCTGCTCATCCTGCTGTTCGCTCTCTGCGACCTGGTCTTCGTTCTCGTCGGAGCTGTAGGTGGAGGCGAACCAGATACCACCGACAATCACGACCAGTACGGCCAGAGTTGCGGCGACCACGCCCAGCGGCGCGACCTTTGCCTTGCGCTCGCGGGACTTGAGGGCCTTGGATAGCTCGTCCAGCGCCTCGTCGCGGTAGGCGGAGTTAGGGTAGTTATTCTTGTCAGGCGAATCAGACACGTCTTCTAGAGCCTTTCTTGTGCTAGATACGGTGATCCATTATGCCTCATGCGATGCCCGGATAGTGTGAAGGGGGCGAGTGGTTTCGGCGCTTTTCGCTAGGCTGTAGTGGCATGAGCACCGATAGCGCGCCCAGCCCCGTTGACCTTCCGGAGAGCACCCAGATCTTGAGCTTTCCCGCCGGACCTTTCGAAACCAGTTGTTATGTGGTGATTGATGGTTCGGACGCCACCTCGGGGGAAACCTCCCCGGCGGTCGTTATAGACCCTGGCCTGGGTGCTTTTGCCCATATCCAAAGGCTCGCTGAGGAGAATAGGTTCTTCGTGGAGAAGGTCGTGCTAACCCACGGGCACATTGACCACATCCGCGACGCAGGTGCATTCGGAGTGCCTGTGTACGTCCACGAGCTCGACCGCTTTATGCTGGAGATGGATCAGGCGGCCAGCCCGCTGGCGCAGCCTTTCGATGTAGCAAACATGCCGAAGATCGAGGACATCCGCCCTCTGGGGGATTCCATCAGTATCGGTGGCGCGGAGTTCGAGATCCACCACATGCCGGGCCACTCGCCCGGGCACGTGATGTTCCGCGTGAATGGTCTGATCTTCGGTGGGGACGTGCTGTTCCGCGGGGGAGTAGGCCGCACAGATCTGCCGGGATGCTCGCCGGAGGACATGATGCTGAGCCTGAAGAAGCTCACCACTGATTTCGCCGACGGCGACATCGTGTTGCCGGGACATGGCCCGCACACCACCATTGGGGAAGAAAAGCGCACTAATAGCTTCCTGGCAGCAGTGAAATAGCGGTGCAGTACACTGATCTTTTGTGACTGAGAGCGACAAGAAGCAACAGAAGGCCCAGAAGTTCACCGCGCTGAGCGCGCCCAAGGGCGTGCCGGACTACGTGCCGCCGACATCCGCGGAGTTTAAGGCGGTCAAGGATGCCTTTACCAGTGCCGCGCATGCCGCGGGCTACGAGCACGTAGAGCTGCCGATCTTCGAGGAGACCTCACTGTTCGCCCGTGGCGTGGGCGAGTCGACGGACGTCGTGTCGAAGGAAATGTACACCTTTGCAGACCGGGGTGGGCGTTCGGTGACGTTGCGGCCGGAGGGAACGGCGGGCGTCATGCGATCCGTCATTGAACACAACTTGGACCGAGGGCAGCTGCCGGTCAAGTTGGTCTACAACGGTCCCTTCTTCCGCTACGAGCGCCCGCAGGCGGGGCGCTACCGCCAGCTCCAGCAGGTTGGTGTGGAGGCCATCGGCGTGGACGATCCCGCGCTGGATGCCGAGGTCATCGCGCTGGCACACCGCTGTTTTACCTCCATTGGTCTGAACGGCTTCCGCTTGGAACTGACCAGCCTGGGCGATTGGGAGGATCGCCCTGCCTACCGCCAGAAACTCCAGGACTTCCTGGCTACCTTGCCGCTGGATGAGGAAACCCAGCGTCGCGCGCAGCTGAACCCGCTGCGGGTCCTGGACGACAAGCGGCCTGAAATGCAGGAGATGCTGGCCGAGGCACCTTTGATTCTGGATCACCTCAGCGATTCTTCCCGCGAGCACTTTGAGACCGTGACTGGCCTGCTGGATGACCTAGGCGTTGGCTACACCATCAACCCCCGGATGGTGCGCGGCCTGGACTACTACACCAAGACCTGCTTCGAATTCGTTCACGACGGCCTGGGGGCGCAGTCTGGAATCGGTGGCGGTGGCCGCTACGACGGCTTGATGGCGCAGCTGGGCGGGCAGGACCTTTCTGGAATCGGCTTCGGCTTGGGAGTCGACCGAGCCTTGCTGGCGCTGGAAGCGGAGGAGAAGAAGGCGTCCACAGGAAGAAGGGTCGATGTCTACGGCGTGGCACTGGGCGCAGAGGCCAAGCGCCGCATGGTGAGTATCGTCAACGACCTGCGTGGCCGCGGTATTTCCGCCGACATGTCCTACGGCGACCGCGGTCTGAAGGGGGCGATGAAGGGCGCCGACCGCGCAGGTGCGCTGTACGCTCTAGTGCTCGGTGACAAGGAGCTGGCCGAGGGAACAGTGACGGTCAAGGATCTGGCGGCGCACGAACAGCAGCAGATTGATCTGGCAGCGGTGGTGGAGCTGCTGGAGGAAAAGACGGCCGAGGCTTAGAGATGCCATCCGCATCATCGAAGAGGCTGGCTTTACCAACCTGGAGGGCAAGTACGAGGCGGGTCATTCTTACCAGTTCGGTGGCCGTGTCGGCTCGCTGGATCACGTGCTGGCGAATGAAAAGGCTACGAAGCTGACCACCGGCGCTGACGTGTGGGACATTAACGCTGACGAGTCCGTTGCGTTCGAGTACTCTCGTCGCAACAACAACGTGGTTGATTTCTATGAGGAGAACGTGTTCCGCGCGTCGGACCACGATCCGATCAAGGTCGGTTTTAACGCACCGGGTGCGGATCCCAAGCCGGCTCCGGAACCGGGGAAGCCGGGTGGATCCTCTGGTTCCTCCGATAGCTCCAAGCCGGGTCTCGACGGCTCGTCGAAGGCGGGCATCATCACCACGATCATGCTGGGCGTCATCGCACTGGGCACCGCGGGGGCGGGTCTGTGGGGTTGGGTCAACCACCTGATTCCGGCTCACATGGTTCCGAATTGGCTGCGCCCGTTCCTGCCGCCGCAGCGCTAACCACGGGGACTAGCGGCAAACCCGGGCGACTAGCGCTGGAAGTCCTGGTGGCAGGACTTCATGGTGCCGCCCTGGTAGCCGCGCATGAACCATTCCACGCGCATCTTTGAGGATCCGTGGGTCCACTTGTCAGGGTTAACTTCCTGGCCGGCGCTGGACTGGATGGCGTCATCACCAATGGCACGGGCGGTCTTAATTGCCTGCTCGACCTGCTCCTGGGTGAGGGGCTCCAAGAGAGCTCCCTCGCCCTTATCTGCGTTCTGGGCCCACACACCGGCGTAGCAGTCGGCTTGGACTTCCATTTTCACCGCATTGGAGTCCTCGCCTGGATTGTCGTAGTCGCTTAGCCCCAGGTTCCCTTCCAGCTGCTGGATGTGGTGGCCGAACTCGTGGGCGGTGACGTACATCTGCGCGAACGATCCATCGGAACCGCCCATCTGCTTTAGCTCCTTAAAGAAGGGCGTGGACATATACACCGTCTCGTCGCCCGGGCAGTAAAAAGGCCCGGTGTTGGCGAGGTTTGCCGATCCGCACTTGGTACTGGTTTGGCCTTCGGCAATCACAAGCCCCGGCTTGGTGTAATCGATCCCGGCCTCCTCGGGAAGTGCTCGACCCCAGAAATCGTCGACGGAAGTCGCGGTCGCCAGGATTCGGCAGTCGTCGTTCTTATTCGCGTCATCGGCGGTCTTGCAGTGCTCGAAGCCTTCACCCTGCCTACTGTTACTGACGCCCGCACTCTGGTCGGAGGCATTGTTTCCACCCAACATGCCGAGTCCGCCGTTAAAGAGGAACACCAGAATGGCGGCAACGATGATTCCCGGAATGCCGAAGCGGCGGGCGAGGGCGCCAAAAAGTAGGCCGGTAAAAAGGCCACCGCCCCCACCTTGGTTGCCACCCCCGCCCCCGAGGCCGAAACCGCCTCCGCCGGAGCCGCTACCTCCGCGCTGTCCACGGTCGGAATAGTTGTTCAGATTGTTGTTAAAAGTCACAAGTGAATCGTGCCATACCCGGGCGCCGTATACAGCCCTATGGGGACAAGGTAGGCTATAAGGTCGATAAAGGCTAGAAAAGCTGAAAGCTAGAGAGCTTAATACGAGGAAGGACTTATAGGAACGTGCTGCGCACACACCTTGCGGGCGAACTGCGCCCAGAAAATATCGGCGATGAAGTGACCCTGACCGGATGGGTTGGTCGCCGACGCGACCACGGTGGCGTCATTTTCATCGATCTGCGCGACCGCACCGGCGTGGCACAGGTCGTCTTCCGTGAGTCCGAGGTAGCCGAGCGCGCACACGACCTGCGCAGCGAGTACTGCCTCAAGGTCACCGGTGTGGTGGAGGCTCGCCCGGAGGGGTCGGAGAACCCGAACCTGGCTTCCGGCGGCATCGAGGTTAATGTCTCCGAGCTCGAGGTTTTGAACGAGGCTGCGGCGCTGCCGTTCCAGATCGACGATCCCTCATCCTCCGGCGAGGTGGGCGAGGAGACTCGTCTGAAGTACCGCTACCTGGACTTGCGCCGCAAGACCCAGGGCGATGCGCTGCGCCTGCGCTCCCGGGTTAACCAGGCTGCCCGCGGTGTGTTGGCCAACCACGACTTCACGGAGATCGAGACCCCGACGCTGACGCGCTCCACCCCGGAGGGCGCTCGTGACTTCCTGGTGCCGGCGCGTCTGCGCCCGGGCACCTTCTACGCCCTGCCGCAGTCTCCGCAGCTGTTCAAGCAGCTGCTGATGGTGGCTGGCATGGAGCGCTACTACCAGATCGCCCGCTGCTACCGCGACGAGGACTTCCGCGCCGACCGTCAGCCGGAGTTCACTCAGCTGGACGTCGAGATGTCGTTCGTCGACCAGGAAGACGTGATCTCCCTGGCCGAGGAAATCCTGGTGGCTATCTGGAAGGAGATCGGCTACGAGATCTCCACCCCAATCCCGCGCATGACTTACGCCGATGCGATGAAGTACTACGGCTCCGACAAGCCGGATCTGCGCTTCGACATCCAGATCACCGAGTGCACCGAGTTCTTCAAGGACACCACGTTCCGCGTGTTCCAGAACGAGTACGTCGGTGCCGTTGTGATGGAAGGCGGCGCCGATCAGCCCCGTCGTCAGCTGGATGCGTGGCAGGAATGGGCTAAGCAACGCGGCGCTAAGGGCCTGGCCTACATCCTGGTGGGCGAAGACGGCGAGCTGTCGGGCCCGGTGGCCAAGAACATCACCGCCGAAGAGCGCGCAGGCATCGCCGAGCACGTCGGCGCGAAGCCGGGCGACTGCATCTTCTTCGCCGCGGGCGAGACCAAGCCGTCCCGTGCCCTGCTGGGTGCTGCCCGCGGCGAGATCGCTAACAAGCTGGGTCTGATCAAGGAAGGCGACTGGGCCTTCACCTGGGTCGTGGATGCCCCTCTGTTCGAACCGGCTGCAGACGCAACCGCCTCCGGCGACGTGGCCCTGGGCAACTCCGCTTGGACCGCCGTGCACCACGCCTTTACCTCCCCGAAACCGGAATACCTAGACAACTTCGACGAGAACCCGGGCGAGGCCCTGGCCTACGCCTACGACATCGTGTGTAACGGCAACGAGATTGGTGGCGGTTCTATCCGTATCCACCAGCCCGACGTCCAGGAGCGCGTGTTCAAGGTCATGGGAATCAGCGAGGAGGAAGCTCGCGAGAAGTTCGGCTTCCTGCTGGACGCCTTCGCCTTCGGCGCCCCGCCGCACGGCGGTATCGCTTTCGGCTGGGATCGCATCGTCTCCCTGCTGGGCGGCTTCGATTCCATCCGCGATGTCATCGCATTCCCGAAGTCCGGCGGTGGTGTTGATCCGCTGACCGACGCCCCGGGTGAGATTTCCGCGGCACAGCGCAAGGAATCCGGCATTGATTTCAAGCCGAAGAAGGATAAGAAGGCCTAGCCCTGCAAGGCTTATCCCTGCCTGCTAGCAACCCACACGAGGAAATAGGCGAAGAGAAGTGCAATCAGTCGAGTCCACCGTCGAAGCGGCCACAGCTCTACTAGTGGCTCGCTTTGGAGGTTCCCCTGAACTCAGCGATCCGGAGGATCTGGGTGGCAGTGGTTCCTCGATGGTTCTGCGGTGCCGACTTTCCGCCGACCCGTTCCTGCAGGAGCGCACGGTCGTTATCAAGCAGCTGCCGCCGCAGAAGGTCGGCGAGCCCGTGGCAGCTAAGGCCACCGATGGTGGGGAGGACTTCGGTCCGGACGCACTAGGCATGCTGCGCGAGGTTGTGGCCTACCAGTACACCAACACCCTGGCCGAGTCCGTGCGCCCCGGCCCGGTGCTGTTGGCTTACGACATTAACCAGCGCCTGCTGGTGTTGTCGGACGCGGGTGATGGCACCAGCTTCACCGACGTGCTGACGCTGCAGGATTCGAAAGCGCGCACGGGCGCACTGCGCAAGCTGGGGCGTTCCCTGGGCAAGATGCACGCCGCGACCTTCGGTGGCGCCGATTCCTACACCACGCTGATGCGCCGTCAGTGCCAGCGCCATCACATCAGCCCCGAGGCGATCCAGGAATCCGATATCAACGTCGGCGAGCTCATCGAATCGGGTGTGGAGCTGATGACCACCAACGGCCTGACCATCGATCCGGTGGTGCAGCGCTACGCCATGGAGGCCGCGGAGCGCCAGACCAAGTCTGAGTACCAGGTCTTTACTCCGTTCGACCTTGCGCCGGACAATGTGATGCTCACGACCAATGTCGTGTTGCTGGACTACGAATGGGCGGGCTTCCGCGATGCTGCTTTCGACGTCGCGTGCGTGGTCGCGGGCTTTCCGCAGGACAACTCCACCCCGAGCTTGGACGAGCCCGAGACCACGGAGTTCCTGGCCGCCTGGCGCGCGGAGGCGCAACACATCTGGCCGGTGCTCTCGGACGACGAGGTGTTCCACGATTGGGTCATGTCCGCCCTCATCGGCTGGGCTTTCCTGTCGCTGATCATGATGTACTACGGCCGGCTGTCCGTCGCCGAGCACTCCTCCTTCGTCTTCGGCGAGGATCCCGATAACCAGGAAGTCTCGCGCTCTCTTCGCCACATGTCAGAGGAGCAGCTGGAGGATCTTGCCACGACCGTAGAGGCGATCCAGCGTTTCTCCCGTCGCCGCGATTCCAGCAACTTCGAGGCCGTCGGCGCCTTCGCAGGGGTACTGCTGAAGGTTCTGGCACAGCTGGGCGCGTTCCCGCACGAGCGCGCCGACTAGCGAGGCGAGGTCCGAGCCCGTGGATGATCTTTTTTCGCAGCCGGACAAGGGCGCCAGCACCGAGTCCTCGGCAGCCGAGGCCTACTTCCACCCTGGCACCCACGCGCCCTTGGCGGTGCGCATGCGCCCCCGCAACCTGGACGAGGTGGTGGGACAAGACAAGGTGCTGGGACCCGGTTCACCGCTGCGCCGGCTTATCGAGGGGCAGGGCGACACCTCCGTCATCCTCTATGGCCCTCCCGGCACGGGCAAGACCACCATCGCCAGCCTGATCTCCCAGGCCTCCGGTCGCCGTTTCGAGGCCTTAAGCGCCCTGAACTCCGGCGTCAAGGAAGTCCGCGCCATCATCGAACAGGCCCGGAAGCGTCTGCTCCTCGGCGAGCACACCGTGCTGTTTATCGACGAGGTCCACCGATTCTCTAAAACCCAGCAGGATGCTCTCCTCGCCGCCGTCGAGAATCGGACGGTACTGCTTGTCGCCGCCACCACCGAAAACCCGTCGTTCTCCGTGGTCTCGCCACTGTTGTCGCGGTCGCTGTTGGTGCAACTGTCTTCTCTTAGTGACGCCGACATCCGCACCGTGCTCCAGCGCGCGCTCGACGACGAGCGCGGGTACGCCGGTCGTTTGCGCGTGACTTCCGAGGCCATGGATCAGCTTGTTGCCCTGGCCGCTGGGGATGCCCGCCGCAGTTTGACATACCTGGAGGCCGCCGCGGAGGGAGTCGAGCTGGATGGGGAAGATGGCGTGGGGGAGCTGGTGGCGTCCCAAGTAAAAAAGTCCTTGAACAAGGCCGTGGTGCGCTACGACCGCGACGGCGATCAGCACTATGACATCACCAGTGCCTTTATTAAGTCCATCCGCGGCTCGGATCCCGACGCGGCGCTACACTACCTAGCCCGCATGCTCGAAGGTGGCGAAGACCCGCGTTTTATCGCCCGTCGGCTCGTGATTCACGCCAGCGAGGACATCGGCATGGCCGACCCGCAGGCGCTGCAGGTGGCGGTGGCCGCCTATCACGCCGTGAGCTTCATCGGCATGCCGGAAGCGCGGCTTAACCTGGCACAGGCGACGATTCACTTGGCCACTGCGCCGAAGTCCAACGGCGTGATCGCAGCTATCAACGCGGCGATCGGCGATGTGCGGGCGGGCAAGGGTGGTGCCGTGCCAGCCCACCTGCGCGACGGGCACTACCAAGGCGCAAAAGCACTGGGTAACGCGGTGGGCTACGTCTATCCGCACGACGATCCGAAGGGTGTGGTGCCGCAGCAGTACCTGCCCGAAGACCTGCGCGATGCGGTCTATTACCGGCCGACGAACCACGGGCACGAAAAGACCATCGGCGCGCGCTTGAGTAGCTTGAGGGCTATCGTTCGCTCCTTCCTTACCCGGGGGTAGAATAAACGCAATCCGTACACTGTCGACACAAATTGACGAGGTAAAGCCAACGTGCAAACGCATGAGATTCGCCAGCGCTTCATTGAGCACTTCACCAAGGCCGGGCACACCGAGGTGCCAAGCGCTTCGCTGATCCTGGACGATCCGAACCTTCTGTTCGTCAACGCAGGCATGGTTCCGTTCAAGCCTTACTTCCTGGGCCAGCAGAACCCGCCGTTCGAAAGCGGCACGGCTACCTCCATCCAGAAGTGCGTGCGCACCCTGGATATCGACGAAGTCGGCATTACCACCCGCCACAACACGTTCTTCCAGATGGCGGGCAACTTCTCCTTCGGCGCCTACTTCAAGGAAGGCGCCATTACGCACGCCTGGACGTTGCTGACCAACCC
This sequence comes from Corynebacterium macclintockiae, assembly GCF_027570165.1. Taxonomy (NCBI): domain Bacteria; kingdom Bacillati; phylum Actinomycetota; class Actinomycetes; order Mycobacteriales; family Corynebacteriaceae; genus Corynebacterium; species Corynebacterium macclintockiae. Next base: position 209,427 of record NZ_JAKMUV010000002.1, read on the forward strand.
GGTAGAGGAAGGCGGCCTGGGGCTGGACCCGGAGCGCCTGTGGGTCACCGTCTTTACCGACGATGACGAGGCCGCGGAGATCTGGAACAAGAAGATCGGCGTGCCCGAGCACAAGATTCAGCGCCTGGGCATGGAGGACAACTACTGGTCCATGGGTATTCCCGGCCCGTGTGGTCCGTGCTCGGAGATTTACTACGACCGCGGGCCGGAGCACGGCCAGGAAGGCGGCCCGATCGTCGACGACACGCGCTACATCGAGATCTGGAACCTGGTGTTCATGGAGAACGAGCGTGGCGAAGGCCTGGGAAAGGGCAACTTCGAGATCGTTGGCAAGCTGCCGAAGAAGAACATTGATACCGGCCTGGGCATCGAGCGCGTGGCCTGCATCCTGCAGGACGTCGACAACGTGTACGAGACCGACCTGCTGCGCCCCGTGATCGACGTTGCCCAGGAAGTAACGGGCGCGAAGTACGGCGCGGACAAGGCCAACGACGTGCGCTTCCGCGTGATCGCCGACCATTCGCGCACCGGCCTGATGCTGATGCTCGACGGCGTGACCCCCGGCAACGAAGGCCGCGGCTACATCCTGCGCCGCCTGCTGCGCCGCATCATCCGCTCCGCCCGCCTGTTGGGTGCTACGGGGGAGACGCTGGAGAAGTTCATGGATACCGTGCGGGAGACCATGACGCCTTCCTACCCGGAGATCGCGGACAACTACGAGCGCATCCGTTCCGTTGCTTTGGCGGAGGAGAAGTCCTTCCTGAAGACCCTGGAATCCGGTTCCCAGATGTTCGACAACTGGGTCACCGGCGCCAAGGAGCGCGGCGAGGACACGGTGCCGGGCGACGTTGCATTCTCCCTGCACGATACTCACGGCTTCCCGATCGACCTGACCCAGGAGATGGCTGCCGAAGCCGGCCTGAAGGTCGACATCGACGGATTCCACAACCTCATGGCCGAGCAAAAGGCCCGTGCAAAGGCCGACAACAACGCCAAGAAGCTGGGGCACGTAGACCAGACGATCTACCGCCCCTTCGTCGACAACCAGCCGACCGTGTTTACCGGCTACGAGAACCTGGCCGACGAGGCCACCGTTCTGGGCATCATCCGCGACGGCGCGCTGGTGGAGACCGCGACCGAGGGTGCGACCGCCCAGGTGATCCTGGACCGCACCCCGTTCTACGCCGAGGCTGGTGGCCAGATGGCTGATCGTGGCGAGATGACCTCCACCTCCGGTGCCGTGCGCGTCGAGGACGTGCAGAAGGTCGGCAAGAAGGTGTGGGTGCACCACGTGACCGTCAGCGGCGGCGAGCTGGCTGTGGGCCAGAAGATTCAGGCCACCGTGGACAAGGCATGGCGCCACCAGGCCCGCCAGGCGCACTCTGGTACTCACCTGATCCACGCAGCGCTGCGCGAGGTGCTGGGACCGACAGCCGTGCAGGCAGGCTCGATGAACAAGCCCGGTTACCTGCGCTTCGACTTCAACTACGGCGAGCAGCTGACCGAGCACCAGCTGGGCCAAATCGAAGAGATCGCCAATGGTGCGGTGGACAGTGATTACCAGGTCAACACCATTGAGACCTCCCTGGAAGAGGCCAAGGCCATGGGCGCCATGGCACTGTTCGGCGAGAACTACGGCACCGAGGTGCGCGTGGTGGAAATCGGTGGTCCGTTCTCCATGGAGCTGTGTGGTGGCATCCACGTGGAGCACTCCTCCCAGATCGGCCCGATCTCCGTCCTGGGTGAGTCCTCCGTCGGCTCCGGCGTGCGCCGCATCGAGGCCTATACCGGCATGGATTCCTTCCGTTTCCTCAGCACCGAAAAGTCCCTGGTCGCGGGTCTGGCTTCCAGCCTGAAGACTCCCAGCGAGGAACTACCCGAGCGCATCGATGCCCTCACCGCCAAGCTGAAGGCCGCCGAAAAGCAGATCCAGCAGCTACGCACCCAGCAGCTCGCGGGTCAGGTCGGCCAGCTGGTCGAGAAGGCCGAGACCATCGGCGAGGTCAAGGTTCTGGCCGAGCAGCTGCCCGAAGGCGTGGCCGCTGGTGACCTGCGCACCCTGGCCATGGACGCGAAGAACCGCCTGGGCTCCGAGCCCGCCGTGGTGGTCTTTGCCTCCGTCGACGGCGAAAAGGTCCCCTTCGTCGCCGCGGTCAACGATGCCGCCGTGGACAAGGGAATCAAGGCCGGTGAGCTGGTCAAGACCTTCGGGGACAAGGTCGCTGGTCGCGGTGGAGGTAAGCCGGCCATGGCGCAGGGCTCTGGTTCGGACGCCGCCGGCATCCCCGCCGCCATCGAGGCAGTCAAGGGCGCGCTGCGCGGTTAACCGCCAACAGGGGAGTTGTCACCGATGCAAACCGAGAAGCCGAATCCCGCCACCGACCCCGGAAGGGGGCGGCGGCTGGGGCTGGACGTGGGGACCGTACGCATCGGCGTGGCGATCTCTGACCCGGACTGCATCCTGGCCACCCCGGTGGAGACGATCCAGGCCAGTGCCGACGACGCTGACGTTCAGCGCGTCGTGGAAATCTGCGAAGAGAACTTCGTCGTGGAAATCGTGGTCGGGCTTCCTGTCGCACTGCGCGGAAATCATACTCAGAGCACCGTCAATGCGGAGGAATTTGCCCGCTTGATTAAAGAGGCACTGCCCGATATTCCTGTGCGCATGGTGGATGAGCGAATGTCTACGATGGCCGCGACACAGGCGTTCCACGCATCTGGCGTCAATAGTAAAAAAGGCCGAAAGAAAATAGACCAGGCGGCCGCAGTACACATCCTGCAGGGGTGGTTAGACACGCGGCGGCGCGCGCTTTCCTAAAATTTATCAATTCGTGAGAAAATGGGCGCTGTATTATCTACACCCGCGTAAATCAACCTGTACGAAAGGCCACCTTTACCTATGGGACCGACCCGTAACATGCAGCCAAAGTTTCGCCGTCGCCGGCAACTCGCCTTGGCGCTAGGGATCGCTCTGGTAGTACTTTTGGTCGGTACCTGCACTTACGTCTGGTATCAGCGCGACGTGGTGGCCGTGCGCGACTACGCAGGTGAGGGCAACGGCAACATTGTGATGGTGCGCGTCAGTCCGGGTGATTCTGTAGACAGTCTGTCCACGCAGCTGGTGGAAAAGGGCGTGGTGGGCTCCCGCCGGGCCCTGATGTCCGCCGCAGAGCGGAAGGAACCCGAACTGCAGGCGGGGTACTACCCCCTGCAGGAGGAAATGTCCGCGGACAAGGCTCTGGAATGGCTGTCCAGTGAAGATCGCCGCCGCGGCGTGGTAGACATTCCGAACGGCTTGACCCTTAAAGACGTGAAGGTCGTCGGCGGTGATAACCGCAAGGGCATCTTCACCCTGATTTCAGAACAGACCTGCCAGGACGAGCACAACTGCGTCTCCGTTGAGGAGTTGGAGAAGGCCGCCGGGCAAACCCCGCCGGAAGAGCTAAACATTGCGGAGTGGGCGCTGGAGCCGGTGAAGGCTCGCGGCGATGACCCGAAGCGCATCGAAGGTTTGATCTCTCCCGGTGTGCACCTGTTCGACCCGACCAGCAGCGCCAAGGACATCCTGGCCTCGCTGCTGGACACCTCCAAGAGCGAGTACGAGGACACCGGGTTGTTGTCCTCCGCACAGGCGGTGGGTCTTAGCCCCTACGACATGCTTGTCGCTGCGTCTCTGGTGGAGCGCGAGGCTCCCGAGGGTGACTTTGACAAGGTTGCCAGGGTGATCCTGAACCGCCTGCACGAGAACCAGAAGCTGGAGTTCGACTCCACCGTCAACTACGACCTGAGCGAGGTCGAGGTCGCCACCACCGACGAAGATCGTAGGCGCCCGACCCCGTGGAACACCTACGCCAAGGAAGGCCTGCCCGAAACGCCGATTTCCTCCCCGGGCCTGCAGGCGATGCATGCGATTGAGAACCCGGCGGACGGCGACTGGCTGTACTTCGTTACGGTGGATCGCAACGGCCGCACGGTGTTCAACCGCGACTTCGATGCCCACGAAAGGGCCATCGAGGAGTCCCGCCGGAACGGCGTGCTGGACTCTAACCGCTAACAGCGGCCACAGTAGGATTTCTCTAGTTTTTCAACCATAGGGGTGTGTGAAAGTATGTCCGCCGCAGGCCTGGTGCTGACGGTAGATGAGTTCCTGGAAAAGTCCGGCCCGCGCTGCGCGGTTCTGGGAAGCCCAATCGAGCACTCGCTGTCGCCGGAGCTGCACACTGTCGGTTACCGTGCCCTCGGGTTGGACATGGACTACTTCCGCGTGGAGGCCGGCGAGTCCCGCGACATCCGCCGCCTTCTCCGCGAATCCGATGCAGACGTCCGTGGTTTCTCCGTGACGATGCCTGGCAAGCAGGCTGCCCTGGAGCTGGCGGACCTGGCGACCAACCGGGCGCAGGAGATCGGCTCTGCCAACACCCTGGTTCCGCAGGGCGATGGTCAGTGGCTGGCGGACAACACTGACGTCGCCGGTGTGGCCAGCTGCCTTTCCTACCTGCGTGGCGATGATCCTCTGCAGGGCACCAACGCGGTGATCGTCGGCAATGGAGGCACCGCGCGCCCGGCGGTCGCCGCGCTGGCGGCAGCTGGGGTTTCCCAGGTCACGGTGCTGGCGCGTTCCGAGCGAGCCCTGAACCTGCAGGCCGTGGTGGAGACGTTGGGCATGAAGTTTTCCTGGTCCCGTTTCGAGGATGCTGACATCGCCCAGACCTGCGCCGATGCGGCCGTGGTTGTGTCGACGATCCCCGCCCACGCTGCCGAGGAGCTAGCGCCCGCTCTGTGCTCTGCCGCCGGTATTGTGGACGTGATCTACGACCCTTATCCCACGCCATTGCTGTCCGCCGCTCGCGCGCAGGGGGTTCCGCATGCCGATGGGCTGCGCATGCTCGCGGGCCAGGCCGAGGAGCAGTTCCGCCTGTTCACGGGGCATTCCGCCCCGGAAGGGATCATGTTGGATACCGTGCTGCGCGCCAAGGGTCAAGACTAATTTTTCTGCCCTGTGGAAAACTCTTGGCTTTCCACAGGGCTCTCTTTCCGCCGGGGTAGAACCGCACTCGCCGTCCGGTCTACCGGTTACTTTCCGAGGTGTGTTCGTTCATTCGTGGCCTGTGGCCTGTTGCTTATTGCTCCTCTTTCTGCCGTGGGGCGTGGCGCTCTTTGTTCTTGACGCCCACACCTCCCGACTACCCAACGTCCTTACCCTGCCAGCCTTCGCGGTCGCCGCAGCGGTGCCCGCGATGATTCCGGGCGCCAATAGTCTGGCTTTCCTAGGAGGCTTAGGTTGGTGTGCGATTGCGTTTGCGCTTCCCGCCGTGCATCCGCGTCTGCTGGCCGGGGGAGGTGATGCGAAGCTGGCGCTATCGACCGGCACGTTGGCTTCGATCGCTGATCCGCTGGGGGCCTTCGTGGCCATGGCTCTCAGTGGCATACTGCACTGTGTTTTCGTATCGCCCGCCGGGGTCGCCCGGGGTGCAGACCGTATCCGGGGCACACCGCACGGCCCGGCGATGTTGGTGGGCAGTGGGATTGTGGTGGTGGCGTCAATAATCCTCATTGCGCCGTGAGCACCGTTAACGCGGTGTTAGTTAATGGGCACGTCAGTGGGGCTAGGGTCGTGTGTGGCCTGTATTATGCTTCTTATGCTTCGTTGGACTACTGCAGGTGAATCCCACGGCCAGGCGCTCATTTCTTTGATTGAGAACCTCCCGGCCGGTCTGTCGGTTACTCGGGAAGATGTTTCCTATCAACTCGCTCGGCGCCGGCTGGGCTATGGGCGTGGTGCGCGCATGAAGTTCGAGGCCGACGAGGTCACCTTTGTCGGCGGTGTGCGGCACGGCAAGACGCTGGGCAGCCCTGTTGCAATCATGGTCGGCAACACGGAATGGCCGAAGTGGACCACGATTATGTCCGCCGACCCGATCGATGAGTCCGATCCGGAGGTGGCTAAGGAAATGTCCAGTGGCCGTGGTGCGAAGCTCACCCGCCCGCGCCCGGGGCACGCGGACTTCTCCGGCATGGTGAAGTACAACCACGCTGAAGCGCGCCCGATCCTGGAGCGTTCCTCCGCCCGCGAAACTGCCGCTCGTGTGGCCGCCGGAACTTTCGCCCGCGCCCTGCTGCGCGAGGTGCTGGGTGTGGAGGTTCTATCCCACGTGATCAGCATCGGCCGTTCAGAGCCGTACACGGGCCCCACCCCCGAGTTTGCGGACCTGGAGGCCATCGATGCTTCTCCGGTGCGCGCATTCGATGCAGCGGCCGAGGAGTCGATGATCGACGAAATCAAGGCGGCCAAGAAGTCCGGCGATACCCTAGGTGGCATCGTGGAGGTCGTTGTGAAGGGGTTGCCGATCGGCCTGGGCTCTCACGTTTCGGGCGAGGAGCGACTGGACGCACAACTGGCAGCGGCCCTGATGGGAATTCAGGCCATCAAGGGCGTGGAGATCGGCGATGGCTTTGAGGAAGCTCGCCGCCGCGGCTCTGAAGCGCACGATGAGATGGAGGCCGCCGACGATGGTGGCGTCCGTCGGCTGAGCAACCGCGCCGGTGGGCTCGAAGGTGGCATGACCAACGGCGAGGAGCTACGGGTGCGGGCGGCAATGAAGCCCATCAGCACCGTGCCGCGCGCCCTGAAGACCGTGGATATGGCCAATGGCGAAGCGGCCACGGGCATCCACCAACGCTCCGACGTGTGCGCCGTACCCGCCGCCGGTGTGGTCGCAGAGACCATGGTCGCGCTGGTGCTGGCTCGCGCCGTACTGCAGAAGTTCGGTGGCGACTCTGTGGAAGAAACCAAGCGGAACGTAGAGTCCTACTTGGAGTACGTCAATGACCGGCTGGACTGGTCCGAGGCGCAGGCTGAGGTAGGAGAGAGTCGATGAGTCCCCGCGCGGTGTTGGTTGGGCTTCCCGGCTCTGGCAAGACCACGATCGGCAAGCGCCTGGCTAATGCCCTGAACGTTCAATTGGTCGATACCGACCATCTGCTTGAAGCGAAGCTGGGCAAGACCTGCAGCCAGATCATGGCGGAGCTGGGGGAGCCCGGCTTTAGGGAAAAGGAAGCCGATGTGGTCGCTGAGGCTTTGCACAGCGATGGCATCGTTTCCCTTGGCGGTGGGGCAGTGGTCACCGAGCGCACCCGCCAACTGTTGGCGGACCACACGGTGGTGTACCTGAACGTCTCCATCGACGAGGGAGTGCGCCGCACGTCCCGCTCTAACGCCCGCCCGCTGCTGAACGTCCCCGATCCACGCAGCAAGTACGAGGAGCTTTTCGCCCAGCGCTCCGCGTTCTACGAGGAAGTCTCCAACTTTATGGTGCGTTGCGACGGCAAGGAGCCACGCCGCGTAGTCACGGACATCCTCATGTTCATCGAGGAAATCCGCCTGGAGCGCCTCGACGAACGCGATCACGTCCAACCGGACCCGGCCTTCCGATAATCTTCCCCGCAACCATTACCAACGAGGATCCCCGCCCATGAACACCTTTGAACAGCAGCGCATCACCGTGGCCTCCCAGTCGCCCTACGATGTGGTGATCGACCGCGGTACCGACTTCGCAGCGCAGGAGATCCTCAAGGTTGCCGGTGCGACCGCGACCTACCTGATTATCCACCAGCCTGCGCTATCCGAACGCGCCAAGACCCTGGCAGGACGTCTAACCGAGGCGGGATACGCCGCGCATACGCACGAGATTCAGGATGCCGAATCCGCCAAGACCGCTCAGTCTGCCGCCGAGTGCTGGGACGTGTGTGCGGACATCGGCCTGACCCGCGCCGATACGATCATCGGTCTGGGCGGCGGCGCGGCAACGGATCTGGCCGGATTCATCGCCGCCACCTGGATGCGCGGAATCAAGGTCGTGCACTATCCCACCACCTTGCTTGCCATGGTGGACGCTGCCGTGGGCGGCAAGACAGGCATCAACACCCCGGCCGGAAAGAACCTCGTCGGCGCATTCCACGAGCCCAGCGCCGTGATCGTTGACCTGGAGGTTCTGGAAACTCTGCCGCGCGAAGAAATGGTGGCCGGGTCGGCAGAAATCATCAAGGCTGGCTTCATCGCAGACACGAAAATCCTAAACATCTACGAGGCCGACCCCGAAGCGTCACTCGACCCGCGCGGCAGCCTGCCGGAGCTCATCGCCCGCGCCATCCAGGTGAAGGCGGACGTAGTGGCGGTGGATCTGAAGGAGTCCAGCCTGCGCGAGATCCTCAACTACGGCCACACCTATGGTCACGCAGTTGAACATTACGAGGACTACCGCTGGCGCCACGGCCAGGCGGTCGCCGCCGGCATGATCTTCGAGGCGGAGCTGGCCAAGGCAGCTGGGCTGCTGGATGAGGCGGACGTTCGGCGTCACCGCGACATCCTTAGTTCCGTAGGTTTGGCGACCAGCTACAACGGCGCCGAGCTCGACGAGCTTCTGGCTGCGATGGGGCGCGACAAGAAAAACAAGGGCGGCAAGATTCGCTTCGTCGTGCTCGAAGAGATCGGCAAGCCCACCCGCTTGGAAGGCCCCAGCGAAGATCTGCTGCGCGCGGCGTATGCCGCTAGCGTGGAGGCCTAAAGACCCAAAGACTGGAGACAGCGATGAATGCAGAGGAAACCAACGCGCCGAAGGTGTGCGTCATCAACGGGCCGAACCTTAACCGCTTGGGCAAGCGCCAGCCGGAGGTGTACGGCAGCACCACACTGGCCGATGTGGAGGATCTGCTGGCCCGCGAAGCCACCGCGCTGGGCATCGCGGTCGACTTCTTCCAGTCCAATCACGAAGGCGAGCTGCTGGATCGCATCCACCGCGCCGCCGACGAGGGCAACGCGGTGATCATCAACCCGGGTGGATTCACCCACACCTCCGTTGCGCTGCGCGACGCGCTGGCGGAAATCGCCGACGGCGCCGGCTTCGTGGAGGTGCACATTTCCAACGTCCATGCGCGCGAAGAATTCCGCCACCGCAGCTACCTCAGCCCCCTGGCCAGCGGCGTGATCGCCGGAATGGGTATCTACGGCTACGTCGCCGCCCTGCGCTATTTCGCCCAATAACTCCCCCCGCATAGCCCCTGCGTAACGCTACATCTTTAAGGAGAGTTGATGTCTATAAAATTTTTTGACGCCTACCGCACCCGCCGCGCCAAGGCCACAGGTCTAGTCAAAGACTCAGAGCACGCTGGGTTGCTGATTAGCGACTTGAAGAACGTCCGTTACCTCACCGGCTTCTCCGGCTCCAACGGGCTGTTAGTCATCCGCGAAGACGGCCAGCACCTGTTGCTGACGGATGGGCGCTACGACACACAGGTGCGCATCGAGACCGGAGAGCCGGAGGACGTGCGCATCGAGATCGGCCGCAAGCTGTTCGACCGCGCGGCCGAGTTTGCCAAGGAGGCGGGGGAGTCCTTCGCAGTTGAGCCCAGCCTCGACTACGGCCAGGCCCAGGCACTGGGCAACCCGCCGGTGCTGGGATCCGTGGTCGAAGGGCTGCGCCTGGTGAAGGACGAGCTGGAAGTTGCGGCGCTGGCCGAGGCCGGCGAGCTAGCCGATAGCGTGTGGCGCTCCTTCATCGAGGACGGCGGCATTCGCGAAGGCATCACCGAGATCCAGGCAGCGGCGGAGCTGGAGTTCCAGCTGCGCACCGCAGGCGCGGACGGCCTGAGCTTCGACACGATCCTGGCCAGCGGCGTGAACGCTGCAAAGCCCCACGCAGGGGTATCGCGGGAGAAGATCGTGCCGGGGCTGGTCACTGTGGACTTTGGGGTGTACCTCGATGGATACGCCTCCGATCAGACCCGCACGGTCTGCGTGGGCGAGCCCGACGAGCTGGCCCGCGAACTCTACGACGTGGTGTACCGTTCGCAGAAGGCAGGCGAGGCCATTCTGGCCCCGGGCGTAGAGCTGCGAAACGTGGATGCCGCCTGCCGCGACGTGATCGCCGAGGCCGGTTACGGGGAGTTCTTTGTACACTCCACCGGGCACGGCGTGGGTCTCGACGTGCATGAGGCCCCGCGGGCAGCGGCGGGCGTCAATCCCGAAGAAAAGCTGGTGGAAGGCATGACCGTGACGGTCGAGCCCGGCATTTACATTCCCGGCAAGACAGGCTTGCGCATTGAGAACACGTACGTGATCACCGCCGACGGAGCTAAGAGCTTCAATGCCTCGCCGACGGAACTCATCGTCGTTTAGGCGTGGGCAGCTGCTAGACTGTAGCAGCAAAAAATTTTTTTTGAACCCTATATCCCAATACAAGGAGACCATTCGTGGCAACCACCGCTGACTTCAAGAACGGCCTTGTCCTCAAGGTTGACGGCAAGCTGCAGCAGATCGTCGAATTCCAGCACGTAAAGCCGGGCAAGGGCCCCGCATTCGTGCGCACGAAGCTCAAGGATGTCGTCTCCGGCAAGACTGTTGACAAGACCTGGAACGCAGGCGTCAAGGTGGAGACCGCTACCGTCGACCGTCGCGACATGACCTACCTGTACAACGACGGCACCAGCTTCGTTCTGATGGACGAGAAGACCTACGACCAGGTCGAGCTGGCCCCGCACCTGATGGGCGATGGCGCCAAGTTCCTGCTGGAGAACACCAGCGTGCAGGTTTCCTTCCACGAGGGCGAGCCGCTGTTCGCCGAGCTGCCCGTCGCCGTCGAACTGAAGGTTGAGCAGACCGATCCGGGCCTGCAGGGTGACCGCTCCACCGGTGGTACCAAGCCCGCAACCCTGGAGACCGGCGCAGAGATCCAGGTTCCGCTGTTCATCGAGACCGGCAACGTACTAAAGGTCGATACCCGTACCGGCGAGTACCTGTCCCGCGTCAGCAACTAATCCAGCGAACGTTTTTCACCCCATGACTGAAGAACACACAGCTGATAAGAGTGCCTTCAAGCGCCACGGTGCGCGCTACAAGGCACGTCGCCGCGCCGTTGACATCCTCTTCGAGGCCGAGTTTCGCGACATCGATCCGGTCGAGATCGTCGAGGAACGCATCACCCTGGCTAAGGACGCAGCCAACCAGGTCAAGCCCGTGCCGGAGTACACCCAGCAGATCGTGCCCGGCGTGGCGACGAACCTAGATGCGCTGGACGAGGCCATCGCGCTGCACCTGTCCAGCGAGTGGCGTCTGGATCGTCTCCCTGCCGTCGACCGTGCGGTGCTGCGCGTAGCGGCCTGGGAGCTGAAGTTCAACGACGATGTGGATGCCAAGGTAGCCGTCGTCGAAGGCGTTGAACTGGCCAGCGAATACTCGCACGACAAGGCGCCCAACTACATCCATGCGGTGTTGGACGGCATCAACAAGGATCTGCAGATACAGGCCGACCTGCAGTTGGCAGATGCGGCGGCTGCACAACGTGCGGCGGCCGCGGGCGCTGCAGGTACTGAAGGCGCTGCAGGCGCTAGCGAAACACCAGGCCAGGACGATCTGGACGAGCTTCTCGGCGGAGTCATTAACGAGTCCAACGAAGCGTGATAAACTGCCAGTCGGACAATGTAGACATCCTTTAACGGACCGCACAGAGAGGCGGGAAAGGAGGTCACGATGAACCCGACGGCTGGGGAAGCTGGCGTCACCCTACTCGACGCAGATCAAGTTTCCCGTACTGTCGCGCGCATCGCGCACCAGATTATTGAAAAGACCGCGCTGGACGGACAGAACTCCCGGCGCGTAGTTCTACTTGGCATTCCATCGGGGGGAGTGCCACTCGCGGCGCGTCTCGCCGAGAAGATCCAGCATTTTACGGGGGTGGAGGTCTTCCAGGGCTCGCTGGATATCACGTTGCACCGTGATGATCTGCGCACCACGACCCACCGCGCCCTCAAACCCACCAAGGTTCCCGCAGAAGGAATCGACGGCACCACCGTCGTGCTGGTAGACGATGTCCTCTATAGCGGGCGTTCCATCCGCGCGGCTCTGGACGCGCTGACCGACATTGGTCGCCCGGATTCCGTGCAGGTGGCGGTTCTGATCGACCGCGGCCACCGCAAGTTGCCTATCCGCGCGGATTACGTGGGCAAGAACATTCCCACCGCAGCGGACGAGGACGTAACGGTGAACCTCGCCGAATTGGATGACGTGGACAACGTGGTTCTGTACCGCCACGCGGCCACCGGGGAAGGGAGCAAGTAACCCATGAAGCACCTCATTAGCATTGCTGACCTCAGCAAGTCGGAGATTCTGGGGCTGATGGACGAGGCCGACCGCTTCGCCGAGGCTTTAGAGGGGCGCGAGATGAAGAAGCTGCCCACGCTGCGCGGTCGCACCGTCTTCACCATGTTCTATGAGAACTCTACCCGCACGCGATCCTCCTTCGAGACCGCGGGTAAGTGGATGAGCGCCGACGTCATCAACATCTCCGCCTCCAGCTCTTCGGTCAAGAAGGGCGAATCCCTCCGCGATACTGCCCTGACCCTGAAGTCGGTCGGCGCGGACGCGATCATCATGCGCCACCCGTCCTCCGGCGCAGCGCGTCAGGTCGCGGGGTGGCTGGGCGATACGGCCGTCATCAACGCTGGTGACGGTTCGAACCAGCACCCCACCCAGGCTCTTTTGGACGCCACCACGATGCGCAACCGCATTGGGGACATTAGCGGCAAGAAGGTCGTTATTGTCGGCGATATCCTGCATTCCCGCGTGGCGCGCTCGAACGCCCAACTGCTCACGACTCTGGGAGCGGAAGTGGTGTTTGTGGCGCCTCCGACGCTGGTGCCTTTGGGCATCGAGCACTGGGGCAACTGCTCTGGAAACAGCGCTGGCAATGGCGGGGGCAAGGACAGCGTCCGAGTCAGCTACGACTTCGACAGCGAGATCGCAGACGCGGATGTCGTGATGATGCTGCGCGTGCAGGCCGAGCGTATGAACGGCGGCTTCTTCCCCTCGCACCGCGAATACGCCACCCGCTATGGCCTGTCTAAGGCTCGCGCAGAGCGGATGAAGGAGGGTGCGATCATCATGCACCCAGGCCCGATGCTGCGGGGTATGGAGATCAACTACGACGTGGCAGACGCACCGCAGACCGTGGTTCTGAACCAGGTCACCGCAGGCGTGCACGTGCGCATGGCGGTGCTGTTTACCCTGCTGGTTGGGGAAGAGGGTTAGAGGCGCACGATGGCCACAATCCCCACAAAGGCACAGACAAACTCCAAAACGAGCGACAAAGGGACTTCCACCATGACTTCCGATTACCCGGCCACCGGCGAGCTGGCCAGCCACCCCACCGGCGCCGATAATGCAGTTCTGCTGCGTGGCGTGCTGATCTACGGCGAGGGCGACAAGCAGGACGTGCTGGTGCAGGACGGCGTGATTGCAGAGATAGGCAGCGACCTGTCGGCCAAGGCACCGGAAGGAGCAGAGGTGCTGGATCTGGACGGCCAGGTGCTGCTGCCGGGCCTGGTGGATATGCACGTACACCTGCGCGAACCGGGGCGGGAGGATACCGAGACGATCGCTACCGGATCCGCCGCGGCCGCCCAGGGTGGGTTCACGGCGGTGTTCACCATGGCGAACACCGCACCGGTCACCGACAACCCCGCTATTGCCGAGATGGTTTGGTACAAGGGTCAGAACACGAACCTGTGCGATGTGCACCCGGTCGGTTCCATCTCCAAGGGTTTGGAGGGTAAAGAGCTCACGGAGTTCGGCATGATGGCCGATTCCGATGCGAGGGTGCGCATGTTCTCCGACGACGGCAAGTGCGTGGACGATCCGCGCCTCATGCGCCGCGCAATCGAATACTCCAAGGGTATGGACGTACTGCTGGCCCAGCACTGCGAGGAGCCGCGTCTGACGATCGGCGCCGTAGCACACGAGGGCGAGACCGCCGCCCGACTCGGTCTGGGTGGCTGGCCGCGCGTCGCCGAGGAATCCATCGTCGCCCGAGACGCGATCATGGCCCGCGACTACGGCGGCCGCCTGCACATCTGCCACGCCTCTACGGAAGGCACCGTTGACCTGCTGCGCTGGGCAAAGGCACAGGATATTCCGCTGACTGCGGAGGTCACCCCGCACCACCTGCTGCTCACCGACGAACGGCTGGAAACCTACGACGGTGTGAACCGCGTGAACCCGCCGCTGCGCGAACAGCGCGACGTAGAGGCGCTGCGCGCCGCCCTGATCGACGGCACGGTCGACTGCGTGGCCACCGACCACGCTCCGCACGGTTCCGAGGACAAGTGCTGCGAGTTCGACCAGGCGCGCCCCGGCATGCTGGGAATCGAGACTTCGCTGGCGCTGATCGCCAAGATCTTCGTCATCGACGGCGATCAGGACTGGCGCTTCGTGGCCAAGGTCATGTCCGAGCGCCCCGCAGAGATCACCAAGCTGCCCGGTCACGGCCGCCCGATCGCGGTCGGGGAGCCTGCGAACCTATGTGCCGTGGATGTGAACCAGTCCTGGGTGGCTCGCGGCCAAGACATGGCTTCCAAGGCCAACAACACCCCATACGAGGGCATGGATATGCCGGTCAAGGTCAGCACAACGCTGTTGCGCGGCAAGGTGACCTGTAGGAACGGCTCATCAGTGTAGAAAGAACCCACGAGTGGGCGTCACTAAGAAGAACCGAACACAACAGTCCAACAGTTAAGGAAAGAGACACAATGAGCTACACCCCAGCAGCACTGGTTCTGGCCGACGGGAAGATCTTCCGCGGCAGGGCATTCGGCGCGACGGGTCGCACCCTCGGCGAGGCCGTGTTCACGACGGCCATGACCGGCTACCAGGAGACCATGACGGATCCCTCGTACCACCGCCAGATTGTCGTGGCGACCGCTCCGCACATCGGCAACACGGGCTGGAACGACGAGGATTCCGAATCCCGCGGCGACAACATCTGGGTGGCCGGGCTGGTTATCCGCGACCTGTCCCGCTCCGTGAGCAACTGGCGGGCCAATCGCAGCCTGCCGGAGGAGATGATTGCCCAGGACATCATCGGTATCCAGGGTGTGGATACCCGCGCGATTGTCCGCCACCTGCGCGACAAGGGCTCGGTTGCTGCAGGCATCTTTAGTGGTGACGCCCTAAGTTCCGACGACGACATGATCAGCCAGGTTCAGGCTCAACCGTCGATGGCCGGCGCGGACCTGTCTGGCGACGTCAGCACCGACGAGCTTTACATTGTGGAAGCAGACGGCGAGCGCAAGCACACCATCATCGCCTACGACATGGGCATCAAGACCAACACCCCTCGCGAGTTCGCCAAGCGCGGCGTGCGCAGCGTGGTGGTTCCGTCGACCACCAGCTTCGAAGAGGTACAGCAGCTGATGGGGGAGTACGACGCGACCGGCGTGTTCATCTCCAACGGCCCGGGCGACCCCGCGACGGCCGACGCGACGGTGGACGAGCTGAAGAAGATCCTGGGAGCCAAGATCCCGTTCTTCGGCATCTGCTTCGGCAACCAGCTGCTGGGGCGTGCGCTGGGGATGGAAACCTACAAGCTCAAGTTCGGCCACCGTGGCACCAACGTACCGGTGCTGGATCACCAGACCGGCAAGATCGACATCACGGCGCAGAACCACGGCTTCGCCCTGAAGGGCAAGCCACTGGAGAAGTTCGATACCCCGTTCGGCGAAGCGCAGGTGACCCACACTTGCCTCAACGACGATGTGGTCGAGGGCGTGGCACTGGTGGACGGCAGCGCGTTCTCCGTCCAATACCACCCGGAATCCGCAGCTGGTCCGCACGACGCGAACCCACTGTTCGATAAGTTCCTGGAGAACTTGGAAAAGAACAGCTAGCAGCCAACAGCCAACACAGATCTTTAACGAAGAAGATTCAGCAACAGGGATAGTAGGGAAAACACCAATGCCACGTCGCGAAGACATTAACCACGTACTCGTCATCGGCTCCGGCCCGATCGTTATCGGCCAGGCCTGTGAGTTCGATTACTCCGGCACCCAGGCCTGCCGCGTGTTGAAGGAAGAGGGGCTGCGCGTCACCCTGATCAACTCGAACCCGGCGACGATCATGACCGATCCGGAGTTCGCCGATCACACCTACATTGAGCCGATCTCCCCGAAGTACATCGAGAAGATCTTCCAGGAAGAGCAGGAGGCCGGCCACAAGGTCGACGCTGTCCTGGCGACCCTCGGTGGCCAGACCGCACTGAACGCCGCGATCCAGCTGGATCGCCTGGGCATTCTGGATAAGTACGGCGTTGAGCTGATCGGCGCAGACATCGAAGCGATTGAGCGCGGCGAGGATCGCCAGAAGTTCAAGGACATCGTTGCGAAGATCGGCGGCGATTCCGCCCGTTCGCGCGTGTGCCACAACATGGAGGAGGTCCACGAGACCGTTGCAGAGCTGGGCCTGCCGGTCGTCGTTCGCCCATCGTTCACCATGGGTGGCCTGGGATCGGGTCTGGCCTTTAACGAAAAGGATCTGGAGCGCATCGCCGGTGGTGGTCTGGCGGCGTCGCCCGAGGCCAACGTGTTGATCGAGGAGTCCATCCTCGGCTGGAAGGAGTTCGAGCTGGAGCTCATGCGCGACGGCAAGGACAACGTAGTGGTCGTCTGCTCCATCGAAAACGTGGACGCCCTCGGCGTGCACACCGGCGACTCCATGACCGTTGCCCCCAGCATGACGCTGACCGACCGCGAGTTCCAGGTGATGCGCGACCAGGGCATCGCCATCTTGCGTGAGGTCGGCGTGGACACCGGCGGCTGCAACATCCAGTTCGCCGTGAACCCGAAGGACGGGCGCATTATCACCATTGAGATGAACCCGCGCGTGTCCCGTTCTTCCGCACTGGCTTCCAAGGCCACCGGCTTCCCGATCGCAAAGCTGGCCGCGAAGCTGGCCATCGGCTACACCCTGGACGAGGTCCGCAACGACATCACCGAGGTCACCCCGGCTGCCTTCGAGCCGACCCTCGACTACGTTATCGTCAAGGCTCCGCGCTTCGCCTTCGAGAAGTTCCCCGGCGCCGACGACACCCTGACCACCACCATGAAGTCCGTGGGCGAGGCCATGGCCATCGGCCGCAACTACATCACCGGCCTGAACAAGGTCATGCGTTCCCTGGAGACCAAGCAGGCGGGCTTCTGGACCATCCCGGACGAGGCTTTCGCCGGCGAGCGCGCCACCGACAAGCAGGCCGTCCTGGAGGATCTGAAGCGCCCGACCGAGGGGCGCATGTACGACGTGGAGCTCGCTCTGCGCCTGGGCGCCACCGTCGAGGAGGTCTACGCCGCCTCCGGCATCGACCCCTGGTTCCTGCACGAGCTCGCCGGTCTGGTCGAGTTCCGCCAGCGCCTTATCGACGCCCCAGTCTTGGACGTCGACCTTCTCCGCGAAGCGAAGTACATGGGTCTGTCGGATAGGCAGATTGCAGCACTGCGCCCGGAGCTGGCAGGGGAGGACGGCGTTCGCGCCCTCCGTTGGGCACAAGGTATCCGCCCGGTGTTCAAGACCGTCGATACCTGCGCTGCCGAGTTCGAGGCGAAGACCCCGTACCACTACAGCTCCTATGAGCTGGACCCGGCCGCCGAGTCCGAGGTTGCACCGCAGCCGGACAAGAAGAAGGTTCTTATCCTGGGCTCCGGCCCGAACCGCATCGGCCAGGGCATCGAGTTCGACTACTCCTGTGTGCACGCAGCTCTGGAGCTGTCCCGTGTGGGCTACGAGACCGTGATGATCAACTGCAACCCAGAGACGGTCTCCACCGACTACGACACGGCCGACCGCCTGTACTTCGAGCCGCTGACCTTCGAGGACGTCATGGAGGTCTACCACGCCGAGGCCGAGTCCGGCGAGATCGCTGGCGTAATCGTGCAGCTGGGTGGCCAGACGCCACTGGGCTTGGCACAGCGCCTGGCAGACGCTGGCGTGCCGGTCGTGGGTACCTCCCCGGAGGCCATCAACCTGGCCGAAGACCGTGGCGAGTTCGGCAAGGTTCTGGAAAAGGCTGCCCTGCCTGCGCCGGAGTTCGGCACCGCCACTAGCGTTGAGGAGGCCCACGATGTGGCAGCCCGCATTGGCTTCCCGGTACTGGTCCGCCCCTCCTACGTTCTGGGTGGTCGAGGTATGGAAATCGTCTACGACGACGAAAGCCTGACCGACTACATCCAGCGCGCCACCGAGATCACCGACGATCACCCGGTATTGGTTGACCGCTTCCTGGATTCCGCCATCGAGATCGACGTCGACGCGCTGTGCGATGGCGAGAGCGTGTACCTGGCGGGCGTGATGGAGCACATCGAGGAGGCCGGCATCCACTCCGGTGACTCCGCTTGCGCCATCCCGCCGATGACGCTGGGCTCCGAGGACATCGAGAAGGTGCGTAAGGCAACGGCAGCACTGGCCCACGGTATTGGTGTAAAGGGTCTGATGAACGTCCAGTTCGCTCTGAAGGACGACATCCTGTACGTCATCGAGGCCAACCCCCGCGCCTCCCGTACCGTTCCCTTCGTATCCAAGGCCACGGGCGTGCAGCTGTCCAAGGCAGCGGCCCGGATCATGCTGGGCACGAAGATCTCCGACCTGATCGAGGAAGGCGTGCTGCCGCACGACCGCGACGGCGGATCCCTGCCGCAGGGCCACCCGATCGCCGTGAAGGAAGCCGTGATGCCTTTCAACCGCTTCCGTAGCCCGGAAGGCCACGTGCTGGATTCCCTGCTGAGCCCAGAGATGAAGTCCACCGGCGAGGTCATGGGTCTGGACGACGACTTCGGCACCGCCTTCGCCAAGTCCCAGGAGGCCACCGGCGACCTGCCGACCGAGGGCACCGTCTTCGTCTCTGTGGCGAACCGCGACAAGCGGACCTTGATCCTTCCGATCCAGCGACTGTACTCCCTGGGCTTCAAGATCCTGGCCACCCAGGGCACCGCAGCCATGCTGCGTCGCAACGGCGTGGAGTGTGAGGTTGTGGCGAAGATCTCCGACGAGCGCCGCGCTGCCGCTGACAACACCCCGCTGGTCGATACCGATGGCAACCCGCTGCGCACCGTTGGCGATTGGATCAAGGACGGCGACGTTGACCTGATTCTGAACACGCCAGCCGGCTCCGCCGGGGCGCGTCACGATGGCTACGACATTCGCTCTGCCGCCGTCAACATGGGCGTGCCGTGCATCACCACGGTTCAGGGCGCTGTTGCCGCGGTGCAGGGCATCGAGGCGCTGCAGGGCGCGGAGCCTACCGTGCGCCCGATCCAGGAGGTTGATCACTCGTGACCGCAAGTTCGGGCGAGCGTCTGACCTTCGGCGAGCGTTTCCTCGAGCGTGCCGAGAACTTTGGCCAACTCTGCGTAGGAGTGGATCCGCACCTTAGCATCCTGGAGGCCTGGGGCCTGCCAGCGAATGTCGAGGGCGTGGAGGCCTTCAGCAAGATCTGTGTGGAGGCCTTTGCGGACGTCGCCTGTGTGGTCAAACCCCAGGTGGCTTTCTATGAGCAGTTCGGTTCTGCAGGTCTTGCTGTACTGGAGCAGTCTATCGCGGAGCTGCGTCGCGCTGGCGTGTTAGTGGTAGCCGACGCGAAACGCGGCGACATTGGCTCCACCATGGCGGGTTACGCTCGCGCGTGGCTGGATCCGGACTCGCCGTTGAGCAGTGACGCTGTGACGGTCTCCCCGTGGCTGGGCTTCGATTCCCTGCGTCCAGTAATCGAACTGGGTGAACAGCACGGCAAGGGAGTGATCGTGCTGGCGGCAACCTCCAACCCGGAGGCCGTTGAGCTGCAGCGTTCTTTGTTCCATGGCTCCGAGGCCAACCTGGCACAGCACATCGTCGACCGGGTGGCGGAGGAAAACTCTGTCCACGGCCAGGCCGGCAACCTCGGAGTGGTCGTTGGTGCCACGCTAGCCCAACCGCCCCGCCTGGATAGGGTAGGCGGAATGGTGCTGATGCCAGGCGTCGGTGCGCAGGGCGGCACCATCGAGGATGTGCGGCGTATCGCTGGAGGAAAGCAGACAGCGCGCCTGGTATCGCCCAATGTTTCCCGTGGGGTACTCAAGGCAGGGCCGGACGTCGCCGCCCTCCGCGCGGCGGTAGTTGAGCACGCCGCTACCTTGCGCCTCTAGAGGCCATAAGCTGGGTCTTTTGCTGGTTTATCAGCCTAGAGGTGATACACTGATGGGCGTTGTTTCGAGCCTGCCGTTGCGGCGCCCTGTCTGCGCTTATCGCAGTTCACGAGGTCGTGTACAGTAGTCAGGAACATAGGCTCGGTGTGTCAGGTTGGCATATTAGACCGAGACAATTTAATATCCAGCGGTGCTTGGCGTACCCTTTCGGACCCACAGCATGCTGGTTATGACCAGATAATTTTCATTTTTTTACGAGCATT
Source organism: Corynebacterium macclintockiae (assembly GCF_027570165.1). Taxonomy (NCBI): domain Bacteria; kingdom Bacillati; phylum Actinomycetota; class Actinomycetes; order Mycobacteriales; family Corynebacteriaceae; genus Corynebacterium; species Corynebacterium macclintockiae. The sequence continues at coordinate 229,682 of NZ_JAKMUV010000002.1, forward strand.
ACATACGGAGGAACCCGTGGCACTTCCCCAGTTGACCGATGAGCAGCGAGCAGAAGCGCTGAAGAAGGCAGCAGAGGCACGCAAGGCACGCGCAGAACTGCGCGAGAAGCTGAAGCGTGGCGGCACCGACCTGAAGCAGGTCCTGAAGGACGCTGAGACCGACGAGACCCTGGGCAAGATGAAGGTCTCTGCTCTGCTGGTTTCCCTGCCGAAGGTTGGCAAGGTTAAGGCCAAGGAGATCATGGAGCAGCTGGAGATCGCCGAGACCCGTCGTATCCGCGGCCTGGGTGACCGTCAGCGTCGCGCTCTGCTGGAGCACTTCGGCTTCGAGGCATAGCTTTGAGCCAGGACCTGAATAGCGGACGGATCGTCGTACTTGCAGGTCCGTCGGCGGTGGGGAAGTCCACCGTCGTGCGTCGGCTACGCAGTGATGTTCCCGATCTGTTCTTCAGTGTGTCTATGACGACTCGCGATCCCCGGCCAGGGGAGGTAGACGGTGAGGACTACATCTACGTCACCCGTGAGCAGTTCGAACAGAACATCGCCGCCGGCAAAATGCTGGAATGGGCGGAAATTCACGGCGGACTGCAGCTCTCTGGCACGCCCCGTCAGCCCATCGAGGACGCTCTAGCGGAATCCCGCCCCGTACTGGTCGAGGTTGACCTGGAGGGCGCCCGCAACGTTAAAAAGCTGCTGCCGGAGGTGCAGACGGTTTTCCTGGCGCCACCATCCTGGGAGGCGCTGGTGGAACGACTGACTGGCCGTGGCACGGAAACTGAGGAAGTTATCAAGCGCCGTCTGCAGACAGCAAAGGTGGAGATGGCTTCGCAGTCGGAGTTCGACCACGTGGTGGTCAACGACGACGTGAACCAGGCCGTCGCCGCCATCAGTAGCCTCCTTAAGCCAGAGAACTAACCCGCATAATCAAACAACCCACCAAAGAAGGTGCATACCGTGGAAAATCAGGACGTGAATGCGAACGAGACCGTATTCGATCCTCCTGTGGGCATCACCAATCCACCCATCGACGAGCTGCTGACGAAGGTCTCCTCTAAGTACGCCTTGGTCATCTTCGCAGCTAAGCGTGCTCGCCAGATCAACGACTACTTCCAGACTGTTGATGAGGGCGTGTTCGAGTTCGTTGGTCCCCTGGTTACTCCGGACGTTCACGAGAAGCCCCTGTCTATCGCCCTGCGCGAGATCAATCGGGATCTGTTGGAACACACCGAGGGGTAAACCAGCTAGGCTGAGTCGTTGTGAACGTTGCATCAGCTGAAGAAAGCACACAGCCGCTCCGCGTCGTTATCGGCGTAGGGGGCGGCATTGCTGCATATAAGGCCGCTCACCTGGTCCGCTACTTCACCGAGCAGGGCCACCAGGTGCGCGTTATTCCCACTCGCTCGGCGTTGAACTTCGTCGGTGCTGCGACCTTTGAGGCTCTATCGGGTCAACCTGTCGCCACCGAGGTTTTTGACGCCGTCGACGAGGTCCAGCACGTACGCCTCGGCCAAGAGGCAGACCTGATCGTCGTAGCGCCCGCCACTGCTGACCTCATGGCGCGTATCGCGCACGGGCGCGCGGATGACCTGCTTACCGCCAGCTGTCTGGTCGCCACATGTCCGGTGGTGCTCGCGCCTGCTATGCACACTGAGATGTGGGAGAATCCCGCCACCGTGGATAACGTCGCCACGCTGCGTCGGCACGGGATCACCGTCCTGGAACCCGCCCATGGCCGCCTGACCGGAACGGATAGCGGTCCAGGGAGGCTGCCAGAGCCAGAGCAGATCGGCCAGCTGGCGCTCACCGTGTTGGGAGATCGTACTGCGTTCAGCCGCGACCTGGAGGGCAAGCGGGTGGTCATCAGCGCCGGTGGCACCCACGAGCCGTTGGATCCGGTGCGTTATCTGGGCAATGCGTCCAGCGGACGCCAGGGCTACGCGCTGGCGGAGGTGGCAGCGCAGCGCGGCGCTCGCGTCACTCTTGTCGTGGGGGTGACGGAGAACCTGCCTACCCCTTGCGGGGCGGAGGTCGTGCGGGTGAAGACCGCCCGCCAGATGCAAGCCGCGGTCATGGAACACGCGCGCACTGCGGATGTAGTTGTCATGGCCGCCGCGGTGGCCGACTATCGCCCTGCAGAGGTCGCTGAGTCGAAGATGAAGAAGGGTTCGGACGCTGACCTGACGACAGTTCATCTGACGGAGAACCCAGACATCCTTGCCGGCGTGGTGGAGGCCCGTAGCCGGGGAGACGTGGCGTCCACAACGAAGATCGTGGGCTTTGCCGCGGAGACAGGCGATGCGGAGAGCACACCGCTGGATTTCGCCCGCAAGAAACTTGAGAAGAAGGGCTGTGACCTGCTCATGTGCAACGCGGTGGGCGAGGGCAAGGTATTCGGGCAACCTGATAGCGCGGGGTGGATCTTGCGCCCGGGCGGCGAGGTGATCGAGGTTCCCCAGGGGCCGAAGACGAGGGTCGCTGCAGCCATCTGGAAAGCCGTGTGCGAGACTAACTAGACCGGCTACGTGACAAATACAGACAGCTTGGTCTAGTATGTGTCCATTAACTAAAAACGGCAACTGCCGTCAAGACCACACAAAAGGAAAAATCCACGTGTCTTTGCGCCTATTTAGCAGCGAATCCGTCACCGAAGGGCACCCCGACAAGATCTGCGACGCGATCTCCGACAAGATCCTCGACGCACTTCTAGCCAAGGACCCCGAGGCGCGCGTGGCGGTAGAGACCGTCGTCACCACCGGCCTGGTGCACGTCGTCGGCGAGATCCGCACCACCACCTACGTGGAAATCCCCGCGCTGGTGCGCAAGACGCTGCTGGAGATCGGTTTCAACAGCTCCGACATGGGCTTCGACGGCTCCACCTGTGGTGTCAGCGTGGCCATCGGCGAGCAGTCGCAGGAAATCGCCCAGGGCGTGGATACCGCCCTGGAACACCGCTCCCACGATGCGGAGGGCGGCACCGAGCTGGACGAGATCGACCGCCTGGGCGCCGGCGACCAAGGCCTGATGTTCGGCTACGCAACCAACGAGACCCCGGAGTACATGCCGCTGCCCATCGCGTTGGCCCACCGCCTGTCGCGTCGCCTCACCGAGGTGCGCAAGAAGGGAATCGTTCCCCACCTGCGCCCCGATGGCAAGACCCAGGTGACCTTCGCCTATGACGCGGAAGGCACCCCGGTGCGCCTGGATACCGTCGTCGTCTCCACCCAACACGACGGCGGAATCGAGCAAGAGTGGCTGCACGAGCAGATCCGCACCCATGTTGTGCAGTACGTTCTGGACGAGGCGGGACTCAGCGGCAACCTGGCCGACACCGACTACACGCTGCTGGTCAACCCCTCCGGTTCCTTCGTGCTGGGCGGTCCGATGGGGGACGCGGGCCTGACCGGACGCAAGATCATCGTCGACACCTACGGCGGCATGGCTCGCCACGGCGGTGGTGCATTCTCCGGCAAGGACCCGAGCAAGGTCGACCGCTCCGCCGCCTACGCCATGCGCTGGGTAGCTAAGAACATCGTCGCCGCGGGCCTGGCCGACCGCGCCGAGGTGCAGGTCGCTTACGCCATCGGCCGCGCCACCCCGGTTGGCCTGTACGTCGAAACCTTCGGCACGGAAAAGGCCCCGGTGGAAGACATCCAGGCTGCCGTGCTCGAGGTGTTCGACCTACGCCCCGCCGCGATCCTGCGGGAACTCGACCTGAAGCGCCCGATCTACGCCCAGACCAGCGCTTACGGCCACTTTGGCCGTACCGACCTGGATCTGCCGTGGGAGCGCACCGATCGGGTAGAGGCACTGCAGAAGGCCATCGCAGCGAAATAACGCCCGCCGGGAAAGGGGTATAAAGGCACTGTGGAACAGCCCGTCGCTCGCGTCTTGCCGCTGCTGGGCGTGCCGCACCTCGACCGGCTCTTCGACTACGCCGTCCCCGAGGACATGGACGCCCACGCCCAGCCGGGTGTGCGTGTCCGCGTTCGTTTTTCCGGCCGACTGGTCGATGCCTTCCTCATCGAACGTCGTCGACGCAGTGACCATCCCGGTCAGCTGCGCCCGCTGGAACGCGTGATCAGCCCTATCCGCGTGCTGCCGAAACCACTGTGGGAGCTCGTCAATACCCTGGCCGATCGCTACGCCGGGGTGCGCTCCGACATTCTGCGTTCGGTTGTGCCTTCGCGCCACGCCTCGGCCGAAGCCTCCGGGCTATTCGCGGACGGTGCGGCTTGGGAGGATCTGGGTGCCAAGCTGCAGTCCGTCGAAGAGGCCGCCACGCAGTCCTACGCGGCAGCCGAGACCGCCCTTGCCCCCTATACGCACGGAACGGCGTTTCTATCCGCGCTCGTCGCGGGAAAGCCTGCTCGTTCTTGCCTGTTGACGCCCCCAGGCAGCGACATCCCCACGCTCATCGCGGCCGTGGCAGCCGCCGTGGCCTGGAATACGGACGGCAGTGTGCTGGTGGTAGCGCCCAACCAGCGCCTGGTAGATCGCCTGGTAGCAGGCCTGAAAGAGCATATGAACCCGGCACAGGTGCTGGAGATGACGGCGTCCATAGGCCCGAACGCCCGATACCGCCGCTACCTTTCGGTGCTGGCCGGGCAGGCGCGCGTGGTGGTGGGCACGCGCTCGGCGGCGCTGCTGCCAATGGTGAAACCACGGCTGATGGTGCTGGTGGGGGAGTCCGACGACAACCTGGTGGATCCGCGCGCGCCGTATATCCAGGCGCGGGAGGCCCTAGCGCTGCACGCCGAACACTCCGGTTCGGGACTGCTGATTGCCGGGGTGCATCGCTCGGCGGAGGTGCAGCAGTGGGTGGATAGGAAGCTGGTGTACCCGCTGGCGCCGCTGCCGGAGGTACTGCGGGAGGCCATGCCGTGGATCCGCGGGCTGGGGGAGACCGACGGGGCAACCGAGAGGGAGCTGCATGCCCCGGGCGCGCGGATTCCCTCCATGGCATTCGAGGCGATCCGCGAGTGCATGGAGCGCAACGTGCCCGCACTGGTGCAGGTACCCCGGCGGGGATACGCCCCGGCGTTGAGCTGTGCGAAGTGCCGTACCCCGGCGAGGTGCCGGCACTGCAACGGTCCCCTGGAGCTGCCTACAAGTGCCGAGGCCGCGCCGCCGAGGTGCCGGTGGTGTGGGCAGACCGCAGGGCTATTTACCTGCTCCAGCTGCGGTAACCATAGCGTGCGCCTGGCGGTGGTCGGCCACGACAGGACAGTGGAGGAGCTGGGGCGAGCATTCCCCGGCATCCCGATCATCGCCAGCGGCGGCAAGAACGTGGTCGATCAGGTGAGGCTGCGCAAGAGCATAGTCGTTGCCACCCCCGGCGCCGAGCCGACGGTGGACGGCGGGCTGTACGGTTCGGCGGTTCTGGTGGATCCTTGGATCCTGCTTGGAAGGCAAGATCTGCGGGCGGCGGAAACTGCGCTACGCCATTGGATGGAGGCGGCCGCGCTGGTGGCTCCGCGCACCGAAGGCGGAAAGGTCATCTTCGCCGGGGCTGCGAACCTGCCCACGGCCCAGCAGCTCATTCGGTGGGATCCGGTGGGTTCCGCCCGCGCGGAGTTGGCCCACCGCGCCGAAGCGGCCTTCCCGCCGGCCTATAGTGTGGCCGCGATCGACGGCACCGTCGCCTCCATCGAGAACCTGGAGGCCGGATGGGAGCTGCCGGAAGGCGCCGAGACTCTGGGGCCAGTGGAATTGCCCCAGGGAGTGCGGCTGCCCGCAGGCATCGATAGCCACGATCCCCAAGCCCGACAGTCCGCCCGGCGCCTGCTGGTGCGGGTACCGGCCGAGCATCAAGCAGAACTGGGGCAGGCGCTGCGCCGGGCACAGTCCGTGCGCACGATTCACCGCAGCGGTCGCGGTCCCCAGCCGGACGCGTTACGCGTTGTCATGGATCCCGTGCGTATCGGTTAGGGTGGATAACCATGACCGTGCTAAACATGCGCTACTTCGGGGATCCGGTACTTAAGACCGTTGCAGATCCTATGAAACAAGAACAGATCCAGGACGCGAGCACCCGACGGCTCGTGGAAGACATGCTGGAAACCATGGATCACTACGGCGGGGTGGGACTGGCCGCCAACCAGATTGGCATCACCCGCCGTATTTTCGTCTACGACTGTGACGGGGATCGTGGGCACATCATCAACCCCACCTGGGAGGCCGTCGGGGAGGAAACCGAAACCGGGGGCGAAGGCTGCCTTTCCATCCCGGACGTCCACGGGGATGTCACCCGCGCACTGCGCGTGCGCCTGCGCGGCACCACCGTGGATGGGGAAGAAGTCGACCGCGAGGTCACTGACCTGATGGCACGCTGCGTGCAGCACGAAACGGATCACCTGGACGGTGTGCTTTTCATTGAGCACCTGTCCACCGAACAGCGCCGAGAGGCAATGCGCCAGATCCGCGAATCGGAGTGGTTCAAGCAGTGAAAGTCGTCTTCGCCGGAACCCCGGAACCCGCTGCCGTAGCCCTCGAGCACCTCATCGCCGACGAGCGCCTCGAAGTGGTCGCGGTGATCACTCAGCCGGACGCCAAGCGTGGCCGCGGCCGCACCCTGCACCCGTCCAAGGTCGCGGAAGTCGCGGAGAAGGCCGCCATCCCGACGTACAAATGGCCCAGTCTGAAGGCCGGCACCGAGCCCGGCGATGAGACGAGGGCAGTACTGTCCGAACTGGCCGCGGACGGGGTGCGCGCCTGCGCCGTCGTCGCCTACGGCAACCTGATCCCCGCCGACATCCTGGACGTTTTTGCACACGGCTGGGTCAATCTTCACTATTCACTGCTACCCCGGTGGCGCGGTGCCGCCCCGGTACAGGCCGCCCTGGCAGCGGGTGACGAGACCACCGGCGCTTCCATCTTCCGCATCGAGCAAGGCCTGGATACGGGCCCGGTCGCCGCACAGCTCACCCAGCCCATCGCCGTGGAGGATACCGCCGACGACCTGCTGGCTAGCCTGACGTATTCCGGCCGCGAACTGCTGGCCGATACCCTCGTCGCCATGGAGGCGGGCACGGTCGAACTGACCCCGCAGGACGAGGCAGAAGCCACCCACGCGCCGAAAATCCACTCCGCCGACGCGCAGATCGATTGGTCCCAGCCCGCCGAAGTCATCCAGCGAGTTGCCCGCGCGCACACCCCAGCTCCGGGCGCGTGGACCCTCTTGGACGGCCAGCGCTTCAAGATCGGCATGCTGTTGCCAGCCGACCCGAACGAGGTCACTGGATTGGGCGCTGGGGAAATGTGGGCGTCAACAAAAAAGGTATTCGTCGGCACCGGGACCGAAGCACTAGAGATCACCCGCATCCAGCCTCCGGGCAAGAAGATGATGGAGGCCGCGGCATGGGCACGTGGCCAACAAGAGCTGCTGGCCGGGAAGCCCGTGTTTAGCGCGCGGCAAGAGACCGCACGGGAAAGCAACTAGGGAAAGTACGCAAGGATCATGGCAGGTTTTAGGTCTCGCTCCGAGTCGGCGCGCAGCGGCAACACACAGAAGGACAAGCCATCGCGCGCTACGGGCTACCAGCAACGTCGCCCCGCGCATAAGCAGCGCAAGAGCCGCTCCCAGGGATCGGGCGACAAGGTCCGGGACGTCGTCTTTGGGGTGCTGCGCGCGGTGACCGTCGACGATGCTTTCGGCAATCTTGCGCTGCCGAAGGCACTGCGGGAAGCCGGAATCAAGGGTCGTGACGCCGCATTTGCGACCGAGCTGACCTATGGCACGCTGCGGGCACGTGGGCTGCTGGACGCGATCATCGCGGACGCGGCCGGGCGCGAGGTTCAGAAGATCGACTCGGTCGCTCTGGATGCTCTGCGCCTGGGCGCCTACCAGATCCTGCGCACGCGCGTGGAGAACCACGCCGCCGTGAATACCTCGGTGGAGCTGGTGAAGGCCTTTGGCGCGGGCCAGGCCTCTGGATTTGTCAACGGCGTGCTGCGCGCGCTGACGCGCAAAAAGCCAGAGCAATGGGTCGAGCGCGTGGCTCCAGGGGATTCCCTGGGCGCGCTGGCGCTGCGCAACGCGCACCCGGAATGGATCGCGGAGGTGTTCGCGGACGCGCTGGGAGTGGACCCGACGACGGACTCCGGTCGTGCGGAGCTGGAGCGTGCCCTGGCCGCCGACGATGCGCGCCCAATCGTGCACCTGGCCGCCCGCCCAGGACAGATCAGCGGCGAAGAGCTAGCACTGATCACCGGCGGCACGGAGGGCAAGTACTCTCCCTATGCCGTCTACCTGGACGACGGAGCACCTGGGGAAATCGCCCCGGTTCGCGAAGGCATGGCCAGCGTGCAAGACGAAGGCTCCCAGCTAATCGGCCTTGCCACCACCCGCGTGCCCGTGGCCGCTGACCTGCCTGCGCGCTGGCTGGACCTATGCGCAGGCCCGGGCGGAAAGACCGCCTTTATCGCATCGGTCGCCCTGTCGGAGCAGGCTAAGGTCGACGCGATCGAGATCGCCGAGCACCGCGCCAAGCTCATCCAGCAGACCGTCCGCGACCTGCCTGTTAACGTGCACGTGGGCGATGGACGCAAGCTGGAGGCCATCCGGGACCTCGACGCCCCGGAGCAGGGCTTCGCACGCGTGCTTGTCGATGCACCATGTTCCGGTCTAGGCGCCCTCCGCCGCCGCCCCGAAGCCAGGTGGAACAAGGACCCCAAGGACATTGCCCCTCTGGTTACCCTGCAGCGCGAGCTGCTGACCTCCGCCCTGGCTGCAACCGCGCCCGGCGGCGTGGTGATCTACTCCACCTGCTCGCCACATCCGCAGGAGACCAGCGAGGTTGTCCGCTCCATCGCCGCCCGCACGGGTGCGGAGATCCTGGACGTCACCGAGTTTCTGCCCGAACTGGCCGATACCAACACCGACCGCACTGCGCCTTTCGTGCAGCTGTGGCCCCATATCCACGGCACGGACGCCATGTTCTTCGCCGCCTTGCGCCCCGCTGACAACTAACTTCACCGGTTAACACTTAGTAGAAAGGCCACTGGCTATGTCCAATCCCCGCACCGCACTGATCGCCCCGTCCATCCTCGCCGCCGACTTCGCCAACCTGGCCAGCGATGTCGCCCGCGTGCCCAACGCGGACTGGCTGCACATCGACGTGATGGACAACCACTTCGTCCCCAACCTCTCCTTCGGTCTGCCTGTGGCGAAGTCCCTGCTGCCGCACACGGATAAGCACCTGGACGTGCACCTGATGATCGAGAACCCGGAGAAGTGGGCGGAAGACTACGCTGACGATTTCCAGTCCGTGACCTTCCACCTGGAGGCAGTTGCAGATGTGGATGCGGCGATCGCGCTGGCCGATAAGCTGCGTGGCCACGGGACGATGGCAGGCATTTCTATCAAGCCCAACACCCCGGTGGAGCCGTTGCTGGATCACCTGGATAAGTTCGACCTCGTGCTGGTCATGAGTGTGGAGCCCGGGTTTGGCGGCCAGAAGTTCATGCCTGAAGTCCTGGACAAGGTCCGCGCCCTGCGCAGCCGCATCGATGCCGACGGCCTGCACACTCTCATCGAAATTGACGGCGGCATTGGGGCAGAGACCGCAGCCGAGTCCGCCGCCGCTGGCGTGGACGTGTTCGTCGCCGGTTCCAGCGTGTTCGGCAAGGACGACCCCGCCGCTGCGGTGGAGGCTATTCGCGCCAGCGCATCGTAGCCCGATGGATCTTTCGCTTTTTCATGACGCCCACCGCCTCGGCTGGCAGGCGGCCCAGCTAGCCAGCCCGAATCCGCCGGTCGGCGCCGTCATTGAGGATCCCGCCGGGGCAGTGGTAGGCCGCGGCTACACACAGCGCCCCGGCGGGGCGCACGCCGAGGTGATGGCACTGCAGCAGGCCGGGGATCGCGCACGCGGTGGGCGCGCGATCGTCACCCTGGAACCCTGCAATCACACCGGCCGCACCGGACCGTGCGCCGAAGCCCTCATCCGCGCCGGCATCCGGAGGGTGGACTTCCTCTTCGCCGACCCGAACCCCGTGGCCGAGGGCGGGGCGGCTACGCTCCGGGCGGCTGGCGTGGAGGTCATCGGCTCCTACTTACCGCACCCCACCGGCCGCAGCGTGCAGCTGCCCGCGTGGACTGAGATGTACAGCGTGGAGCCGTGGCTGATTTCCATGGCCGAGCAGCGCCCGCACGTCGCCCTAAAGATCGCCTCGACCGTCGACGGACGAGTGGCGGCGGTGGACAAGACCAGCCAGTGGATCACCGGGGAGGAAGCGCGGATTGCCGCGCACCGGGATAGGACCCGCCGCGATGCGATCCTGGTCGGCACCGGAACGATCGCCGCCGATAATCCGCGGCTCACCGCCCGCGACGGAAACGGGGAACCCTTCGCCGAGGAGCTGCAGCCCCTGCGGGTCGTCATGGGCACCAGCGAAGTCCCCGCCGATGCGCGGGTGTTCTCCGCCCCCGGCGAGGGGCTGCATCTGCAGACCCGCGATGTACACGAGGTACTGGACGAGTTGTGGAAGCGGGACGTGCGGACGCTGCTGGTCGAAGGTGGCTCCCGGGTGGCAGCGGCCTTTGTTAGCGCCGGCGTGGTGGACGAGGTGCAGTACTACGCGGCCCCTGCGGTGTTGGGAGCGGGGGTGGCGTCCATAAGAAACAGCGACGACAGCTTGGGCCAAACTATCGGCGACATCCGGCGCTTCGTACCGCGTGAGCTGGAGGTTTTCGGTTCTGATGTGCGCTGGACGATGACGGCACCGCAGCGCACCCCCTAAAGCTTGAGTTAACCCACAGTGGGCTAGTGTGTATGTAATCACATACATAAAAGCTAAGGAGCGCGCATGTTCACCGGAATCATTGAAGAGGTCGGGCGCATCGCTGCGATCGAGGTGGCAGGGGACTCGCTGCGGATGCGCTTCACAGCACCGACAGTGCTGGGGGACGCCAAGCGCGGTGATTCCATCGCCATCAACGGCGTGTGCCTCACCGTCGCGGAGCTGAGCGGGGGAGACAACCCAACGGAGTTCACCGCCGACGTTATGCAGGTGACGCTCGACTACAGCGCGCTGGGAAAGGTCCGCGCAGGCGACCGCGTGAACGTGGAACGCGCCATGGCCAGCGGTCAGCGCTTCGGCGGCCACATCGTGCAAGGACATGTCGACGGCACGGCCGAACTCATAGAACGCCGCCCCTCGGAGCACTGGGAGGTATTCCGCTTCCAGCTCAACGATCCGCAGCTTGCACGCTACGTGGCCAAGAAGGGTTCGGTGGCTATCAACGGAACGTCGCTAACGGTCGCGGAGGTCGCAGACACCACAGATTGTGCAGGTGAATCGGGTTCCGGCAACTGGTTCGAGGTATCCCTCATTCCAACGACCCTGGCCGATACTATGCTGGGCGACCTGCACCCGGGATCTCAAGTGAACGTGGAGTGCGACGTGCTGGCGAAGTACGTCGAAAGGCTCGCCCAGTTCGGCGAGCAGAATTAAAGCGAGAGGCTAAGCACCGATGAGCACAAGCGATACACACAACATCCAGCTGGACTCCGTCGAGCGCGCCATCTCCGACATCGCCGCCGGCAAGGCGGTGGTCGTGGTCGACGACGAGAACCGCGAAAACGAAGGCGACCTGATCTTTGCCGCAGAGAAGGCCACCCCGGAACTGATGGCCTTCATGGTGCGCCACAGCTCCGGTTACGTGTGCGTGGGCATGGATAGCGCCGACTGCGACCGCCTGGGGCTGCCGCCCATGGTCGCCCGCAACGAAGACGTCCGCGGTACCGCCTACACCGTTACGGTCGACGCCGCCGAGGGCGTGGATACCGGCATCAGCGCCACCGACCGCGCCCGTACGGTGCGCTTGCTGGCCGACCCTTCCTCTACCGCCGCAACCTTCAACCGCCCCGGCCACGTGGTTCCTCTGCGTGCCAAGCGCGGGGGAGTACTGGTGCGCCAAGGCCACACCGAGGCCGCCGTAGATCTAGCCCGCGCGGCCAACCTGGCGCCCGCCGGCGCGTTGTGCGAGATCGTCTCCGAGGAAGACCCGACGGCCATGGCCCGCCTGCCGGAGCTGCGCCGCTTCGCGGACAAACACGACCTGGCACTGATCAGCATCGAACAGCTGATGCATTGGCGCCGCCACCACACCCAGACCCTGGAACGCGCGGTGGAGACCCGACTGCCGACCGTCCACGGAGATTTCCGCGCGATCGGCTACGTCAACATCATCGACGGCACGGAGCACGTCGCGCTGGTCAAGGGCGATGTCTCTGTCGCTGAGGCCGGTGATACCCCGGTTCCGGTGCGCGTGCACTCGGAGTGCCTCACCGGTGACGTGTTCGGATCCCGCCGCTGTGACTGCGGCGATCAGCTGTCCGCGGCCCTGGACTACATCGAGGCCAAGGAGCGAGGCGTGCTGATCTACCTGCGAGGGCACGAGGGTCGCGGCATTGGCCTGCTGCCGAAGCTACGCGCCTATGTGCTGCAGGACGAAGGCCTGGATACGGTGGACGCCAACCTCGAACAAGGCCTGCCCGTGGACGCCCGCGAATACAGCGCCGCTGCACAGATCCTCAAGGATCTGCAGGTGAAATCCGTCGCACTGATCTCGAACAACCCGGATAAGATCCACGACCTGGCCAGCCACGGGGTGGACGTCACCAAGCGCATCCCCGTGGAGCTCAACGCCAACGAGGACAACGTGGTCTACCTGCGCACCAAGCGCGACCGGATGGGCCACCAGCTGGATTCCCTGGACTAACCCCCCACACCCCGACCGATCCCGTACCCCCTGGAAGAAGGAGCCGCACCCCCATGGCAAACACCGGAGTAGCTGATGTCGAACTCAAGGCAGGCTCGGCCGCAGGCTTGAGCGTTGCGGTGATCAGCGCAACCTGGAACGCGGACATCACCGACGCTCTGCACGCCCGCTCTATCGAGACGGCCAAGCAGGCCGGCGCCCAGGTAGCGCAGTGGCGGGTCGCCGGAGCCCTGGAGCTGCCGGTCGCTGTCGCCGCGGCATGTAAACGTTTTGACGCCGTCGTGGCGAACGGCTGTGTGATTCAGGGCGAAACCGAGCATTTCCGCGTGGTCTGCGATGCCGTGACCTACGGGCTGACACGCGCGGGAATGGATTCGGGCACGCCCGTCGGCAACGGCGTGTTGACGGTCGACAACCACGCCCAGGCGGTGGACCGTGCCGGCGGCGTCAATGCCAAAGAAGATAAGGGGCACGATGCGGCGGTCGCGGCGATCCACACCGCACTCGTGCTACGACAGATCGAGCGGGGCGTTTAGGGCTGCCCCGTGTCAACAGAGTAGGGTTGGGTGGCGTGAGCGATAAGGATGAATGGGAGCTGGAGGTTTCCTCGCCCTTCTTAAAGAAGTTGGCGTGGATCCTGGTCGTACTGGTCATGGCCGTGCACATCTTCATGGCCATCGTCGTTGCAGTGGGAGATACCGGAGTGACGGTGTCAAGCGCCGACCAGTGGGGCTTCATCGGCATCGGCCTGGTGTTCTCCTTCGTCGCCCTGTCCCTGCTCCGCCCCCACGTCAAGGTCAACAGCCAGGGCGTGGAGGTGCGCAACATCGTCAACGGGCAGTTCTACCCGTGGGAAATTATCCACGGCCTGTCCTTTCCCCAGGAGGCCAAGTGGGCGCGCCTGGAGCTGCCCGACTTTGAGTTTGTGCCGATGATGGCACTGAACATCTACGACAAGCAGCTGATCGCCCAGCGCGTAGAGGACTTCCGCCAGCTGGAGGATCGCTACATGCCTTTCGATGAGTAGCGTTTCCTACCGCCCAGAACCAGGCAGCATCCCCACCGACCCTGGGGTCTACACGTTTCGGGACGCCACCGAGCGCGTCATCTACGTAGGCAAAGCCAAGAACCTACGCGCGCGCCTATCTAATTACTTCCAGGATCTGGATCAACTGCATCCGCGGACCCGCGCGATGGTGCAATCCGCCAATCACGTCCAGTGGACCGTCGTGTCCAGCGAGTTGGAAGCGCTGAACCTGGAATACACCTGGATCAAGCGCTTTAACCCCCGGTTCAACGTCATGTACCGGGACGATAAGACTTACCCCATGCTGGCCATCAGCGTGAAGGAGGAGATCCCGCGCGCGTTCATGTACCGCGGTCCCCGGCGCAAGGGCGTGCGCTACTTCGGGCCGTACCCCAAGGCGTGGGCGATCCGCGAAACCCTCGAGTCGCTGACACGGGTGTTTCCGATCAGAACGTGTACGGCTGGGGTGTATAGGCGTCACGAAGCATTGGGAAGACCCTGCCTGCTCGGTTACATCGACAGGTGCAGTGCGCCGTGCGTAGGAAAGATCACCCCCGCCAACCACCGCGCACTGGTCGATCAGTTTTCTAGCTTCATGGCGGGCAACACTGAGCCCGTGCTGCGCCGCGTGCGCAAGGAAATGGAGCAGGCCAGCGAGGACCTGGACTTCGAGCGCGCCGCCGCGCTGCGTGACCAACTGCAGGCCATGCAGAAATCCATGGAGCGGCAGGCGGTCGTCTTTTCGGACAAGACCGATGCGGACCTGATCGCGTTCGTCGCCGACGAGCTGGAGGCTGCGGTGCAGATCTTCCACGTCCGTGGCGGGCGGATCCACGGACAGCGCGGGTGGGTAGTCGAGCGCGAGGATCTGAGCGAGGAACGCCTGGTCGCCGACTTCATCACCCAGTTCTACGGCGAGACCGCCGAGCTGGCAAAGGCGACGGAGACGCAGGTGGGTGGCGCCTCGGGCCCGGAAGTAGATCGGGAGCTCGCCCGCGCGATGAACCCGGCCGCCACACAGGACCTCGGCGACCTGGTGGGGGACGTGCAGGTAACGCCCGTGCCCCGCGAGATCCTGGTGCATACGCTGCCGGAGGAGTCCACCGACCTGGCGGAATGGCTGACAAGCCTGCGCGGATCCAATGTGCAGATCCGCGTGCCCCAGCGGGGCGATAAGAAGGCGCTGATGACCACCGCGGAGACCAATGCCACACAGGCGCTGGCCCAACACAAGCTAAAGCGGGCAGGCGACATCACGGCACGTTCGGCAGCCCTGAAGGAACTGCAGGAGGCGCTGTGGATGGACGAATCTCCGCTGCGCATCGAGTGCACTGATATCTCCCATATCCAGGGCACCGACGTGGTGGCCAGCCTGGTGGTCTTTGAGGATGGACTGCCGAAGAAGTCAGACTACCGGCGGTACAAGATCCGCGAGGCCGCCGGCGACGGGCATTCCGACGACGTCGCCTCCATCGCGGAGGTCGTGCGGCGGCGCTTCAAGCGTTACCAGCAGGACAAGTCCGCGGTGCCCGCGGGTGACGACGGGGGAGACCTATTAGAGGGCGAAGCGGAGCTAGAGAGCGCTGGCGGTGCTGGTAGCAGCGGCAGCGATGGCAGCACGGGCAGTGCCCCAGAGAAGCGCAGGTTCGCCTACCCACCGCAGCTGTTCGTCGTCGACGGCGGTCTGCCGCAGGTCAACGCTGCGCAAGAGGTTCTGGATGAGTTGGGTGTGACGGATGTGACCCTCATTGGCATCGCTAAGCGCCTGGAGGAAATCTGGGTTCCCGGCGAGGAATACCCCATCATCGTGCCCCGCAACTCGCCCGCGCTCTACCTGGTGCAAAACCTGCGCGACGAGGCACACCGCTTCGCCATCACCTTCCACCGTCAACAGCGCAGCGCCCGGATGCGCCGCAGCAAGCTGGACGACGTTCCGGGGTTGGGGTCAAAGAGGCGCCAGCAGTTGGTCAAGCAGTTCGGCTCCGTGGCCAAGGTCAAGCAAGCCAGTGTGGACGACATCGCCGCATTACCGGGCTTTGGGCCGAAGTTGGCGCAACTCATTCACGACGCCCTCAATGCTGGGTAGGATCGGAGAGTATGAGCGCATCAACGCAGCAAGAGCCCAGTTTGATCCTGATCACGGGCATGTCTGGGGCAGGTCGGCGAGCCACCGCCGCGGCCCTGGAGGAGCTCGGGTGGTACGTCGCCGATAACCTCCCACCGGAGCTTATCGTGCGCATGGTGGAGCTCAGTTTCTCCGAGGATTCGCCGATCGAGAAGCTGGCCATCGTCACCGACGTGCGCTCCCGCGACTTCGCCGGCAATCTGACCAGTGTGCTGCACGACCTGCACACGGGCGGTCGGCGCCCTACGGTGCTGTACCTGGATGCCACCGACGAAGCACTAATCGCCCGCTTCGACGCGGTTCGGCGCACCCACCCGCTACAACAGGAGGGCACGCTGCAGGATGGCATCGACCGGGAGCGAGAGATGCTGGCCAGTATCCGCGAACGCGCCGACATTGTGTTGGACACGACGAACCGCAGCATCCACGATCTGCGCCGGGAGCTGGAGAAGTTCTTCGCCGCCGCCGACCACTCCAGCGTGCGCATTAACCTGCAGAGCTTCGGATTCAAACACGGCCCGCCCAAGGACATTGACATGTTGTTGGATGCGCGCTTTTTGCCGAACCCTTACTGGGATCCGGAGTTGCGTCCTTTTAGAGGTATTGACGCCCCCGTCTCCGACTTTGTCCTATCTCAACCCGGTGCCGAGGAGTTTCTGGAGCATGTCCTGGGGCTGATCCACTCGGTTCTGCCGGGATACCGCAAGGAAGGGAAGTTCTTCGTCTCCGTCGCCGTCGGTTGCACGGGTGGCCACCACCGCAGCGTAGCGATTGTCGAAGAGCTTTCGCGCCGCCTGGCCGAAGGCGGGGTGCTGGTGAACCTTTCCCACCGAGACCTCGAGCGTTAGAGAGGGCGCGATACACCATGACTACTACTGATTCTTCTGGCTACTCTGTGTCTGATACCTCCGTGCCCGCTAAGCCGATTCCGCGCGTCGCCTGCCTCGGCGGCGGGCATGGGCTGTTCAACACGCTGCGTTCCGCGCGCATCATTTCCGACTACGTCTCCGCGATCGTCACCGTGGCCGACGATGGTGGCTCCTCGGGCCGCATCCGTCGCGAGCTCGGCTCCCTGCCTCCGGGCGACCTGCGCATGGCACTGGCAGCCCTGACCCGAGACTCCGAGCGCGGTCGCATGTGGGAGGAAGTCCTCCAGCACCGCTTCGGCGGTTCCGGCGCGCTGAAGGGGCACGCCCTGGGCAACTTCCTAATCACCGGATTGGCGCAGGTCATGGGCAGCGAAATGGCCGCCCTGGACGAGATCGGCCGCCTGCTGGGCATTCAGGGGCGCGTCATCCCCATGAGCAACGAACCCCTCGACCTGGAGGCCGAGGTGCTGGGGCTGGAAGAAGACCCCCGGGAAGTCGTCGCCGTGCGCGGACAGGTTGCCGTGGCCTCCACGCTAGGCGAGGTGCGCCGGGTCAAGCTGTACCCCGAATCACCTGCGGCTTCCCAGGAGGCCGTCGATGCCATCCTCGACGCCGACCTCGTATCCATGGGTCCGGGATCCTGGTTCTCCAGCGTGATCCCACACCTGTTGGTGCCGGGGATTGTGGACGCCCTGAACCGCACGGAGGCCGTCAAAGCGCTGGTGCTGAATCTGGTGCCGGAGCCGGGGGAGACCGCCGGCATGTCGCTGGAACACCACATCCATATGGTGCGGCAGCACTGCCCAAGCCTGCAGATTGACGTTGTCATCGTCGATCTGTCAACGATGCCAGTGGCCAGCACGAGGCGTCATATAGATAGAGCCGCAGCAGCATTGGGCGCCAAAGTGATCTACCGTGACGTGCGGGAGGACGACAACCGCGGGCGGTGGACCGACCGCCACAAGCCGGAGAAGCTGGCAGCGGTGCTGCAGGAGATCTCCGGAGGAGTGCGAAACCTCCCGGAAAGGTAAACACCCAATCCGGCTATAATTGCTTGTTTTAGTATGGGAAGACAGAGGAAAGGACAGCCCGTGGCACTGACGGCCGATGTGAAGGCGGAGCTCAACAGGGTGCTGGTGACCCGCCACGACGTGATGACCGCGGAGGTCGCCAGCCTGCTGCGCTACACGGCGGCCCTTCACCTAGTGGGTAAGAAGATCGTGGTGGAGTCCGAAGTCGACTCAGCCGACACTGCCCGACGCCTGACCGACATGGTCGAGCAGCTGTACAAGATCGAGCCTGAGCATCAGATCATCGGCGCGGGAAACCTGCGCCGCAGCCCACGGCACGTGCTGCGCTGGACTGAGGGTGGCATGGAGCTAGCGCGCCGCACCGAACTCATCGACCGGGTCGGGCGACCAGTCCGCGGGTTGCCGCGCTTCATTATCGGCGGCACCGCAGATCAGTGCGTGGCCGCGTGGCGGGGGGCTTTTTTGGCTCATGGCTATGTGACTGACCCGGGACGTTCGTCCGCGCTGGAAGTGCAGACCCCGTCCAACGAAGCGGCTCTGGCGCTGGTCGGTGCCGCCCGTCGCATCGACGTGACGGCCAAGACCAAGGAAGCCAGGGGAGTGCACCGCGTGGTTATCCGCGACGGGGATTCCATCGGCAGGCTGTTGCTGCTCATGGGGGCGCAGGAAACCCGCGAGGTGTGGGAGAAGCAGCGCCGTACCCGGGAGAACCGGGCCAAGGCTAACCGCCTGGCTAACTTCGACGATGCGAACCTGCGGCGCAGCGCTCGTGCCGCCGTTGCCGCCGCCGCGCGCGTGGAGCGCGCCCTGGAGATCCTCGATAACGACGTTCCCCAGCACCTGGCCCAGGCTGGGCAGATGCGTGTGGAGCACAAGGAGGCCTCCCTGGAGGAGCTCGGTCGCCTCGCCGACCCGCCGATGACCAAGGACGCGGTTGCCGGGCGCATCCGCAGGCTGCTGTCTATGGCGGACAAGCGGGCAGAGGAACTGGGGCTGCCGGACACGCATTCTGCCGTGACATCGGAGCTGTTCAACGACGTTGACTGAAGTTGATTGACGCCGACAGTTACCCCCGGCATGCAGGGCATTCGGAATCGCTGCAAAGCCTGTGGGGCGCAGGTACTCTCGAAAGTGTCGGCGTGAGGGTCGAGGCTTAGGTTGTTTTCGAGCCACCGACCTTGGCGTCTAGATCGAGGAAAACATAGACGCACTTTTTAGGAGATCAACTGTGACTATCCGTGTTGGCATCAACGGCTTCGGCCGCATCGGCCGCAACTTCTTCCGCGCAATCCGTTCCCAGGGCGCGGACATCGAGGTCGTCGGCATCAACGATCTGACCGATAACAAGACCCTGTCTGTGCTGCTGAAGAACGACTCCGTGATGGGTCGCCTGGATGCCGAGGTCGAGTACGACGAGGAGTCCATCACCGTCGACGGCAAGCGCATCGCCGTGTCTGCTGAGCGCGAGCCGAAGAACCTGAAGTGGGGCGAGCTGGGCGCGGACATCGTTATCGAGTCCACCGGCTTTTTCACCGACGCTGAGGCTGCAAAGGCTCACATCGAGGCTGGCGCCAAGAAGGTCATCATTTCCGCTCCGGCGAAGAACGAAGATGCAACCTTCGTCGTCGGTGTTAACCACACCGAGTACGACCCGGAGAACCACCACATCATCTCCAACGCATCCTGCACCACCAACTGCCTGGCTCCGCTGGCCAAGACGCTGGACGAAGAGTTCGGCATCGTTAAGGGCCTGATGACCACCGTTCACGCCTACACCGGCGACCAGCGCCTGCACGACGCTCCGCACAAGGACCTGCGCCGCGCCCGCGCCGCAGCCGTCAACCTGGTTCCGACCTCCACCGGTGCTGCGAAGGCCGTCTCCCTGGTTCTGCCGCAGCTGAAGGGCAAGCTGGATGGCTACGCAGTCCGCGTTCCGGTCATCACTGGCTCCCTGACCGACCTGACTTTCGAAGCTGAGAAGCCGGTCACCGTCGAGGCCGTCAACGCTGCCCTGAAGAAGGCTGCAGAGAACGAGCTGAAGGGCATCGCCAAGTACTCCGACGACGCTCCGCTGGTTTCCACCGACATCGTCGGCGACCCGCACTCCTCCATCTTCGACTCCGGCCTAACCAAGGTCATCGACAACCAGGTCAAGGTCGTTTCCTGGTACGACAACGAGTGGGGCTACTCCTGCCGCCTGGTTGACCTGGCTACCTACGTGGGCGAGCGCCTCTAACTAGCCATTTTCCTTCACAAGGATTGACGGGTTCGGCTCCGAGCGCCGCACGTGTAGCGCGTCGCGGGTTTCGAGAAGCCGACCCGTTTTCTCTTTTTCTCTCTACATCCCTAATAACCATCTCTACAAAGGAGCTCCCCATGGCCATCAAGACCGTTCAAGACCTGATCAACGAGGGTGTACAGGGTCGCCACGTCCTGGTTCGCGCGGACCTGAACGTCCCCCTGTCCAACGGTGACATCACCGACCCGGGCCGCATCGACGCCTCTGTGCCGACCCTCAAGGCGCTGCTCGAGGCTGGCGCCCGCGTGGTCGTGTCCGCCCACCTGGGCCGCCCGAAGGGCGAGTTCAAGGAGGAGTTCTCCCTGGCACCGGTCGCCGAAGCTCTAGCCGAGCGCCTGGACCAGTGGGTACCGCTTGCCACCGACGTCACCGGCGAGGATGCCCACGAGCGTGCCAACGGTCTGGACGACGGCGATATCCTGCTGCTGGAAAACGTCCGCTTCGACGCCCGCGAGACCTCCAAGGACGAAGCCGAGCGCGCTGAGTTCGCCGCCGAGCTGGCAGCCCTCACCGGCGACAACGGCGCCTTCGTCTCCGACGGATTCGGCGTGGTCCACCGCAAGCAGGCCTCTGTTTACGACGTAGCCAAGAAGCTCCCGCACTACGCCGGTGGCTTGGTGGAGGCAGAGCTGAACGTTCTGCGCAAGGTCTCGGAGAACCCGGAGAACCCCTACGCCGTCGTCCTTGGTGGCTCGAAGGTCTCTGACAAGCTGGGCGTCATCGAGGCCCTGGCTCCGCGCGTCGACAACCTGATCATCGGCGGCGGCATGTGCTTCACCTTCCTCGCCGCTCAGGGCTACGAGGTCGGGGGCTCCCTGCTGCAGGAAGACATGATCGACACCTGCAAGGATCTGCTGGAGCGCTTCGGCGACGTCATCGCCCTGCCCACCGACGTCGTGGTCGCAGAGCGCTTCGACAAGGACGCTGACCACCGCACCGTCGACCTGAAGTCCATCCCGGCCGGCTGGATGGGCCTGGACATCGGACCGGAGTCCGTCAAGGCCTTCGCCGACATACTGTCCCAGTCCAAGACCGTTTTCTGGAACGGCCCGATGGGCGTATTCGAGTTCCCTGCGTTCGCTGAGGGTACGCGCGGTGTTGCTCAGGCAATTATTGACGCCACCGCGAACGGTGCTTTCTCGGTCGTCGGCGGCGGCGACTCGGCTGCAGCGGTCCGCACCCTGGGTCTGGCGGAGGAGGGATTCTCCCACATCTCCACCGGTGGTGGCGCCTCCCTGGAGTTCCTGGAGGGCAAGGAGCTGCCCGGCGTTTCCGTCCTGGAGAGCTAGAAGAACCCACAAGCTAGTAACACACTAGACACTAGCCACACTAGGCACTAGAAGGAAGGCATTCATACAATGACTGCACGCAAGCCGCTGATCGCCGGCAACTGGAAGATGAACCTGAACCATCTTGAGGCCATCCAGGTGGTCCAGAAGTTCGTCTTCGCTTTGCCTCAGGAGTACTACGAGGCCGTGGACGTGGCCTTCATCCCTCCGTTCACCGACATCCGCTCCGTCCAGACCCTGGTCGACGGAGACAAGCTGTCCATTACCTACGGTGGCCAGGACGTATCCCAGCACGCCTCCGGCGCCTACACCGGCGAGGTTTCCGGCGCGATGCTGAAGAAGCTGGGTTGCACCTGGGCCATCGTTGGCCACTCGGAGCGCCGCCAGTACCACGGCGAAACCGACGAGGTCGTGGCCGCCAAGGCACGCGCCGCACTGGATAACGAGCTGCAGCCGATCGTGTGCGTGGGTGAGCAATTGGATGTCCGCGAAAAGGGCGAGCACGTCGAGTTCGTCAAGGCGCAGACCAAGGCCTCCCTGGCGGGTCTGTCCGCAGAAGACCTGGCCAAGACCGTCATCGCCTACGAGCCGGTCTGGGCAATCGGCACCGGCAAGGTCGCCTCTGCCGAGGACGCCCAGGAGGTCTGCCACGCCATCCGCGAGCTCGTCGCAGAGCTGGCGGGCGAGGAGGTTGCCGGTGGCATCCGCATCCTCTACGGCGGTTCCGTGAAGACCGATTCCGTCGGAGAGCTGGTCAGCCAGCCTGATGTCGACGGTGGTCTGGTCGGCGGGGCGTCACTAGACGGCGAAGACTTCGCTCGTCTGGCTGCCGCAGCGGCTAAGGCAACCTCTTAAGCGCGCGACGATGAGCAAGGACACGATCCGCGGCACGGCCATTCCCGTCGCTCCCGAAGAAATTGCCCACCCAGAGATCAGCCCGACGGTGCGGGACGATACCCGCTACCTCGGGCGCATCCTGGGCGAGGTGATTAGGGAGCAAGAGGGCGAGTACACTTTCAACCTGATTGAAAACACCCGCAGTGCGGCATTCGACCTGCGCTATGGCGAGATGCAGATCGAACAGTTGGCGGAACAGTTCAATACGCTGCCAACGGGCAAGGCGCTGCCAGTCATCCGCGCGTTCTCGCACTTCGCGTTGATGGCGAACTTGGCCGAGGATCTGTACGTCGAGCGCGTGCGGGACCTCGAAGAGGACCGCGGCAACACCGCGCCGCGCTCCACGCTGGCCTACACCTGGCAAGAACTGCACAACCATGCGGTGCCGGGGGAGAAGGTCGCCGAGACCATGGCGAACGCCCTGGTAGCACCAGTGTTGACGGCACACCCGACGGAAACCCGCCGCCGGACCGTGTTCGACGTGCAAACCGACATCATGAAGATGATGCGTCGGCGCGCACGCGTGCTCAAAGAACTTAAACTTAACCCGCAATCGGTCCGTTCGGCGCGCCAGCTGGACGAGATCGAGCTGGTGATCCGTCGTCGGATGACGCTGCTGTGGCAGACCTCCCTGATCCGCAGTGTGCGCCCGCGTATCGAAGACGAGATCAAAGTGGGTCTGCGCTACTACGGCATCAGCCTGCTCAGCGAAATCCCCGCGATCAACCGCCGTGTCAACGAGCACATGAAGCAGCAGTACGGCGACAGCGTGCCACGCACGGCGATCGTGCGCCCCGGTTCGTGGATCGGCGGCGACCACGACGGCAACCCGTACGTGACGGCGGAGACCGTCACCAATGCCACGACGTCGGCGGCGCGCACCATCTTTGACCATTATCAGAAGACCATCTACGCCCTGGAACACGAGCTCAGCCTGTCCTCGCGGTTCATCGACACCACCGATGCGCTAGAACAACTGGCTGACCGGGGCCGCAACGACGTGCCCTCCCGCGTGGACGAGCCTTTCCGCCGCGCCCTGCACGGTATGCGCGGTCGTGTGGCGGCAACGGCCAAACACACCCTGGGCGAGCCAGTGGTCTCCGGTGGCGTGCACAAGGGCCACGAACCGTACTCCGGCCCGGAGGAACTGCTGGCGGACATTGATACGGTCGATCAAGCGCTACGCCACTCCATGGACGACCTGCTGGCCGACCACACACTGGCGGACCTGCGGGAGGCCGTAGAAACCTTTGGCTTCCACTTGTACTCCCTGGACCTGCGCCAGAACTCCGAGAGCTACGAGAATGTGCTGACGGAGGTTTTTGCCCGCGCCGGTGTAACCACCAACTACGCGGAGCTGGACGAGGAGGCCAAGGTCGCGGTGCTGCTGCAGGAACTAGCCAGCCCCCGGCCGCTGTCCGATCCGGAGGCCGAGTGGTCCGAGGAGACCACCCGGGAGCTCGGCATTTTCCGCGCCGCTGCGCAGGCCGCAAAGAAGTTCGGAGCCAGCGTGGTTCCGCACTGCATCATCTCCATGGCTTCCTCCGTGTCCGATGTCATCGAGCCGATGATTCTGCTCAAGGAGGTCGGACTGATCCGCGCCAACGGCGAGCACCCAACCGGCACGGTAGACATCATTCCGCTGTTCGAGACGATTGACGACCTCGCCGGGGGAGCGGACATCATGCGCCAGCTCTGGCAGCTGCCGTTGTACCGCAACTACGTCGCCGGTCGGGGCGATATCCAGGAGATTATGTTGGGGTATTCCGACTCCAACAAGGACGGCGGCTACTTCGCTGCTAACTGGGCGCTCTACGACGCGGAGTTGGCGTTGGTGCAGGCCTCGCGCGAAGCCGGACTGTTCCTGCGCCTCTTCCATGGTCGCGGTGGCACTGTTGGTCGCGGTGGCGGTCCTTCTTATGACGCGATCCTGGCGCAGCCCGAGGGCGCAGTACAGGGTGCGGTGCGCGTCACCGAGCAGGGCGAGATCATCTCCGCCAAGTACGGAGATCCCGCGAACGCCGCCCGCAACTTGGAAGCACTCGTGGCCGCCACATTGGAGGCCAGCCTGCTGCCCGTCGACGACCTCGACAACCCGAAGGAGGCCTTCGCGACCATGCGCCAAATCGCAGAGGAATCGCGCACGGCCTACTCCGCGCTGATGCACGAAGATCCGGGTTTCATCGAATACTTCACCACCTCCACGCCGCTGGCCGAGATTGGCAGCCTCAACATCGGCTCCCGCCCCTCCTCGCGCAAGCAGACCACCGCCGTGTCGGATCTGCGCGCCATCCCGTGGGTGCTGAGCTGGTCGCAGTCGCGCGTGATGCTGCCCGGTTGGTTCGGCGTGGGCAGCGCCCTGAAGCGCTGGATCGACAACGGTACCTCTGTGACTGGTGACGCCACCTCGCGCCTCAACTACCTACGGGAACTGCACGGGCGCTGGCCGTTCTTCGCCTCGGTGCTTTCTAATATGGCTCAGGTGATGTCAAAGGCCGACCTGTCCATCGCGCAGCTGTACTCCGAGCTGGTGGGCGACACTGAGGCGGCGGAGCGCATCTTCGGCGTGATCGTGGAGGAGTACAAGCTGACGGTAGAGATGTTCCTGCAGATCACGGAGCGGGAAACTCTGCTGGCGGATAACCCGGAGCTGGTTAGCTCTGTGCGCAACCGCTTCCCGTACCTGGTGCCGCTGAACCTGCTGCAGGTGGAGTTGTTGCGCCGCTACCGCGCTGGCGATGATTCCGACAGCGTCCGTTCGGGAATCCAGCTGACGATGAACGGCTTGGCGACTGCACTGCGTAACTCGGGGTAGCTGCGCGTGGCGGGTTGTCACGCACGCCTGCCAGCGGGTAGATTCGTGATGTTAACCGAAAAACTTAAGTTGTCGATTTTAAAGAAAAGTAGAGGGTAGGACATTGATCCTGACGCTGCAGATCATCCTTGTAGTCACCAGCTTGCTGATGGGTCTGTCTGTGTTGCTGCACAAGGGCAAGGGCGGCGGCCTGTCCAGCCTGTTCGGTGGCGGCATGCAGTCCAACCTGTCCGGTTCCACCGTGGCGGAGAAGAACCTGGATCGCCTGACCGTGGGCACCGCCGTTATTTGGCTGATTGCGCTGGTCGGACTGAACCTGGTTCTGCACTACGGTCTGGCTTAAGCCAGCGGGTTGGCGGCAGCGTCAACCCACAGTAGCGTTGCCTCCGAACCGGAGGCCAGAGCCGCAGGCCATTCGGCGCCATTACCGCCGTCGAATACTTGGCCTGCGGCTTCCTTCTTTTCCGCGCCGCTGACCAGCAGCCAGACCGCACGGGAGCGGTTGACGGCCTGCATGGTCAGGCTGATGCGCTCTGCCGGGGGCTTCGGGCATTCGCGCACGGCCACGACGGATCCCTCGGCGTGCAGCAACTCTTCCGTGTGGGGGAACAGCGAGTTGATGTGCCCCTCCGGGCCCATGCCCAGAAGGTGGATATCGAAACCATCCGGGGCAACCTGGTCGACCGTCTTGGCGTAGAACTCCGCCGCCGCATCCAACGCCGGCCCGTCCGGCTGCTCGCCCGCCGCCAGGGCAGGGATACGGAACACGTTCAGCGAAGGAATGTCCACGTGGCGCAGTAGCGCGTCGAAGGCCTGCTTGTCGTTGCGCTCTGGATCGCCGGCCGGCAGGAAGCGATCGTCGCCGAAAAACACGTACACCTGCGACCAGTCGATCGTGGTGACGGGGAAGTCCTCCGCGGACTGCTTCGCAGCGTGGTCCAGGGCGGCAATTTCCGCCAGCGTGGCAATGCCAGCGCCACCGCCGGTCAGAACCACGCGCACAATGCCGTCGCCGGTTACGGTATCGCCGGTGCGCTGCAGTTCGGCCACGGTGTTGATGAACTCCCGCGCGGCAGCTGTGGCGAGATCCTGCTTGTTGTCGCGGGGGCGCAGTTCCACGCCGGTCTTGTCGCTGACGACCGCGTCGTGGCGGTGATCGTGGGTGGGCTTCATCGTAGAGACTCCTGACCGTCGAAGTTGTTGTTGGGATCCTGGGCATCGCGGAAGGTCCAGCGGTCCAGTTTGTCCTCCTGCTGACCCAAACTATTCACGCCGCGGAACTGGGAGGTGCGCGGCCCGCGGTCTGGGCGGTTCACCCGCACCAGTCCACGCAGCGCATGTCCGAAGGCATAATCCGGGTCCAGATGGCGCAGTTCCTCAGCCAAGCAGTCGGCCAAGGCACGCCTGCCGAGGGTGACCAGCGAGTTCTGGTCGCCGACGGTCAGCGAGACCGTGTTGGCGTCGATAACCTCAACCTCAACCGCACCTACCTGGCGGTGCAGCACCGCCTTTTCGATAGAGATCAGTCGGTTGCCGTCCGCGTCCTCGCGGTGGCGACCGTCGACCGTAACGTGCCTCGTCACCGGCACATCCAGGCGCTCGGCGAGCCACCCTGCCGCGATGTCGACCGACGGATCGTGCTTTGGCCCCCAGACCTCTGCGGACACGATCGGGTGGTGCGGTGGTTGATCCAGCGCCGAGGCCAGAAGCCCGCGCCACAGGGTGATGCGGCTCCACACCATGTCCGAATCGCCACGGGTGTAGGTCATGCGACGGCGATACAGTGCGTCCTCGTCCTCGTCCGTCAGAGAGTCAGTAATGCGGCGGGTCGCCAGAGCGCCGATGGGGTCGGAGGCCGGGTTCCGCGGTCCGGTGGCGGGCCACCAGGCGACGATCGGGGTATCGGGCAGCAACAGCGGGGTGACCACGGAAGCGCGGTTCGCCGACAGTTCGCCGTGCAGGTGCATGATGATGATCTCGGAGGCACCTGCGTCGCCGCCGATGCGCAACTGTGCGTCCAGCAGTGCCTCTTCGCTGCGGTGCATCACCAGTACGATCACGCGGGCAGGGTGCTCGCGGGAAGCATCGTGGGTAGAGCTGACGATCCTGTCGAGGTCGTCGTCCTCGCTGGCCACCACGATAAGGGTCAGAACGCGACCGCTCGTGACGTCACCGCGTTCCTCCCGCAATGCGCGGATGCGGTGTTCAATTTCTTTGGTCTGGGTGTTCGGTAGGTCGATGATCATGGCCGTTAAGTGCGCGCTCCTCACGCGGTCGGGGGTCGTTCTCTTATGGACTCTTATGGACGCCGCCACTGCCGCCCCGACCGGGACAGAATCTCTTCGGCGCCCTTCGGCCCCCACGTGCCGGCGGGGTAGTCCTCGGGGCGTCCGTGCAGAGCCCAGTGTTCCAGGATCGGATCCAGGATCTTCCAGGACAGCTCGACTTCCTCGTTGGTGGGGAACAGGCTGGCCTCGTCCAACAGCGCGTCCAGGATCAGGCGCTCGTAAGCCTCGGGGGATTCCTCGGTGAAGGCCTCAGAGTAGCTGAAGTCCATGTTCACATCGCGAACCTCCATCGCGGAGCCCGGAACCTTCGAACCGAAGCGCACCAGCACGCCCTCGTCCGGCTGGACGCGGATGACCAGCATGTTGTTGCCCTGGGCGGTGGTCTGGCCGGGACCGAAGGGCAGGTGCGGCGCCTCCTTGAACACGATGGCGATCTCCGTCACGCGGCGGCCCAGGCGCTTGCCGGTGCGCAGGTAGAAGGGCACGCCCGCCCAGCGTCGGGAGGAAATCTCGAAGGTGGCGGCAGCGTAAGTCTCTGTGGTGGATTCCGGGTCGAAGCCGTCTTCCTGCCGCAGCCCCTTGACCGGGACGGAGCCCTGCCAGCCGGAGGTGTACTGTCCGCGCGCCGTGGTCTGGGCGAAAGGGCCCACCGGAGAGGTCGCGCGCAACACCTTGACCTTCTCCGCCTGCAGCTCCTCGGGGTTGAACGTTACGGGCTCTTCCATGGCGATGAGAGCCAGCAGCTGCAGCAGGTGGTTCTGGATCACGTCGCGGGCAGCGCCGATGCCGTCGTAATAGCCCGCGCGGCCACCCAGCCCAATGTCCTCGGCCATGGTGATCTGCACGTGATCCACGTAGTGCGCGTTAAACATCGGGTCGAACAGCTGGTTGGCAAAGCGCAGTGCCAGGATGTTCTGCACCGTCTCCTTGCCGAGGTAGTGGTCGATGCGGAACACACTGGACTCGGGGAAGACGCTGTTCACGATCTCGTTAAGCTCGTGGGCGGACTGCTCGTCGTGTCCGAAGGGCTTCTCAATGACCACGCGACGCCAGCCGTTGTGCAGTTCGCCAAGCTCCGGATCCGGAGTCGCCAGGCCAGATCGCTCCAGCTGGTGGCACACGCTGGGGAAGTGATCCGGCGGAACGGAAAGATAGTATGCCCAGTTGCCGGCGGTGCCGCGCTCGTTGTCGATCTCGCGGGTTTTCTCCGCGAGGGCGTCGAAAGCAGCATCGGTAGTGAAGTCACCCTTGACGAAGAAAATGCCCTCGGCGAGGCGATCCCACACGTTCTGGCGCCACGGGGTGCGTGCCCGATCCTTGACGCACTGCAGGACCTGCTCCTCGAATTCTTCCTTGGACCAGTCGCGACGGCCGTAGCCGATCAGGCTAAAGCCCGGGGGAAGCAGTCCGCGGTTGGCCAGGTCGTACACGGCGGGAAGCAGCTTCTTGCGCGCCAGGTCACCGGTCACGCCGAAGATGACCAGCCCGCACGGTCCGGCGATGCGCGGCAGGCGCTTATCCAATTCGTCGCGCAGCGGGTTGCGCCATTCCTCGGCGGTAAAGGGGAGTTGCACTTGTTTTGAGTCCTCTGTGGGGGTTCGGATTGTCGTAAGGGAATTATTTCGCGTCTAGCTGCGCGGCGAGGGTACCCAGCAGTTCGTTCCAGGAGTTTACGAACTTCTCCACGCCCTCGTTTTCCAGCACCGTCCACACCTCGGCTAGGTTCACCCCGGCCTCGTCCAGCGCGGCGAACACTGCGCGGGCGGAATCGGTCGTGCCGGATAGGGTATCGCCGCGGACCTCGCCGTGATCGATCGTGGCGTCCAGCGTGTTCTCTGGCATCGTGTTGACCGTGTGCGGCCCGGCCAGTTCGGTGACGTACAGGGTGTCTGGGTACTCGGGGTTCTTTACTGAGGTGGACGCCCACAGCGGACGCTGCACCGGCGCTCCCTTCTCAGCCAGCGCATTCCAGGCGGGGTTATTAAGCAGGGTGTCCTGGAAAGCTGCGTAGGCCAGCTGCGCGTTGGCCACGCCCGCCTTGCCCTTGAGTGCCAGGGCTGCGTCGGTGCCGATCTCATCGAGGCGCTTGTCGATTTCGGTGTCTACGCGGGAGACAAAGAAGCTGGCTACGGAGTGGATCTTCGTCAGGTCCTTCCCCGCGCCTGCTGCCCGGGACATGCCCTCGATGAAGGCTTCCATCACCTGAATGTAGCGGGAGACGGAGAAGATGAGGGTGACGTTGACGCTGATGCCTTCGGCCAGCACATCGGTAATGGCAGGCAGGCACTCCTCGGTCGCGGGGATCTTAATCATCAGGTTCTCGCGTCCGACCTTGGCGGCCAGTTCGCGGGCCTGAGTGACGGTCGCCTCGCGCTCTTTGGCCAGGCGCGGATCGACTTCCAGCGACACCCGGCCGTCCACGCCGTTGGTGCGCTCGTAGATGGGGAGGAACACATCGCACGCTTCCGCGACGTCGTCGGCCGCCATCTCAAACACGGCGGTATCGGCAGGGGTGCCTGCGGCGGCGAGCTGCTGGAGCTGTTCATCGTAGGCCGTGCCCTGGGACATCGCATTGGCGAAGATGGCGGGGTTGGTGGTCACGCCGACCACACCCTTGTTCTCAATGACCTCGGCGAGGTTGCCGGAGCGCAGGCGATCCCGGGAGAGATCGTCCAACCACACGGAGGTGCCGGCGTTGGCGAGCGCGTCGATGTTGGCGGGGGTGCTCATGGTAAAAGAATCAGTCCTAGTTACTGGGTTACTGGTTGGCGGCAATGGATTCGTGAGCTGCGGCGACGACGGCCTCGGCGGTGATGCCGAACTCGCGGTAGAGGGTCTGGTAATCCGCGGACGCACCGTAGTGCTCCAGGGAAACGGTGCGGCCATTCAGACCGACGAAGCGGTGCCACG
Organism: Corynebacterium macclintockiae; assembly: GCF_027570165.1. Classification (NCBI taxonomy): domain Bacteria; kingdom Bacillati; phylum Actinomycetota; class Actinomycetes; order Mycobacteriales; family Corynebacteriaceae; genus Corynebacterium; species Corynebacterium macclintockiae. Next base: position 259,956 of record NZ_JAKMUV010000002.1, read on the forward strand.
GCATCGAGATTCCGGCCTCAACGGAGACACGGGCGGTGACGGAGCTAGGCAGCACCTGCTCCTGGTACTCGGCATCCTGCTCGAGGAACCACTCCATGACTGGCATGGAAACCACGCGGGTGCCCACGCCCTGGTTCTCCAGCTCCTTGGCGGCCTCGACAGCCAGCTGAACCTCGGAACCGGTGGCCAACAGGATGACCTCCGGGGTTTCGGTGGATTCCTCGACCAGCACGTAGGCACCGCGAGCCACGCCTTCGGCAGCCTTGTCCTTCGTGCCTTCCAGAACCGGGACGTTCTGGCGGGTCAGGATCAGTGCCTTGGGCGACTCTTCAGCCTTGATCGCAGCAACCCAGCCGGCAGCGGTCTCGTTGGCATCCGCCGGGCGGATGACAGCCAGGTGGGGGATTGCGCGAAGGGAGGCCAGGTGCTCGACGGGCTGGTGGGTCGGGCCGTCCTCGCCCAGGCCGATCGAGTCGTGGGTCCAGACGTGGTAGACGTCGGTCTTCATCAACGCGCCCAGGCGCACCGCACCGCGGGCGTAGTCGGAGAACTGCAGGAAGGTCGCGCCGTACGGGCGGGTGGGACCGTGCAGGGCCATGCCGTTCAGGATGGCGACCATGCCGTGCTCGCGAATACCGAAGTGCAGGTTTCGGCCGCCCGGCTCGGTCGTGAAGCTACGGGTGGTGATGGCCTCTGGGCCGAAGCTCGGCTCGCCCTTGATGATCGTATTGGTAGAGCCAGCCAGGTCGGCGGAGCCACCCCACAGTTCCGGCAGAGTCTTGCCCAGGGCCTGCAGGGTAGCCTCGGAGGCCTTGCGGGTGGCCAGGGACTCGCCAGCGTCCCAGCTGGGAACCTCCGCGGCGAAGTCCTCCGGGAGCTCGCGGGAGTACAGGCGGTCAAACAGGGCTTTGTTCTCCGGGTTGTTCTTCGCCCAGGCGTCAAAAAGAACCTGCCACTGCTTGTGCGCCTCCGCGCCGCGCTCGACCAGACCGCGGGTGTGGGCGATTACGTTGTCCTCTACCGGGAACGGCTCGTCGGGGAAGTCCAGCGCCTGTTTGATGCCGGTGATTTCCTCTGCGCCCAGGGCAGCGCCGTGGGATGCGCCGGTGTCCATCTTCGTCGGTGCGGGGTAGGCGATCACGCTGCTGAGGCGGATGAAAGTCGGACGGGAGGTCTCGGCCTTGGCACGCTCGACGGCGTCCAGAATGCCCTCGACGTCCTCACCGGTGACCTCCAGGGTCTGCCAGCCGTACGAGGCGTAGCGGGCCACGACGTCCTCGGTGAAGGCGATCTGGGTCTTGTCTTCGATGGAAATACCGTTGTCGTCCCAGAAGACAATGAGGTTACCCAGCTGCTGGGTACCGGCCAGCGACGAAGCCTCAGAGGTTACGCCCTCCTGCACGTCGCCGTCGGAAGCAATGACGTAGATGAAGTGGTCAAACGGGGACTCGCCGGCGGGGGTCTCAGGGTCGAACAGCGCGCGCTCACGGCGGGAAGCCATAGCCATACCCACCGCGGAAGCCAGACCCTGGCCAAGCGGACCGGTCGTAATCTCCACACCGTCGGTGTGGTGCACCTCCGGGTGGCCCGGGGTCTTGGAGCCCCAGGTGCGCAGGGCCTGCAGATCTTCGAGCTCCAGCCCGAAGCCACCCAGGTAGAGCTGGATGTACTGGGTCAGGGAAGAGTGACCGGCCGAGAGAACAAAACGATCCCTACCTACCCAGTGCACATCCTTCGGGTCGTGGCGTAGGACGCGCTGGTAGAGGGTGTAAGCCAGGGGAGCGAGGCTCATCGCCGTGCCCGGGTGACCGGAACCGCACTTTTCCACGGCATCCGCGGCCAGCACGCGAGCCAGGTCGACCGCGCGCGTGTCGGTCTCCGTCCAGTCCGCCGGGTAGTTGCGCACGGTAAGTGCCTGCTGTTCTGGGGAGAGAGTCACTGTCAGTTGCCCTTTCTTCATCAAGCTCAATTCCTCATACATACTAGTGGTCGCGACAGCTTGCCGTGGCCAGTGGGCGCAGAGAATCGTTGCTAATTTTGTAAGAAAGTTTTTCTTCCTGCTGGGAACTTAAGAGGAACCTCAGCCGACCATATGGAGATGGGCGTGTGTCGGTCGGGTTTCGGCCTGCGCTGCACGCTCGGGTAGCGTAAGACGCGATACAGATAGACTGCAGTGTGCACTGCATTTTCCGAGAAGTTGGAGGCGAGGCAGCCGGTGAAGACGTTCGCTGAGACGGCCAAGGCATACATAGCATTGACCAAACCCCGGGTCATCGAGCTGTTGCTGGTGGCCACGATCCCTGCAATGTTGCAGGCAGCGCGCGGCGAAGTGAACTTCGGTCTGATCCTGTTGACCCTTATCGGCGGCTGGATGGGTGCTGGCGCGGCCAACACTTTCAACAACGTGGTCGACCATGACATCGACCAGCTGATGCGCCGTACTCGCCGCCGTCCGACCGCTCGCCAGACCCTGTCGGTCAACGAGGCCCGCGTTTTCGCCTGGGTGTTGCTGATCGCCTCGGTGCTGTGGCTGGGCTTTTTGTGCCACTCGTGGCTGGCCGCTGGGTTTATCGTTCTGACGAACTGGTTCTACGTGTACGTGTACACGAAGTGGCTGAAGCGCCGTACCTGGCAGAACGTCATTTGGGGTGGCGCTGCTGGCTGCATGCCGGTGGTCGTCGGCTGGGCCGTCATCACGGATAACAACGGCGGTGCCTTTGGCGCGGGGTGGTCTTCGTGGGCTCAGGCGCTGATTCTGTTCATGGTTATTTTCTTTTGGACGCCGCCGCATACCTGGGCTCTGGGAATGCGTTACCGCGAGGACTATGAGGCCGCGGGCGTGCCCATGATGCCTGTCGTTAAACCTCCGCTGGAGGTGACGCGCCAGATTCTTGCCTACACGTGGGCGACCGTGGTCACTTCGCTGCTGCTGGTTCCCGCCGCTAGCTGGATCTACCTGGCAGCGGCTGTGCTGTCCGGCGCCTGGTTCATTATCAAGGCGCATCTGCTGCACCGTGGCGTGAAAAACGGCACCCCGGTCAAGCCGATGCAGCTGTTCTTCCTGTCGAACAACTACCTGTCGCTACTGTTCGTGGCTCTGTCCGTTGATGCCGTGCTGGGCTGGCAGACGCTCGCCGAGGCTGTGCTCGGCTAGCATAGCGACCTAGCATCACGACCTAGGATCACGGCTAAGATCACCAAGCCGTTCTGAGCCAATCGCGTTCGGCGAGGTTGAATACGGCTTCGCACTGTTTCTTCGTGAGCCCGGAATCGAGCTCCGCGTGGGTTTGCCCGGGTCGACGACTGATACCGACGATCGCCCAGCCGTTATTGTTCAAGCCATCCACGACAGCGGTTTCCGCCGATGAGGCCATACTAAAGCGGGTGCTATACCAGTCGGGCTTGCGCTTCATCTCAAACTCAAAGGAGTGCATCTGCCGGAACGAGCCATCAGGGTAAAGCACGTGGAGAGGCGCCCGATAGTAGTAATAGAACGTTGAGCCTGAAGATTCGCTTTCTCGCCTTTCGGTGCGGCAATGATAGACCTGCCCGACCAGCGCTGGGTAGTAGTCGATCCAGCCATTCTTCCAGGCGGTGACGATTCGCCTGCGTCGTGCTAGGGCGCTGGAGATCGAGTAGACCGCGACAACGACGAAGACCATTCCAACGATGAAAAAGACCGTATCCGTCAGACGGAGACTGTCGGCCGTTGCATCCCCATGGCGAAGTTTGCTGAGAATCAGCATGAGGCCAATAGCAGCGAAGACGGCACCGAAGAGCCCAACGACCAGGAAGATAATCATGCGACCCGGCAGGTCCCGAGCGTAAGGCCGCGGACCCGCTGCCTTTATTGCTTCAAAGGCCCCACTGTTATCCCGCATCGGGTTGGGGGTGGAATAGTAGCGTTCGCCCCGTTCAGGCACCAGTGGAGTATCGACCCCCGAGTTAAACTTCAGTGTGGTGCGCGGCATGCGCGTCGGCTGAGTCATGGTTCGACCCCTCGTCGCTGTCAGCTAGACAATAACCCTGGACTCTGTATATTAGCCGTCTTTGGCGTTGACAGCCTCGTGGCGCTGACTATCCCCGGTGGTGGTGCCCGTGTGGCTGGCGTTGCCACCGCTGTAGCGGGACTTCAGTGCCCACAGGAATCCGGTGGCGGCGGTAGTGAGGCCGGAGCCGATGACGTGCAACGGAACGGACCAGCGGGGCACGCCGAGCCAGTACTGCATGATGCCGATGGCAGCCTGCAGGATGATCGCGCCGATCACCCAGTAGGCGGCGGTTTTTATGCGATGCTCCAGGTTCAGGGCGAACACGCCCGCCAGCAGGCCAATGGTAAGGCCCAGGTATAGGTACATGAAGCCTGCATGGACGTGTGCCATGTCGATCAGCGGAACCTGCAGGCGGTGTTCCGGCAGGATGGCCTCGTCGCCGGCGTGGGGGCCTGCGCCAGTCACCATCGTGCCCGTGATCAGGACGATAGCCAGGCTGACGGAGGAGCCGTCGGTCAGCAGGCGTAACGCGCGGGGCATCAGTGGCTGCATTTCCCCGTCGTCGGGCTCACCGATGCGCACGACAAGTTTCGCCGCCAGGAATACCAGCAGCATACTGGGCAGGAAATGCAGTGCAACGGTCCACCACATCAAGTCCATGTGCACGGTGATGCCACCTAATACTGCCTGCACGATAATGCCGATGCCCTGGATGAAGGCCAGGTGCAGAATAGGGGTGCGGCGAGCGGCGCGCACCACGGAGATGAAGCACACGAGCGCTGCAATGGACAGCACAAAGGTCAGCGTTCGGTTGCCGAACTCGATGATCTGGTGCACCCACGGGGCCGATCCGGCGACGGGAAACAGCGAACCCGGCTGGCATTGCGGCCAGGTAGAGCACCCCAAGCCAGATCCCGTCACGCGCACGAGTGCGCCCGTGAAAGTGATGCCGGTCTGGCAGGCCAAAAGGATGATGGCAAAGAGCCTTTGGCGATGAATCGTCGGCGCGGTCACGGGGCGGGGAAAACCGTACTTGCGGTCGGCCGCATACACGAATGCGTACAGTTTCAGCAGCGCCTTCGCGAAGGGATTCGATTCCTCCGCGGCGCGTTGTTTCATAGTCTCAACCACATCTTCCAGACTAATGGAAGCCCATGTCGCGGGACTAATTGCCGCTAGTCACTGTCCATGGTGAAGCGGAAGAGCCGCAACGCGGCCGCTGCTCCCACGATCGCCCACGCCAGCAGGCTCAGCCACGCAACCCAGCTCACGCCCCCAGCAGTCACTGCCGTGTGGAACGCCTCGGTCAGGGCCACGGAGGGAACTGCCAGTAGCCAGGAGTGCACGTCCTCGCCCGCAGGGGTGGTCATCGTGGCGTAGACCGCGGCACCCAATAGGACGAACCAGATGGTGTTGCCCAAAGCCAGTACCATCTCTGAACTGAGGGTTCCGCCCAGCAGCAGCCCCAAGCTAGTGAACGCCGCCACCCCGAGCACAGCCGTCAGCACAGCGGCTGGCAAACCCGCCAGCTCTGGCTGCCACCCCAGCAGCACAGAGGCTATGGAAAGCACCAGTACCTGCAGCAACACCACGATGCAGACGGCGACGACCTTGCCGCCGATCAACGCCCACGTCGGCACGCCAGCAGCGCCGATACGTTTTAAAGCCCCGTAGCGCCGGTCGAAGGCCACCGCGATGGCCTGGCCCGTGAATCCGGCACCCATCAGAGCAATCGCCAAAGCCATGGGAAACACCCTGGTCACAGAGTGGGATGCGTCATCGCCTGGAATCAGCGTCAAACCAATCAACAGTCCCAGCGGAATGACCATAGAGAGCAACTGCTGCTCGCCGTGGCGCAGAAACAGCAGCGATTCGATCTTGGCTTGCGCCTTGACGATATCCGCGGACTTCGCCTGGGCGGGTGCGGGGGCAAAGAAGCCCGGCTCGAAGCGACTCGTGGTGCTCATGAGCGGATGTCCTTTCCGGTGATAGAGAGGAAGACGTCCTCCAGGGACTGTCGGTTGGCTTCCAGCAGGCGAATCATGACGTTGAGGTCGGCGAAAGCCGCGGTCACCGCTGCGATCAGCGCGGGATTCAGCTCGTCGGCTTCCACCTTGAAGTGGCGGGGGCGCAGCTCTTCCACGTTCACTTGCGCCGCCGTGCGCTGGGCGATCGCGGTGGCGACGTCGGGGAGTGGGGCGTCCATATCTACCTGCACCGACAGCCAGGCGGCGCGCGAGTGTGGGCTACGGCGAGACGTCATCTCCTCCGTCGTACCGGATGCGACGATGCGCCCCGAATCGATGATGACCACCTGGTCGGCCAGCGCTTCGGCCTCATCCATCAGGTGCGTGGTCAGCACCACCGCCACGCCATCGCGCTTCAGCGACGCCACAAGGTCCCATACAGCCAGGCGCGATTGCGCGTCGAGGCCCGCGGTCGGTTCGTCCAGGAATACCAGCTCGGGGCGGCCGACCAGCGCGCAGGCGAGGCTCAGACGCTGCTGCTGCCCGCCCGACAATCGGCGATACGGCGTTTTCTCGTGCCCGTCCAAGCCGACGGTCTTCAGCAACCAGTCCGGGTCCAGAGGATTTTTTGAGTACGACGCCACCAGCCGCATCATCTCGCCCACGCGGATTCCGGGATACGCGCCGCCACCTTGCAGCATCACGCCGATGCGGCTGCGGACCTCGTCCGATGCGACCGCCGGATCCTTGCCGAAGACTCGAATGGTTCCTTCGGTGGGGCGGAGGAAGCCTTCGCACATTTCCACCGTGGTGGTCTTACCTGCACCGTTGGGCCCAATGAGCGCAAGGACCTGCCCCGCTGCCAGGTCGAAACTCAAGCCGTCCACTGCGCGACGGTCACCGAAGGTCTTAACTACGTCCCGGAGCTCGAGGACCGGCGAGGTACTGGCCAGCGGAGATTCAGGCTTTGTGGTCATGATTGGTCAGTCTAGTCCTGTCGGAGTTCTTTACGTAGCGCCGCCACTGTTCATCCGCGTCGGTGGCACGGAGTGTCAGACCTTCGGCCAGGTCAGCGTTCAGGTTGGCGATCCATTTCAATGTCACTACTGCCAGTAGGAAGAAAACTATGCTCATGGCGTAGATGTAGATCACGGTCGAGGTCGGCAGGGACAATCCGCGGGGCAGGATGAAGAAGCTGAATACGACCGAGTAGCCCACGGCGATCAGGTGGAAGGTTCGCCGGTTCGCCCAGGCGGCGAGGGGGATGATCGCCCACAGCAAGTACCAGGGGTGCACGACGGGGAAGAAGAACACCAGGATCAGGGTCGACACTCCGAGCCCGCCCACGGGGTGGATGCGCCCGCGGAAAGATGCCCACAGCATGCGCACTACCCACAGCGCGCCGACAACAAGCCCGATGGCGCGGAAAACAACCAGTGCTGAATCGGTGTGATCGCCCAGGCCCAAGACGGCGCCCAGCGCTCCGGAGGCCAATCCTAGGGAGGTGGTGATGGACATCCAGGAGACGATCTCCGCTGCCCCGCCTTGGGAGGTGATCCAGCCGAACCCCACGCCTGTCAACAGGGACATCACCACCGCGGTAACGCTAGCAACGGCGATACAGACGGCGGCCGCGCTGCACAGATCGACGATGCGGCCGCCGAACCAGCGCGCTAGAGCCGCACCTGCGAAGCCCAGGCCGACCAGAGCCGTGACCTTCACCAGCCCAGCCATAGTGATCAATCCGAGCCCGGCGATGATGAGTATCCACCGACTAGTCAGCGGGCGATCCTCCTTGTCCACGCCGCGCAGAACTAGCTCCATGCCAGCGAGGAGCAGACCAATAAGAGCGGCCTCGTTGTGGATACCGCCCACCAGGTGCAGGATCGCCAGCGGGTTGAGAATTCCCAGCCACAGCGCCGCTCCACTGGAAACGCCACAGCGGCGAGCCAAGCGCACCAGAGCCCAGCCACACAGAGCCAAACCCACGATAGAGACCAGCCGGTGCATGACGATCCCCAGGATGATGGAGTTGCCCGTCAGAATCGAGATGACCTCTCCGTACCCGAGCGCGACCGGACCGTAGGGAGAAGGGGAGTGCGCCCACATCAGCGGCACGGAACGCGCCAGGGGATCGTCGATCCCCAAGAGGTCTACCGGACCGCCACTGTAAGGATCCCAGCCACGAGCGGCGATCGCCCCCTGAGCCAAATAAGAGTAGATGTCTTGAGTGAACAAAGGCGGGGTGACCATCAGCGGAGTGACCCACACCAGGAAGGTACGCCAATAAGTGCGCACGGGGATGGGGTGGTTAGGCCGACCGGGCGCAGCTACCGCGAAGCGGAACAGCAGCAACCAGCCGTACACCAGAAAGCCGATGCCGACAAACGCAAGCACGGTGGTGGAGTGCAGCATCCGCGCCAAAGTGCTTACGCCCGGGAAACCCCAGTAGGGATTGTGGATGACGGGGAAAGCTCCGGCGCCCAGGCCACCGACCGTGATGAGGATGCTGCCCAGCGCCCCCAGGAACACTGCGACATAGAGGCGCATGGCCAGCGCGCGGTTCAGGGGTTTCAGCTCCAACGCGCTTTCGGGCGTGCTGTCGCCGTCGGAATCGGAGTGCAACTGCGCCGACCGGGACCCAGCCAACCCCAATTGGGGTAGTTGTTCCTGAAACCTCCGCCACGGCCGCGACAGTGGGTGGCCCCGCGGGGCGTCCGAAATGGGGAGATTCATAGAAGCAGATGATACCGAAGATGTTGCCGTGTTCTTCTTTAACCAGGCCGTGACCGGCGCCACACAGCAGGTTAAGGAACTAGTCAGGCTTACCTTAGTGGACAAGCGGGAACAATTACGACACACTTTTGTTGTCTAATCATGTAGGCACATTCCTAAGTAGCGCTGGCACACACGAAGTCCAAGAGAAGGAGGTAAGCGTGGCTCGGACAACTGCGGGGCAGGAAACCACCCCAACCCCAGAGCCCGACACGCGGCACCGCATTCTTTTGCACGTGCTGCGCCACGGTCCGGTGAGCGCATCGGACATCAGCGAGGAGTTTGGTCTGAGTGCCGCGGGAGTTCGGCGGCACCTGGACAACATCGTCTCCGATGGCCTCGCCGAGGTCGAGGAGGCCCCTCGCTCTGGGCAGCGTGGACGGCCCGCCAAACTTTTCCGCCTCACTGACGCGGGTCGGGCAAAGTTTGGACATGATTACGACAACCTGGCCTTGCTAGCTCTGCGCGCCCTCCGCTCTGCGGGCGGGGAAGCAGCGGTAGAAGATTTCGCCGCCCAGCGCGTGCAGGATCTATTGGAGGACGTTCCCGAATCCGATTCCGACGTGGCTGCCAAGGCCAAGGCCATTGCCGACGCACTGTCTGACAGGGGTTATGCTGCCACTGTCGATCCAGCTGGCGGTGGCGTTCAGATTTGCCGTCATCACTGCCCAATCCAAGATGTCGCTCACGAGTTCCCTGAACTGTGCGCGGCGGAGCACCGGGTGGTTGCAGAACTGCTGGGGCAACACACTCAACCGCTGGCAACCATTGCCGATGGCAACGGTGTCTGCACCACCTTCATTCCGCTTCAGACCATTGACCCTTCCCCCAAGAAGGAAAGTTAAACCATGACTCAAGCTGCACAAACACCTGAAACTAAACCACAGACTGACGAAGAGATCATCGATTCCATCGGCGCCTACGGATATGGCTGGCACGATTCCGATGCCGCCGGTGCTTCCGCCCGCCGCGGACTTAACGAGGATGTAGTGCGCGACATTTCGGCGAAGAAGAACGAGCCGGAATGGATGCTTAAGCGCCGCCTGAAGGCTCTGGAAATCTTCGACAAGAAGCCGCTGCCTACCTGGGGCGCGGACTTGAGCGATATCGATTTCGACAACATTAAGTACTTCGTCCGTTCCACCGAGAAGCAGGCCCAGACGTGGGATGACCTGCCGGAGGACATTAAGAACACTTACGACAAGCTGGGTATCCCGGAGGCCGAGAAGCAGCGTCTGGTCGCCGGTGTGGCCGCGCAGTACGAGTCCGAGGTGGTCTACCACCAGATCCGCGAGGATCTGGAGAAGCAGGGCGTTATCTTCGTCGATACCGATACTGGCCTGCGCGAATACCCCGAGCTCTTCGAGGAGTACTTCGGCAGCGTCATCCCGGCTGGCGACAACAAGTTCTCCGCGCTGAATACGGCAGTATGGTCCGGCGGTTCCTTCATTTACGTGCCGAAGGGCGTGCACGTGGATATTCCACTGCAGGCTTATTTCCGCATTAACACCGAGAACATGGGCCAATTCGAGCGCACCCTGATCATCGTCGACGAAGACGCCTACGTTCACTACGTCGAGGGTTGTACCGCCCCGATTTACAAGACTGACTCTCTGCACTCCGCCGTGGTGGAGATCATCGTGAAGAAGGGCGGCCGCTGCCGCTACACCACGATCCAGAACTGGTCGAACAACGTGTACAACCTGGTCACCAAGCGCACAAAGTGCGAAGAGGGCGGCACCATGGAGTGGGTCGACGGCAACATCGGCTCGAAGGTGACCATGAAGTACCCGGCCGTGTGGATGACCGGCCCGCACGCCAAGGGCGAGGTTCTCTCCGTGGCTTTCGCGGGCGAGGGTCAGTTCCAGGACACGGGCGCGAAGATGGTGCACATGGCGCCGTACACGAGCTCCAACATTGTCTCTAAGTCCGTCGCCCGCGGCGGTGGTCGCGCTGCCTACCGTGGCCTGGTGCAGATCAACAAGGACGCTCACCACTCGGCTTCAAACGTCGAATGTGATGCGCTGCTGGTCGACTCGATTTCGCGTTCGGATACCTACCCGTACAACGATATTCGTAACGACCACGTGACGTTGGGCCATGAGGCAACCGTTTCCCAGGTCTCCGAGGATCAGCTGTTCTACCTGATGTCCCGTGGCATCGAGGAGGACGAGGCCATGGCGATGATCGTCCGCGGTTTCGTGGAGCCAATCGCCAAGGAGCTGCCCATGGAGTACGCCCTGGAGCTCAACCGTCTTATCGAACTGCAGATGGAAGGATCGGTGGGTTAAACCAAATGACGACCCCACTCAACGAAACCGAAGCGACGATCACCCCGGTGAAGGCTGGTACGGAACACCAGACGAAGGGCGACCGCTTCACCTCTTTCTCGGCTGCGGATTTCTCTATTCCGCACGGTAAGGACGAGGACTGGCGCTTCACTCCGCTGCGCGAGCTGCGCGGCCTGCATGATGGCTCGGCCGTTGCTGGCAAGCCCGCCGCTATCGCGGTTGGTGTTGCGGAGGATGACGCCCCCAGCGTGACCATCGAAAAGCTCCAATCTGGCGATGAGCGCCTGGGGCGCGCGGGCGCTCCCGTGGATCGTGCGGCGGCGCAGGCCTGGGAGAACACGGAGCAGGCCGACTATGTGCGCATCTCCAAGGACGCGGCGTTGAAGTCCCCGGTCACGGTCACCATCGACGGCCCCGGCGAGAACGAAGTGTCCTACGGCACCCTGGTCATCGAACTGGAGGCACACGCCGAGGCCGTGGTGTTCGTCCGCTACGAGGGTTCGGGCGCGCACTCCGATAACGTGGAGCTCGTTGTCGGTGACGGTGCGAAGCTAACCACCGTGGTCTTCGAGGACTGGAACGAGGACGCAGTTCACCTGTCGAATTCTCACATCCAGGTCGGTCGCGACGCAGTCGTGCGTCACTACTACGCAGCCTTCGGTGGCCACGTCGTACGCTCCGTACCGCACGTGCGCTACACCGATACCGGCGGAGACGCGGAACTGCTGGGACTGTACTTCGCGGACGCGAACCAGTATTTCGAGCAGCGACTGCTAGTGGATCACTCCATCCGCAACTGCCGCTCTAACGTTTTGTACAAGGGTGCCCTGCAGGGTGAGCCGGAGAAGGGCAAGGATGCTCGTGAGGCTCGCACCGCCTGGATCGGCGACGTGCTGATCCGCCCGGAGGCTACGGGTACCGATACCTACGAAAAGAACAACAACCTGCTGCTGACTTCGGGTGCCCGCGCGGATGCCGTGCCGAACCTGGAGATCCAGACCGGCGAGATCGTCGGCGCCGGCCACGCTGCAACCGTGGGTCGCTTCGACGACGAGCACATGTTCTACCTACAGTCCCGTGGCATCGATCCGGCCAGCGCAAAGATGCTGATCGTCCGCGGTTTCTTCACCGACGTGATCAAGCGCATCCCGGAAGAGTCGATCCGCGAACTGCTGGAGGACAAGGTCGAGGCCGAGCTGCAGAACACGGTTCTTTAAATTCATTTACCCCGTCAAACACCCAAAGAAAGCTTTTTACACACCATGAGCACTCTGGAAATCAAGAACCTGCACGCGCAGGTCGTCCCCGCTGATGAGAACGAGGATCCGAAGCCGATCCTGCACGGCGTCAACCTGACCATCAACTCCGGCGAGACCCACGCCATCATGGGGCCGAACGGCTCCGGCAAGTCCACCCTGTCCTACGCTATTGCCGGCCACCCACGCTACGAAATCACCGAGGGCGAGGTTCTGCTGGACGGCGAGAACCTGCTGGACATGGAAGTCGACGAGCGCGCCCGCGCAGGGCTGTTCCTGGCTATGCAATACCCGACCGAGGTGCCGGGCGTATCCATGGCCAACTTCCTGCGTTCCTCCGCCACCGCTGTCCGCGGTGAGGCTCCGAAGATCCGCGAGTGGGTCAAGGAAGCCCGCGCGGCCATGGAGGAGCTATCCATCGACCCGTCGTTCTCCGAGCGCTCCATTAACGAGGGCTTTTCCGGCGGCGAGAAGAAGCGCCACGAGATCCTGCAGCTGGGTCTGCTTAAGCCCAAGTTCGCCATCCTGGACGAGACCGACTCCGGCCTGGACGTCGACGCTTTGCGCGTCGTCTCCGAAGGCATTAACCGCTACAAGGAGCGCGAGAACGGCGGCGTGCTGATGATCACGCACTACCAGCGCATCCTGAATTACGTCAAGCCCGAACACGTCCACGTGTTCGCCAAGGGCCGCATCGTAGAATCCGGCGGCCCAGAGCTGGCACAACAGCTGGAGTCCGAGGGCTACGAGAAGTTCGTCTAGAGCTTCCGGCCACCCATCCTCAGCGCCCGCAACATCCCCAAACCCTCGCCGGCCGGTGACGGCCGGGCAGAAAGTGTGAACTTGTGAGTTCAAGCAATTCCCTGGATACCGCGAAGGTCCGCAGCGACTTCCCGATCCTTTCGCGCACAGTACGCGAGGGGAAGAAGTTGGTGTACCTGGATTCCGGTGCCACCGCTCAGCGCCCGGTGCAAGTTCTGGACGCGGAACGGGAGTTCCTCACTACCCACAACGCACCCGTGCACCGCGGTGCCTACGAGATTGCGGAGGAAGCCACGGATGCCTACGAATCCGCGCGCGAAGCCATCGCCGACTTCGTGGGTGCCGATGACCGGGAAATCGCGTTCACCAAGAACGCAACGGAGGCTCTCAACGAGGTTGCCTACATCCTCGGCGATAAGCGAGCGGGGGAGCTGCAGGTCACTGAAGGCGACGAGATCGTAGTCTCCGAACTGGAACACCACGCGAACCTGGTGCCCTGGCAGGAGCTTGCGCAGCGCACCGGCGCCACGCTGAAGTGGTACTCCGCCACCGAGGATGGTCGCATCGACCTGGACAGTCTGGAGCTTTCCGAGCGTACCAAAGTCGTGGCGCTGACCCACCAGTCGAATGTCACCGGTGCGGTTCTGGACGTGCCGGAGGCGGTCCGCCGGGCTCGCGCCGTCGGCGCACTGTTCGTCTTGGATGCGTGCCAGTCCGTGCCGCACATGTCCGTGGATTTCCACCAGCTAGATGTAGACTTCGCGGCATTTTCAGGCCACAAGATGCTGGGGCCTAATGGCGTCGGCGTCCTCTACGGCAAAGCCCAGCACATGGACCAGCTACCGCCTTTCCTGACAGGTGGATCAATGGTGGAGAAGGTGACGATGGAAGGCACCACCTTCACCGAAGCCCCGCAGCGTTTCGAGGCAGGCACACAGATGACCTCGCAGGTAGTGGGACTCGGTGCGGCCGTGAACTACCTGAACGACCTCGGTATGGATAAAGTTGCCGCGCACGAGGCCGAACTGACGGCCTACGCGCTACAGCAGCTGCAAACGATTGAGGGGCTGCGCATCATCGGTCCCACAGACGCACAGGGTCGTGGCAGCGCGGTCAGCTTCGTCGTGGAGGGGATTCACCCGCACGACCTGGGACAGGTCATCGACGACCAGGGTGTGTGCATCCGCGTCGGCCACCACTGTGCGTGGCCGGTGCACACCTGCATGAACGTGCAGGCCACGGCCCGGGCCAGCTTCTATATTTACAATGACCTCTCGGACGTTGATGCGCTGGTTGCGGCCATCCGCACAGCGCAGGAATTCTTCGGTACCGCGTAGAGGATTTAATTTAAAGGCGATATGAAACTAGAGCAGATGTACCAGGAAGTGATCCTGGACCACTACAAGCATCCCCAGCACGCGGGGCTGCGCGAGCCTTTCGAGGCCGAGGTACACCACGTGAACACCTCCTGCGGCGACGAGCTGACGCTGCGCCTGCACCTCAGCGAGGACAAGCAGACCGTGGAGGATATCTCCTACGACGCGGTGGGCTGCTCCATCAGCCAGGCTTCCACGTCTGTGATGGCCGAGGAGCTGGTGGGCCGCCCGGTCGAGGAGGCCTTCGCCAAGCTCGCTGAGTTCGAGCGCATGGTGACCTCCCGCGGCAAGATCGAGGGCGACGACGAGATCATCGGCGATGGTATTGCCTTCGCGGGTGTGTCCAAGTACCCGGCTCGCGTGAAGTGCGCTCTGCTGGGCTGGAAGGCGTTCGAGGCCGCCGCTACCGAGGCAGGGGCAACGCCCGCCGACAACGGCACCGACACTACAAACGACACAGACTAGCCACCTTAAAGACTAGGCAGATCAAGGAGCCCACCATGACTGAAAACGCAGAACCCACCACCCCGGAGATGGATCCCTCACCACTGGACAAGGCCCCGGAGGGGCCCGCCGAGCGCAGCCCCGAAGACATGGCCATCGCGGGCAAGGTCGAAGAGCACCTGCTGGACGTCATCGACCCAGAACTGGGCATCAATGTCATCGACCTGGGGCTGGTTTACGACATCTGGATCGAGGACAAGACCGCGGTGCTGAACATGACCCTGACCTCCCCGGCCTGCCCGCTGCAGGACGTGCTGGAGGATCAGGCACGCGACGCGGTGATCAACAACGTCGACGAGGTCACCGACCTGCAGATCAACTGGGTGTGGTCCCCGGCCTGGGGCCCGCACATGATCAACGAGGAAGGTCGCGAGCAGCTGCGCTTCCTGGGCTTCACTGTGTAGGCTTCGCCGTCTGTGCTTCACCGTCTAGCCCACACCGCCCGCATCACCTGCCAGGGGCGCCGGAAGAGCGGCTGCAGGAACTCGTGGCTCAGTCCCGTGCCCTCCCGAAGTGCCCACATGGTGCGCGCCACGGCCAGGCCATCCCGGCCGCTTAGGTAGGCCAACTGCCGCTCGGTATCCAGGGCAAAGAAATGGCCGAAGAAATCCTGCAGCGTGGCTCCGTCGGCCCGCGCGATCAGCTCTCCACCGACCTGCCGCAGCACATATGCCAGGTTCCCACCCAGCCGCCGCCCGTCCAGGACATCGTCGGCGGCCTCCAGCGCATGCCCCAGCGAGTAACCCGTCGCGGGATTGATAAACCCCGCCGCGGCGCCAAACTTTCTTTCTTTATGACGCCGCCTCGTTCCCATCGGAATCGAAACCTGTTCTTCGCGGCTCACACTCTCCGGATCTAGCCCCATCCGCGCTATCCGTTCCGCCAGTCGATTCCGCAGAACGTCCAACACCTTCTGCTGCTCAGCCGGATCGGCAGGGCAGTGGGTGGCAAGGATCGTCTCCTCATAGAGCCATCCCTCGCTTGTGCGCTGGATATAGCAGAAGCTCGGCGCAGCGTGTTGATCTTGAGCTTCCGCGCCTGTCCAATCCATAAAGACCGGCTGGGGGCGTGGGGCGTCACGATCAGAAAAGAACCACCCGACGGCCAGCTGCCACAGTGCGGCGTCAGTGCGCGGGGCGCCGGTGCAGTCAACGGCGGGGTGACCGTCGGGCACGTACTCGGCGACCACACGCACATTGCTCTCGCGTAGCGCCTTGACCACGGCGGCCTGATCCAGCATGCGGTACTCGAAGCCGAGGGTGCGACGCGTTGTGGGAAGCCCGGCGACAACCTCCAAGGGGGCAGGCGGGGTGAACAACGCATCAGCCCACGCGGGAATCTGCGTGGAGAACACACCATAGGTGCCCGGAAAGGGGGTAGCTCGGTTGAGATCCACCGCAGGGTCGTAGGCAACGACGGAGTAGCCGCGCTGAGCTGCGCGGATGGCTAGCAAAGCACCGGCCGGCCCCAGGCCTTTGAGGTGTAAGGTCTGGGGCACGGCAGGGGACTCCTTCGAGGCATCGATTGTGGTGCAGATTACGCTTGCTACCCCCGAATTTACATGACTGTATTTTGCTCATTGCTTTCTAAGACTGAGTAGCTACCTAAACAGACAAGCTAAGGGTATAAGTCTTTCCTAATCACAGGGGAGCAGGAACAAGCTTAGGGACAACTTGAAGGTTCGGGGGAAAGCCACAGCCACATGTAACGCAAACGCTGCAGGTCGCGATCCTAGTTTCTAACATAAACATTGTCCTGCTTGGTAGGAACATACCAACAAGGCGGGGCGATGAAGAATGGGGGAACGCGGGGACCCCGTCGACGACCAGACAGGCCAGCGACTCGACTTGGGGGGTTCGAGCACCGCTGCGCCGGTGCATAAGGGGTGGGGCAGGTTGTCGACGGGGATGCTGATAGGCTTCTAGCTTGTGATTGTTACTAATGACCTCGAGGTTCGGGTGGGGGCCCGGACCCTGCTGAACGCCCCCGGGCAACACCTGCGAGTCCAACCCGGCGACCGTATCGGCCTGGTCGGGCGTAACGGCGCGGGGAAGACCACCACCATGCGCATCCTGGCCGGCGAAGGCGAGCCCTACGGTGGCACCGTCACCCGCAGCGGCGAGATGGGATACCTACCGCAGGATTCCAAGGAAGGCGATATCGAGCAGACCGCCCGCGACCGCGTGTTGTCTGCCCGTGGCTTGGATCGGATTCGCAGCTCCATGGAGCGGCAGCAGGAGATCATGGAGACCAGCGACAACCCCGGCCAGCGGGACGCCGCAATCCTGAAGTACAGCCGCCTGGAGGAAAAGTACCACTCCCTGGGCGGCTACGAGGCCGACAGCGAGGCCGCGCAGATCTGCGACTCGCTGGGGCTGCCGGAGCGCGTGCTAGATCAGCAGCTGAAGACCCTCTCGGGTGGTCAGCGTCGACGCGTGGAGCTGGCACAGATCCTCTTCGCCGCCACCGCCGGTTCCGGCCGCTCCCAGACCACTTTGCTGCTGGACGAGCCGACCAACCACCTGGACGCGGACTCCATCACCTGGCTGCGTGGCTTTTTGGCCAAGCACGAGGGCGGGCTGATCATGATCAGCCACGACGTGGAGCTGCTGGACGACGTGTGCAACAAGATCTGGTTCCTCGACGCTGTACGTGGCGAGGCCGACGTCTACAACATGGGCTGGACCAAGTACAAGGACGCCCGCGCCACCGACGAGGCGCGCCGTCGCCGCGAGAAAGCAAATGCCGAGAAGAAGGCCAGCGCCCTGAGGCAGCAGGCCGAGAAGCTGGGAGCAAAGGCCACCAAGGCGAAGGCCGCCAAGCAGATGGCCGCCCGCGCAGAGAAGATGCTGGGCAACCTCGACGAGGTGCGGGTCGAAGACCGCGTGGCCAACATCAGCTTCCCGGAGCCCGCACCGTGTGGCAAGACCCCCATGAACGCCAAAGGACTGACGAAGATGTACGGCTCCCTGGAGGTCTTCGCTGGGGTGGATCTGGCCATCGACAAGGGCTCGCGCGTGGTCGTGCTCGGCTTTAACGGTGCGGGCAAGACCACGCTGCTGAAGCTGCTGGCCGGGGTGGAACGCACCGACGGCGAGGGCGGCATCGTCACCGGCCACGGCTTGAAAGTCGGTTACTTCGCGCAGGAGCACGACACGATCGACCCGGACAAGTCCGTCTGGGATAACGCCGTCGAGACCTGCCCCGACGCCGGCGAACAGGACCTGCGCGGCCTGCTGGGCGCATTCATGTTCTCCGGCGAGCAGTTGGAGCAGCCCGCCGGCACGCTATCTGGCGGTGAAAAGACCCGCCTAGCATTGGCGACCCTCGTCAGCTCCCGCGCCAATGTGCTGCTGCTGGACGAGCCAACCAACAACCTGGATCCGCAGTCCCGCGAACAGGTCCTCGACGCACTGCGCACCTACACCGGCGCCGTCGTGCTGGTCACTCACGACCCGGGCGCGGTGAAGGCCCTGGAGCCCGAGCGCGTGATCGTGCTGCCCGACGGGGTGGAGGACCTGTGGAGCGACGAGTACATGGAGATCGTCGAGCTAGCCTGACCGGTAGCCCTAGCCCGCCATCCCCAGCGAGCTGCGGGAGTACTCCACGAAGCGCCGCAGCAGCGAGTTCGCCGCCGCCGTATCTTGTCCCTCGAAGCGGGCGTAGGTTTCCGCGATCTCTTTAGGGTCGCAGTAGCCCTCGTCCTCGTAGAAGCTCAGGCGCCGGGTGATGCCCGCTGCGTCCATCTCGGGGTGGAATTGGCTGGTCCAGAAGTTCTCGCGATAGCGGTAGATCTGCACGGGGCAGGTCTTGCCGGTGGCCAGCAGCGTGGCTTCCTCCGGCACGCGCACCACCGAGTCCTTGTGCCCCGTCAGTGCGGTGAATCGGTCGGGGAGCGCGCCCGTGATGGGGTCGATGCGTCCGGCGTCAGTTAGAGAAACCTCGCTGGTGCCCGCCGATTCCGAGTACGTGCTGTTGACCTCGCCGTCCAGGTAGTGCGCCAGCATGGAGGTGCCGTAGCAGGTGGAGAAGATGCCGAATCGCTGCCTTTCGGTCTCGACCTGGATGAAGTCGACCAGCTTTTGCGAGATTTCCTCCTGCCACTCCGCGTCGACCGGGCGGGTGATGGTAAACGGCGAGCCGCCGATGAATACGCCCTCCACGCCGTCGAAACTGCCGAAGTCCGCCCCCGGGTTATCCAGGGGGCGCTGTTCCAGCTCGGCGGGGGTGAGGCCGCTGTAGCTGAGAAAGTCGGCGTATTCCGCGGCGAGGACCTCGGCTCCGCTGCGGGGGCATAGCAGTACGAAAGTCACATTCGTTACTGTAACAGACCGCTTGGTCTATTTCCTATTTTTTGACGCCCCCGCGTGCCAACTTTCCCAACAATTCTTTCGCGCTGTCGATCTTCTTCTGCTCGAATCCCCGCACTCCGTCCGCGGCGCCCGCCAGCTCAGCCAACTGTGCCACCTGCTCGGGCGTGCGCAGTTGCCGGGCTTGGCACAGGATCTCTGCGCGGTAGGTACGCACCAACTCGCGCTCCAGCTTGCGCACCTCCGCGTAGCCGAACACGTCCAGGCGCGTACCGCGCAGGCGCTTGGCCTTCGCCAGCGCGCCCAGCACCGGGCGCATCCGGGGACCCAGCCCGATCTTTCGGTTCAGCCCCAGAGCCCGCAGCAGCGGCGGCTGGAACTGCACGGTAACCTGCGCATCTCCCTGCGCCTCAGCGAAGCCGGGGTCGAGTGCCAGGCGGGCGACCTCGTACTCGTCCTTGTAGGCCGACAGCTTGTGCAGCCCGGTGGCGAAGCTCCGGGTGAGTTCAGCTGGCCCGTCGGGGTTCACTCGGCGCTCGTGGGCGTACACCGCGCGCACGTCGGTCAGATAGCTCTCGGCATCCTGGTCGGAGCCCCAGCGCCCCATCTCGTCAAAGAACACCGCAACCTCGTCCACCAGGCTCGGCTCCAACACCTTTTCGATGCGCGCCCGGGTGTGGGACTGTGGCTCAACCTCCATGTACTGGGCATAGTCGGGCTCCACACCCAGCAGCTCGATGATTGCCTCCGGTCGGCTGACCAGCTGACGGCCACGACGGAAGGCCTGGATGTTCGCACCCGCCTTCTTGCCATTGATCCGCAGCGCCTTTTCAATGGATTCCGGAGTGACTGGCAGGGCACCGGCCTGCACCGCCGCACCCACCAGCAGCAGGATCTGGAAGGTCGATTCGCCGAAGAGCTTGCTGGATACGCGGATGGCGTCGGTGATAATCGCGCGGCGCGCAGCCTGCCCCAGCGCACCTGCGATCTGCACGCCGTCCGGGCGGGTCGCGGTGACGTCCGTGCACATCTGCCCGGTAGGAGTCGCGGAGTTCGACAGCACCGCAGTCGTGCGCTGTGCGTTGAGCACCGAGGTGCTGGGATCCTCCGCGCCGGTCACGCCGTCCAGCGCGATCAACAAATCTGCGCCGCCCTGTGGAACGGTTCCCGTGTGCTGGCCAATCTTCTTGGAAATCCGCAGGTCGGAGACCACAGACCCACCTTTCTGCGCCAGTCCCGTCATGTCCGTGCCGCGCACCGCAAGTCCGTCCAGGTGCGCGGCGGTGGCGATCACCGCTGAGGCAGTCATCACGCCCGTGCCGCCGACACCCGAGATGCGTATGTTCCACGGGCGCGCGCCGTCGAGATCGCAGGCGGGGGCGGGGTCAAGCATGTCGGCGTCAATATCCGGCACACGGCGTACCTCGTCGGTCGCAACAACGGTCGTGAACGCCGGGCAGTCACCGGACAGGCACGAACGGTCGACGTTGCAGCTCGTCTGGTCGACGCGCGTTTTGCGGCCGAACTGGGTGTCTACGGGCTGCAGCGACAGGCAGCCGGACTTTTCGCCGCAGTCGCCGCACCCCTCGCAGATGCGCTCGTTAATGACGATCTTCTCGGCCGGACGGGCGCGCTTCTTGCGGTTGCGCGCGCGGCGCTTCTCGGCGGCGCACTCCTGGTCGTGAATCAGCACGGAGATTCCCTCCATGCCTTCCAGTTCCTTTTGCACCTGCGCCAGCTCCTCGCGCGGGCGCACCTGCACACCTGACTTTGCCAGCGCCTTGCGGGTACGGCGCACATCGTCGCTGGTCACGACGATCCTGGCCGGGTTCTCGGCCCGCACCATGTCGACCAGCCCCGCCAGGCTCGGCTGTCCAACGGGATCCTGGCCACCGGTCATCGCCACTGTGCCGTTGTGCAGTAGCTTGAGGGTCGCATTTACTTTGGACGCCACCATCGCCCGCAGAGCCAAGGATCCCGAATGCAGGAAGGTTCCGTCGCCCATGTTCTGCACGAAGTGCTCTTCAGTGACAAAGCGGTGCATGCCGATCCAGTGGGCGCCTTCGCCGCCCATCTGCGCGGTGCCCATCACCTTGCCCACGCGCTTGTCGTCCATCATCATCACCATGGCGTGGCAGCCGATTCCCGCCCCGACCAGCGTGTCCTCGTCCGCACGGGTCGATAGGTTGTGCGGGCAGCCGGAGCAGAAGTGGGGAACGCGGTTCGGCACGGCCAGGGGAAGGGCAATGCGCGTCGGGCCGGTTTCCAGCCCCGCAACCTCGATTCCCTCGGCGCGCAGCAGCCGCGGCAGCTGCTTGAGGGGATCATTGACGTGCTCGATGCGCGGGCGGACCGGCAGGTCGTACAGGCATGCGCGCACGGATTCCACGAGGTGGGTACCCAATTCCTCGGCCACGACCAGCACATCCAGGCCAGCGCAGAAGCTCTCGAGCTCCTGCGGATCCAGCGGGTAGGTCATCGCCAGCTGCAAAATTCGCACCTGCGCGTCGCCCACGACCTCCGCTACTTCCAGGGAGGTATTGCCGGCGCAGATCACGCCCACCCGGTCGCCTTCTTGGGCGTGCCACCAGCGGTTGAGCTGGTGTTCGCGGGAGTACTCCAGGGCGCGCTCCAGGCGCTCGCCGACGCGTGTGTCATCCAAGTCCAGCAGTCGCTTGCCCAGCAGGCGCGCCTCGGGCACGTGCTTCCCGCCGCGCTCCACACCGCGCGGGGTCGTTGCCTCCCGGATGGCCTCCAGGTCAACACTGGCCGAGCCGTCGGCGACGGGCGTGGTAATCCGCAGCGCGGTCCACAGCCCGCTGTAACGCGACATCCATGCGGCGTGCGCGCCAAGGCGCAGGATATCTCCCGCATCCACCGGAACCAGCGTGGGTAGCCCGAGGTCTGCCAGAATGCGCCCCGATGCCGAGGGAATAGTGGAGGACTTCGCCGTCGGATCGTCGCCCACGAAGGCCACCGCGCCTCCCGTTCCGCTGGTGCCGGTCATGTTGGCGTGGCGAAACGCATCCGCTGCGCGATCCAGACCCGGTGCCTTTCCGTACCAGTAGCCGACCACGCCGTCGACTCCTTCTTTTGCCGTCGCTCGGTCAGTCATCTGCGAACCTGCGACGGCAGTGACGCCTAACTCTTCATTGACGGCAGGGAAGTGCTGGACATCAAATTCCTCCAGCAGCGATCCCCGGCGCCCCAGTTCTAGGTCGTATCCACCCAGGGGAGAGCCCTCATACCCGGACACGAAGCTGGAAGTTTTCAGGCCCATCGCCCGGTCCGCTTCCGCGCGATCCAGTACCACGCGAACCAGCGCTTGGATGCCTGTCAGGTGAACGTTCCCGGACTTCTCCCGGTAGCGCGACTGGGTGTAGTCGGGGAGGTCCTGTTCGGCGGGAGTCGTAGTGGGGATGAAGGTGGAGGTCATCGCTGCTCATCCTTTCGTCTATTCCGTCAATGTGTGGTTTGAATCACAATAGGTCGAGACAACAGGCGCTGAAAGCAACCTCGGGAAAATATTTCACAAAGCAAAGCTTTTTTAGAATTACAGCCAGGAAATTAGGCCAATGGCTTAATGTCTTACCCATGCGGCAATAGATTTGGCTGCCAAAGTATGTGTCTTTTTAGCAATAGGCCTGTGGCGTCACTAAGAAGGGAAGAACGATGAAGGACCTCGACAGAACAGACATCGAGTTATGCAGGCTCCTCAGCGAAAGCCCCAAGGCCGGGATGCGAGAGTACGCGCGCGCACTCGGGGTGGCCCGCGCGACGGTCAGTAGCCGCATAGAAAAGCTGGTGGAAAGGGGAGTGATCGGCAGCTTTGCACCCCACTTCGATCCGGCCGCCCTGGGCTTCCCTTTAGGCGCCTTCGTGCATGTCACGCTAGATCAGCGAACGCTCACCCGCGCGACGCAGGAATTCTTGAAGATCCCCTGGATCACCGAGGCACACTCGATCGCTGGCCCTTACGATCTGTCGTGCCGAGTGGTGGCGCGCGACCACGAACACCTGGAACAGATCACGCTGCAGCTGCAGGAGGTCGACGGGGTGCAGCGGACCAGGACGGAAATCATCCTGCGGTCCCGCATCCCGCCGCGGCACGATCAGCTGCTGGATGCCCTAGCGGACCTGGGCGGCCTCTAGCGCGGCCTTGACCTGCTTGGCGGAAAGATCCGTGGCAATCGTCGCGGTTTCCGGCTGCCCCGCGATGTAGCGGCAGATGGTCCAACCGTTGGTGTACTCCGGTTCCAGGACATCCATGGGTCGGTCAGCCACTTTCAAGTCGTAGGGGCGGCCCTCCCAATCGGCCGGCGCGTTGAACTCGCCAGTACGGAAGGTAAATGGCTCGCTACCGTCTGTGGGGTGGGCCTGTGCCATCGCTTTGTAGTAGTAGCGGTGGTCAGTGTTCGTAGCATCCCCGTTGTCGTTATGGGTCGACACACGCGAGATCCACACCCCGCCCACGCGGACCGGAGCAAAACGCAGCCAGCCATTCGCCCAGGCCTTGCCCAAAATGCGCAGCCTCCCGCGGCGCTTCGTTGCGCTGTACAGTGCGATCCCCACCATCAACAGGCCGATCGCCCCCAACACCGCACCAATAACCAGCGGTTGCGTGCTCCCGCGGGTGGCCAGAATACCGCCGAATGCGGCCAGCGCCACACCGACGACAAGCACAACAATCTGGACCGCGCTGAAACCGGCGGAGTTGCCCGCCACCGGCATGCGCCCATTGCTGGACAGGGCGGCATTGATGGCAGCGGACCCGGCAGGCAGCGAACAGCGTTCGTCGAACGTGCCCACTTCCTCGCCATAGGCCAACCCGTCGGCCGGGTCGTCGATGATCACGGAGGAGCGACCGTACCTGAAGATATCTGCCACGCTAATTCCTGTAGCCGTGTAGGGGTGCGGGGATGAAGCCACCGCGGTTAATAAACTCCGCACTGCTGGCCGAGTTCACGCCGATGACCGGCGCGTAGCCGAGCAGCCCACCAAAGTCTACGTTATCGCCGACCTTGGTACCGGCGGCCGGGATCACGCGCACGGCGGTGGTCTTATGGTTCATCACACCAATGGCGGCCTCGTCGGCGATCATGCCAGCAATGGACTCTGCCGGGGTGTCGCCCGGGATGGCGATCATATCCAGGCCGACGGAACAGATAGCCGTCATGGCCTCCAGCTTGTCGATACTGATCGCGCCAGAACGCACCGCGTCGATCATCCCCTTGTCCTCCGAGACTGGGATGAAGGAACCAGACAGGCCGCCGACGCGCGAGCACGCCATCATCCCGCCCTTCTTTACCGCGTCGTTGAGCAGCGCCAGGGCGGCGGTGGTACCGTGGGTGCC
Source organism: Corynebacterium macclintockiae (assembly GCF_027570165.1). Classification (NCBI taxonomy): domain Bacteria; kingdom Bacillati; phylum Actinomycetota; class Actinomycetes; order Mycobacteriales; family Corynebacteriaceae; genus Corynebacterium; species Corynebacterium macclintockiae. Next base: position 284,542 of record NZ_JAKMUV010000002.1, read on the forward strand.
CACCTGCCCCAGACCCATGTGCTCCAGGATGTGTGCCACGGAATCGCCCAGCTCCGCGGTCGGCGCCAGCGATAAGTCCACGATCCCGAAGGGCACGCCCAGTCGTTGCGCGGCCATCACGCCGACCAGCTGGCCGGTGCGGGTGATCTTGAACGCCGCGCGCTTGATCTCCTCGGAGACCTCGTTCAGCGTCGCCCCTTCCATCTCGGCGACCGCCCGGTCGACCACGCCCGGACCGGACACGCCAACGTTGATCACGCAGTCCTGTTCCTCCACGCCGTGATAGGCGCCCGCCATAAACGGGTTGTCGGAGACAGAGTTGGCGAAAACAACGAGCTTCGCGCAGGCCAGAGTGCCGCCCGGGCCATAGGTGGAACAGTCCTTGATGACCTGCCCCATCTCCCGCACGGCATTCATGTTGATGCCCGCCTTCGAACTGCCGACATTCACCGACGCGCACACCACATCGGTCTCGTTCAGCGCCTCGGGAAGGGAACGGATCAGATCCAGCTCGCCGCGAGTGGCTCCCTTATCCACCAGCGCCGAATAACCGCCTATGAAGTTAACCCCCACTTCGCTCGCCGCGCGGTTCAGCGCTTCAGCGATCCGAACCGGGTTTCCCTCCACCGCGGAGGCGAGGATTCCCACCGGGGTCACCGAAATACGCTTGTTGACGATCGGGATCCCCAGCTCCCTTTCGATCCCTTGACACACCGGCACGAGGTTGCGCGAGTAGTCCACCACTCGCTCGTACACCGCCTCCGCGGTGGCTTCCATCGTTTCCCGTATACACGGCATCAGATTGATGCCCATCGTCACCGTTCGGATGTCGAGGCGGTATTTCTCGATCATCTCGATGGTCTCGAGGATGTCGTTGCTCTGATTAGTGACGCCACGCCGTGGATTCATGCCTTATACCCCCGGACCCTTATACGTCGTGCATGGCGGAGAAGATGGCCTCCGACTGCACGCGGATAACTAGCTTCTCCTGCTTCTCGACCTCCGCCATGCGATCCTGCACGTCGGCGATGCCGAACTTCGCATCGTCGATGCGCACGTGCAGGATCATGGTGAAGTAGTCGTCCATGATGGTCTGGGAGACGTTGAGGATATTGACGTCCAATTCAGCCAGGGTAGTGGACACGGCGGCGATAATTCCGGTGTGATCCAGCCCGGTCACAGTCATGATTGCGATCATGAACTATATGCTACTCACCGGGCCGGACACCCTAGTGCCCGGGGGAACGCAAGGAATTCTCCACGAAATCCAGCGCGTCGGACAGCCCCAGAGTTCCCTGTTGCTGCGCCAACCGACCGAGCACGCCTTCCAAAACCAGTTCCAGGGTCTGGGCGATCGTTTCCACGTCGACGTCCGCCCGTATTCGACCGCTGGCGCGCTGCTCCTGCAGGCGGGTGCGCACCGTGTCCCGCAGCGCCAACTGATCTAGCTCCCACTTGGCGGCAAAGCAGGGGTCCATATTCACTCGACGGGTGATCTCGACCCGCATTCCCCACCAATCAGTCAAGTCATCTGACTGGACTAGGGTTCGAATTGCGCCGATAAGCCCTTCGTCGGCAGCCAGTTCCGCCATCTTGCGCATGTCTTCGTGCGCCACCGCTAGAAACAGTTGGTCCTTGTTCCGGTAGTGGTGGAAGATCGCACCTCGGGACTTTCCGATCGTTTCTTCCAGGCGCGCGACGGTGGCTCCGTCGTAGCCAAAGGTGGCAAAGCAGTGGCGGGCTCCGGTGAGGATCTCAACCTTGCGTTCTGCCAGGTCTGTCTCGCTTACTTTGGGCATTCTTTTCTAAACCTCTAGTGCTGTAGGGGCGAAAAAGCGGTGACCCGCGCGCTCTTCTGGTCGAAGAGTGCGCCGATCACCGCTCTATGCGTAAGGAGTTAATCCTTACTTGCCGGACATCATGTTGCGCAGAACGAACTGTAGGATGCCGCCGTTGCGGTAGTAGTCTGCCTCACCGGGGGTATCGATGCGGGTCACGGCGTCGAACTCAATCTTCTCACCGTTCTCCTTGGTAGCAGTCACCTTAACGGTCTTCGGGGTGGAGCCGTTGTTGAGCTCCTCGATGCCCTCGATGTCGAAGGTCTCGGTGCCCTCGATGCCCAGGGACTTCCAGGACTCACCCTCCGGGAACTGCAGCGGCACAACGCCCATACCGATCAGGTTGGAGCGGTGGATGCGCTCGAAGGACTCGGCGATAACGGCCTTCACGCCCAGCAGCAGGGTGCCCTTGGCAGCCCAGTCGCGGGAGGAACCGGTGCCGTACTCCTTACCACCCAGAACGACCAGCGGAGTGTTCTCCTTCTGGTAGTTCATCGCAGCGTCGTAGATGAAGGACTGCGGGCCACCCTCCTGGGTGAAGTCGCGGGTGTAGCCACCGGAAACGCCGTCCAGCAGCTGGTTCTGCAGGCGGATGTTCGCGAAGGTACCGCGAACCATTACCTCGTGGTTACCACGACGTGCGCCCAGGGAGTTGTAGTCCTTGCGCTCCACACCGTTGGCATCCAGGTACTGAGCGGCCGGGGTGCCCGGCTTAATGGTGGATGCGGGGGAGATGTGGTCGGTGGTCACGGAGTCGCCCAACAGAGCCAGGACGCGTGCGCCCTTGACGTCGTTGACAGCCTCCGGCTCCTTGCTCATGCCGTCGAAGTACGGAGCCTTGCGGATGTAGGTAGAGCTCGGGTCCCAAGCGAAGGTCTTGCCGGACGGTGCCTCCAGGGAGCGCCAGCGCTCGTCACCCTCGAAGACATTGGCGTAGTCCTCGGTGTACAGGTCCTTGGTGATGGAGGAAGCGATAACGTCCTCGATGTCCTGGGTGGACGGCCAGATGTCCTTCAGGAAGACGTCGTTGCCGTCCTGGTCCTGGCCCAGCGGCTGGGTCTCGAAGTCGAAGTCCATGGTGCCGGCGATGGCGTAGGCGATAACCAGGATCGGGGAAGCCAAGTAGTTCATCTTGACGTCCGGGTTGATGCGACCCTCGAAGTTACGGTTACCGGACAGCACAGCGGTGGCAGCCAGGTCACCCTCGTTGATGCCTGCGGAGATCTCCTCCGGCAGCGGACCGGAGTTACCGATACAGGTGGTGCAGCCGTAGCCGACCAGGTAGAAGCCCATGGCCTCCAGGTCCTTCCACAGGCCCGCCTTTTCGTAGTAGCCGTTAACAACCTGGGAGCCCGGCGCCATGGAGGTCTTAACCCACGGAGCGGACTTCAGGCCCTTGGCAGCAGCGTTGCGTGCCAGCAGGCCAGCGCCGACCATGACGGACGGGTTGGAGGTGTTGGTGCAGGAGGTGATGGACGCGATGGCGACCATGCCGTGGTCCAGCTCGATGTCCTCGCCGTTGTAGTTGACGGTGACAGGGTTGGACGGGCGACCTTCTGCACCAGCAGCTGCGGACAGGACGTTGCCCTTAGCGTCTGCAGCGGATGCCGGTGCGTCGGCAGGCTGGGAAGAGGTGTTCTCGGTAGCCGGGCCCTCTGCGTCGAATTCCGGGGTAGCAGCGGATGCGTCGGCGTCGATGTAGTTGTGCAGATCCTTGCGGAACTGTGCCTTGGCGTCGGTCAGTTCGATGCGATCCTGCGGGCGCTTCGGGCCAGCGATGGAAGGAACGACGGTGGACAGGTCCAGCTCCAGGTACTCGGAGTACTCTGCCTCGTTCTCCGGATCCAGCCACATGCCCTGAGCCTTGGCGTAAGCCTCGACGCGGTCCAGGGTCTCCTGGTCGCGGCCGGTCAGTTCCAGGTACTTCACGGTCTCTTCGTCGATCGGGAACATAGCCGCGGTGGAGCCGAACTCCGGGGACATGTTGCCGATGGTGGCGCGGTTTGCCAGAGGCAGCTCTGCAACACCCTTGCCGTAGAACTCTACGAACTTGCCGACCACGCCGTGCTGGCGCAGCATGTCGGTGATGGTCAGAACGACGTCGGTGGAGGTCACGCCCGGCTGGATCTCGCCGGTCAGCTTGAAGCCGACAACGCGCGGGATCAGCATGGAGATCGGCTGGCCGAGCATTGCAGCCTCAGCCTCAATGCCGCCGACACCCCAGCCCAGGATGCCCAGGCCGTTTTCCATGGTGGTGTGAGAGTCGGTACCAACACAGGTATCCGGGTATGCCAGGCCGTTGTTGTCGAAGACGGAGCGTGCCAGGTACTCGATGTTCACCTGGTGGACGATGCCGGTTCCCGGAGGAACAACGCGGAAGTTCTCGAACGCGCCGGTGCCCCAACGCAGGAACTTGTAGCGCTCGTCGTTGCGCTGGTACTCGATCTCAACGTTCTTCTCCAGAGCATCGGCGTTGCCGAATGCCTCGATGATGACGGAGTGGTCGATAACCATCTCGGCCGGGTTCAGCGGGTTCACGTCGTCTGCGTCGCCGCCCAGTGCCACAACCGCGTCGCGGATGGTAGCCAGGTCAACAATGCAGGCCACGCCGGTGAAGTCCTGCATGATGACGCGGGCCGGGGTGAACTGGATCTCGAAGTTGGGCTCTGCGGAAGGATCCCAGTTGGCGATGGCCTCGATGTGCTCGCGAGTGATGTTCTTACCATCCTCGTTGCGCAGCAGGTTCTCGCCGAGAACCTTCAGGGAGTAGGGAAGCTTCTCCATTCCCGGCACAGCGTTCAGCGCGAAGTAGTCGTAGGACTTCTCGCCGACCTCCAGCTTGCTCTTGGAATTGAAGGAGTTGATGCTTTCAGCCACAGTGAGCTCCTTTAATCTCTTCTCTTAGTCGTTGTTTCGTCGTCGATGTGGTCGCCGCGACGCACAGCATTTATGTGCGCCGGAGGCTCTGCTTACCATTGTGGCAGCATTCTTCCCGCGACGTCACGCCAAATTTTAACAGTACGTTCGTTCTGCTGCGAATCCTGGGCTTTTAAGCGTGTCGCCAGCACCCCCACCCCTCTTTCGGTGCTAAAACATCCCCATGACAGATTCGCCTTCGCCCCACACCTCGGACGTCACCGCGCAGCTCATTGCTTCTTTTAATGACGCCCCAGTCTATGTGGCCGAAGGTTTCCCCACCGAGGTTGAATCCGGAACCGCCGGGCTATCCAAAGAACTGAAAGAAATCGTGGAGGCGGCGACCAAGGGGGAGTCGGCGTCCAAAATAGGCAACTTAAAGATCGGCTACATCAACAACGATGGCCCGATGCACAACAGCCTGCGCGACATTGCGCAGAAGATCCTCGATCAGACAAATGCGGACACGGTCATCCTGAAGTCCCCGAATCAAGCAACGGCTGTGTCGGAGAATCTGCCACGTTTTGCGATTGAATCCAACGCGAAGATTCTTTACGGCGCAAACAGCAATCCTGGCGCAACGCAAGAGTTCCTTCAGCAAGCAACGAGCTACGAGGCACCCACGGGGCTGGCCAACATTGGAGTGCTTCTAGCGCTGCTCGTTGCGGCCTTAATCACTTCGTTATTTAACCTGCGAAACAAGCGTGCTTAGATAACGTTTTAGAAAGGTCAAGCCTGAGTGCTTGACCTTTCTTTATGTCAAGTTTAAAGATTTGAGTGCACCTCACGTTAGGCGCAACAAGACACGCCGACGCGTTAACAAATGTGACATAAATCACATTAAATTCTTTTCTCTCACTCTTTGCAGGTCAAGGCATTTGCCGTTACTTATGTGACTATTGCGATTCGTGAGATTCGTGGTGAAAAAGTTTACGGCCTTGACTGAAGTGGCCTAGGGTTCCGTATGTCAACTTTTGAAACGAGTTGATCTCGAAGTGAATCTTGAGAAAACACTCGACGGGACCTGTACTGATCGCATGGGGAAGTGCGGCCAGCAGGACCGAGGGTTTCACTCGCTTCAAAGCCAGTTGTAAACATTCAGGAGAATCGATCGTGACACCACGACCTACAAGCCGTAAGCGCACGGTGTTGGCCGTTGCAGTAACCGCCGGAGTGACGCTGCAGTCCACGACCCTCGCGGCTCACGCCGACGACGACAAGCGCAGTGTAGAAAGCTTCCTGGCCGATCTTGTCGGCCAGGTTTCTCGTGCAAAGACCCAGGTTTCCAACATGGAGACCCTCATGGGATCCCTGCGTGAGGATGCGAACAAGGCTCGCGTTGATCTGACGAAGAGCCAGGACCAGGCGCAAAAGGCGCAGAACAAGGTCGTTGATGCTCGTGGCCGTCTCAAGAGCTCCGATTCCGCGGTATCCAAGGCGCAAGCCAAGCTGAACGACATTGCACGATCCGCTTACGCACAGGGCGGGGATGCATCGCCGATCAACCTTGCGGCCAGCGGCTCGGATGCTGTGGGCGACACGCTCGATCGTTCCTCCTACATTCAGGCTGCAGCCAAAAAGCAGCAGGGCGAAGTAGACCGCCTGGATTTGGCACGCACCCAGAATGCCAACGAGGAGTCCTCGCTGCGCGATTCACGCGACAAGGCGAACTCCGCTGTCGGCGATGCGGTGAAGAAGTACAACACCGCTCGCGATACTCTGCGGGATTCCCAGCAGAAGCTCTCCGACAAGCAGGCTGAGTACAAGCGACTGCTCGACGAGAAGAAGAAGGCAGAGAAGGCTCTGCGCGACGCCCGCGCTGCAGTCGAGGCCTTCACCAAGAAGAACCCGGAGGCTTCCAGCTGGGATAAGCGAAAGGTCGCCGAAAAGGCAGCTGAGGAGGCTGGCGCCACTGTAGACAACACCACTGTAGACAACACTGACGCCAAGCCGACCGAAGAAACGACCCCGGCGGACAAGGCTCCGGAGACCACGTCGGAGACCACTACCGAGGCTCCGAAGGCTACTGAAACCAACGAGTCCACCGAGCCGACCAACGATTCTCCGGCACCGCAGGGTTCCCTGGGCAACCCCGCAGCCCTGCCCGAACTGCCGGCGGAGCTGCGCAGCTCCTACGACCAGAACGTCGGCGGAGACAACCAGCGCCAGTCTGCGATCGACGGCCTAGCGAAGGCTGCTCAGTCCGCCGCGATGGCTGGCTTCAACACCGCACTGTCCGGCAACCCGGAGGGTGCACTGGATGCTGCCGCTCGCGCAGGTCGGGAAACCGCAGGCAAGGAATACGACCGCGCAATGGGGCGGGTTACCAACGTGGATAACCCAATTACGGCACCGGAAGCTCCCGCAGCCCCAGAAGCCGAGGCACCGGAGACCCCCGCAGCCGAAGCTCCCGAAACTCCGGAGGCAGAAACTCCTGCCAACCCGGCTGATGTCCTCACTCAGGCCCTCGATCCGAACGCACCGGACACCTCCGGCACGGCGGAAGAAAAGATCGAGCGCGTGATCAAGCGCGCAGAGAGCCAGCTCGGCCTGCCCTACGCCTGGGGTGGCGGCAACTTCTACGGCCCGACGAAGGGCATCCGCGACGGCGGCGTGGCCGACGCACACGGCGACTACAACAAGGTCGGCTTCGACTGCTCTGGTCTGATGATGTACGCCTTCTACGGTGTCGGCTTCAAGCTGGATCACTACAGCGGTTACCAGTACACCGCCGGCAAGCAGGTTCCGTCCTCGGAGGCCAAGCGCGGTGACATGCTGTTCTGGCCGGGTCACGTTGCCCTGTACCTGGGCGACGGCAAGATGATCGAGGCCCCGCAGTCCGGCGATGTCGTGAAGATCTCCGACGTTCGCTGGGGCGGTATGCAGCCTATGGCTGTCCGAATGATCGAGTGATCCCCCCCTAGCGCAGCAACTCCCGCTGCGCATAATCCACAGCCACCATCCGGGCAGTACGCACTGCCCGGAGCATTGGCATGAGATGGGGGTCAAGGCTCGCTCCGACCTCGGATCGCCGGGTGACCTCCACAATCGCCGCCACCTGATCCGCCCTGGCCATCAGCTTCGCCGCGCGGCTGGGCACCCCGGGTGGCATCCCGGGCAGTCCGAACGCGTCATCCAGCGCCCCCACGGCCAGCTCTGCCCGCTGGAACGCCGCCGCACCACGGGGAACATGGCCCGCGGATTTCACCATGGCCGTCGCCCGGTCGGCCGCCTCCCGCAGCAGCTGATCCGCCTCGCCAGGCGAGTACACCGGCAGGGGCGGAGTCGCTCCTTCTATCTGATCCCAGGACCAGCTGACCAGGTGGGCGTCGATAAACTTGGGGCTAAGCACGTGACTCACCAAGGGATCGCGATCTGCCACGATGAGTGACGCCCCCTCGGTCCCCACCGGCAGCAGTGGCGCGTCGCCGGGGCCAGACAGCATCAGTTGGATCAGGGGGCGCTCATTCACCCCGATGGCTGCCTCATCGGTCACGGCCCGCACCTGGCCAAGAAGTTCCACCAGGCCACCACCATCAGACTCCAGGCGATGGTGTTTACCCTGCGTGGCGTGGAAGGCATCGATCACTTCGTCGGCGCCGATGAGGCCGTGCAGCCACCAGGCCAACCATAGGGAAGTGTTCTGCACGGGCGACCATAGTTGCGCCCCAAGCCACGTCGGTACCGGATCAGTCATTTTTCCTAGCCTAAGCTGGTTGGCCATGAGCTTCAATTACGGTGACATCATGAAGGGCCACTCCCGCAACCACAAGCCCAGCTTCCCGCGCGTCACGCCGGAGCTGGGAATGGTGGTCGAGGTCATCGCCGATGACTTCGTCGGCGCGGTCGTGGGTGGGGAGAAGACGGCCGACGGCGATTTCATCCGGTTGGAGGACCGCTACGGAAAGACCCGGCTTTTCAAGCTCCGCGAAGGCGCCTTCCTACTTGAAGGCAAGCCTATTACCTTGACTCGCTACGTAGATCCCAGGATGCTTCCGCCGAAGCAACGCACGTCGAACTCCGGCTCGCGTCGCGTGGAAGGAGTGCAGGCGAAGGTTGCCGCCCCCTCGCGCATCTGGGTGGAAGGAATCCACGACGCTGCGATCGTCGAACAAGTCTGGGGGCATGACTTGCGGGTGGAAGGTGTGGTGGTCGAGTACCTAGAGGGTCTTGACAATCTGCCGGAGCGCCTGGCCGAGTTTCAGCCTTCCGCAACCCGTCGCGTCGGCGTACTCGCCGATCACCTCGTGGAGGGGACGAAGGAAGCGCGCCTAACCGAATCCCTCGGGCCACACGTGATGGTCACCGGGCACCCATACATCGATATTTGGGAGGCAGTAAAGCCCAGCAGCGTGGGCATCCGCGAATGGCCGAAGATCCCCCGCGGCATCGATTGGAAGACAGGCGTGTGTCAGGAGCTCGGCTGGGGCAGCCCGCAAGACGGATGGCGCCGCGTCGCCCGGGCGGCCAAGACTTTCCGCGACCTAGATTCCACGCTGATCGGCGCAGTAGAACGGCTCATCGATTTCGTGACTGTTCCAGCGGAGTACTGAAGTAACCATTAGGGTCTAAAACATGGGTCCGATCATTTGGTTAATCGCAGCCGGATTATTATTCCTCGGCGAGCTCCTGGTAGCCGACATGTCTTTGTTGATGCTGGGCACCGCAGCGGCCATTACCGCCGGCGTAGCGGTGGTGGATATTCCCGTGTGGGCCGAGATCCTGGTGTTCGGCGTAGCTTCCGTCGCACTGATCCTGGCCATTCGCCCCATGCTGCGCAGGCGGCTGCTTAAGAACAGCCAAGAACATAAGTTCGACGATTCCGAGCTGGCAGGCAAGCGCGCTGAGGTTATCGAACCCGTCTCCGACCAAGCGCAGAGCGGCGGCATGGTGCGGGTCGCCGGCGAGCTGTGGTCCGCCCGTTCCGCCAACCCCGGGGACACGTACTCCGCGGGGGAGTCGGTACAGGTGCTAAGCATCGACGGCACGACGGCGGTCGTGTGGAAAAACAAATAGTAGTAAGGACTCTTAGAGAATGAACTTCACAATATTCCTGGTGATCCTTCTGGTCATCATCGCAACGATAATCATCAAGATGGTTGCCCTGATCCCGCAGGGTGAAGCTGCGGTCATCGAACGCTTGGGTACCTATACCCGCACTGTTTCTGGTGGTTTGACGCTGCTAGTTCCCTTCGTCGACCGTATCCGCGACAAAGTCGATACCCGTGAGCAGGTCGTGAGCTTCCCACCTCAGGCCGTTATTACCCAGGACAACTTGACGGTCGCCATCGACACGGTGGTGACCTTCCAGATCAACGACCCTGCACGCGCGATCTACGGAGTGAACAACTACATCGTGGGTGTGGAGCAGATCTCTGTCGCCACGCTACGCGACGTTGTCGGTGGTATGACGCTGGAAGAAACCCTGACTTCCCGGGAAATCATTAACCGTCGCCTCCGTGGCGAGCTGGACGCTGCCACCACCAAGTGGGGTCTGCGTATTTCCCGCGTGGAACTGAAGGCCATCGATCCGCCGGCATCCATCCAGCAGTCGATGGAGATGCAGATGAAGGCCGACCGTGAAAAGCGCGCGATGATCCTCACGGCAGAAGGCCGCCGCGAGTCCGATATCAAGACCGCCGAGGGTGAAAAGCAGGCCCGCATCCTGTCGGCAGAAGGTGAGAAGCACGCACACATCCTGGCCGCAGAAGCCGAGCGTCAGGCCGCAATTCTGCGCGCCGAAGGTAACCGTGCCGCCAAGTACATCGAAGCGCAGGGTGAGGCGAAGGCCATCCAGAAGGTCAACGCAGCCATCAAGTCTGCACAGGTCACCCCGGAGGTCCTGGCCTACCAGTATCTGGAGAAGTTACCGGAGATGGCCAAGGGCTCTGCAAACAAGACCTGGATGATCCCGATGCAGTTCGGCGACTCGCTAGAGCAGTTCGCCAAGGCTCTGGCCAAGAAGGACGAGGAAGGCGTGTTCCGCTACGAGCCGAAGCCGGTGGACGAGGCCACCCGCGAACAGGCCAACGAATCCAGCTCCGCCGACTGGTTCAGCACCGCGTCCTCTCCGGAGATTGCCGAGGCCGTCGCCGCCGCCAACGCCGTGGCCAACAAGCCGGTGGACGAAACGCCGGAACAGCCGGTCAACGAGAACAACCCGTATAACCAGGGTTAATCCCGCAGCTGATCCGCCCTGGCCAACATATGCACGGCCAGGGTCCACCCGGCCTGCTCCGCGTGCCAGCCGGCTGCTGCCAGGCGCTGGCTCATCGCCTGCTTGCTGATTCCCACGATCTCCGCAGCCTCGGCCTGCAAGTGACCCGCGCGCAGTAGGGCAGTGGCCTCCCGCCCTTCCTTCGTACGGCGCGCCAGCACATGCGCCAGCAGTGTGAAAGCCGCCGCAATGTCTTGAGCTACCTCCGCCGCCAGTCCCGGCGCAATAACGCCGCCTGGTCCGGGCTTCTCGATTCGCACCGACACCGCCCCCGCACGCTGCGACCGGGCGACCGCGCGCGTGGCCGCGCCGATAGCTTCTTCCGTGGAAGACGGGGCGTCCCCCTCAAGATCCGCAACCACCGTGCCAATGCCGAGCGCGAAGTCACCCGCTTGCAGCAGCGACAACACCAGTCCGCCGGCCTCGTCGGGGCCGGGAGCGATGCACACGAATTCCTCGATGCCCTTCATCTCCACAGAGTCGACCATCGACGATTGCTCGAGTGCCGCGGCAACGTCGCGCACGTACTCTCCACGACGCTGAGAACGGCCCCTATATGCGGCATACACGGCAAACATAGGTATTAACTTACTTCATTGACTTTGCTGAGCTGACGCCAGAGTCGGATCTCATTGGCCGCCAGTGCGAAGCCGATGCACACCACCGCAACGCTGAAGAGCAAGACCCACGGCTGGCCTCCCGTGGCCAGCGCGTCGGAAGCCATGGCGGTCGCTATTGTGTTCGGCGCGGAGCCAAGCACGGTAGCCGCGACATAGGGCATGAAGGGGATGCGGCTGAGCCCGCAGGCGTAATTCAACAGGGAGAAGGGGATTGCGGGGACCATACGCAGCCCCAGCACGGCGATCCACCCGCGCTCCGAGATTCTTTCCTGCAGCAGCTGAATGCGCTTATCGTTGCGTGTCTTCTTTTCCACCCACGAGCCACCCACGGCACGCACCAGCACCAGGGACAGCGCCCCCGAAGCGCCCACGCCTACCAACGCAAGGGCAGATCCCAGCAGCGGGCCGAACATCACTCCCGCCGCAATGGTCCAGATGGTTCGGGGCAGGGGTAGCTGCGTAAACCCGATCATCAGCGCAAGGTAAGTCAGTGGGGCCCATGCGCCGGTGGAGTCTACCCAGGATCGGATGTCACTCACCGCTGGCTTGGGCACAAAATAAACGAAAGCGACCAGCAGGATCGGAACTGCAACGCTGAGGAATCGATACCTCAGCTTCAACCCCCACCACGTGCTGAATGCACGGGCAACAAAGCGTGGGATCTTCATGTTGTGTCCGGAGGGGGACTTGAACCCCCACGTCCGTTAATAGGACACTAGCACCTCAAGCTAGCGCGTCTGCCATTCCGCCACCCGGACAAGGTAAGGCGCGCACCACATGTGTGGTGGCAACTGAGGCCACTTTAATGCCAAGGCGGGGATTTACACAAATACCCAGGTCACACCCAGGTAGTTGTGCCAGCATAAGCACTTTAGTGCGGTGGGGAAACACTTTGACTAGCGTGGTGCTATGTCCGAAAACAATGCACAACACCAGCCCACTTACATCGACGATCGCTTCCCCGGGCCCGACCCCTACGCGCCACTGACGGATCTTCCTCCGCTAGAGGTCACCAGCGAAACTTTCGCCGACGGCGATCGCCTGCCGGAGGATCAGCTGGGAGGCAACGATGTATCGCCCCAGCTGAGCTGGTCTCCGGGTCCGGAGGGCACCAAGACGTACGCGGTTACCTGTTTTGATCCGGACGCCCCTACGGCCAGCGGCTACTGGCACTGGGCAGTCTTTAACATTCCCGCCGATGTAACCTCCCTGCCACTCGGCGCGGGCAACGAAGATCTCAGCGGCCTGCCCGAGGGTGCGGTGGCGCTGCGTGGAGATAGCCGCTCCTGGGGCTACTACGGCGCGAACCCGCCGGCCGGCCACGGCCCACACCGCTACCTGTTCGCGGTGCACGCGGTGGGCGAGGAACTGGAGATCGGCGACCGCCAGACCCCCACCGTCCTGGGCTTTAACCTGAATTTCAAGGCCACCGCCCGCGGCATCATCTGGGGTTGGGCGGAGAACTAGCTCTCAATCCACGGCAACCCGCTGCCCACTGCCTGCGAAATATTCTGCAGGCCGTGGGCTTTCACCTGCACGGCCAGCCCTTGGTGGATCTCTCGGATCCAGTCCGGGCCGCCGTAGATGAAGGGGGTGTAGCCCTGGATCAGGCTGGCCCCGGCGCAGATCCGCTCCCATGCCGCGCGCGGGGAGTCGATTCCGCCCACTCCGATCAAAACCAGCTTGCCGTCGGCACGGGCAGCCAGGCGACGCAGCACCTCCAAAGCCCGGGCGGCGACAGGCGCGCCAGAGATTCCACCGGCGCCCATGGCAGCCACCTCATGTGCTGGGGTCTTCAACCCCTCCCGGCTGATGGTGGTGTTCGTCGCGATCAGGCCGGTCACCCCCATGTCGATGGCCAGGTCGCAGACCTTGTCGATGTCTTCGTCGCTGAGGTCCGGCGCGATCTTCACGAACAGTGGCTTGGAGCTTTCCTCCTGCACCGCGCGGATGATCGGCCGCAGAGACTCCACCGCTTGCAGGTCGCGTAGCCCGGGCGTGTTGGGGGAGGAGACGTTGATCACCAGGTAGTCGGCAACGTCGCCGATGGCTTTGGCGGACTCTCGGTAATCCCTATCGGCAATATCCGCCGCGACGATCTTGGACTTGCCCAGGTTCGCGCCCACCGGGATGTCGGTATTGCGCTTGCGCAGTCGCATGGCCGCCGCGCGCGAGCCCTCATTGTTGAATCCCATGCGGTTGAGGATCGCCTTGTCCTGCGGAAGGCGGAACAGTCGCGGTGTGGGGTTACCCGGCTGCGCCAGTGCAGTCACCGTGCCGATCTCGGCGAAACCGAAGCCGATGGGACCCCAGGCGTCCACCTCCTTGGCATCCTTGTCGAAGCCCGCGGCGAGCCCCAGCGGGCGGGGGAAGGTCAGCCCTGCGATCTGCTGGCTCAGCACCTCGTCGTGCACGACCAGCGCGCCATCCAGTGCAGACAGCGCCGCGCGCGAGCCCGCCACCTGCTGCAGCCCTTGGGACATCAGCCCGTGGATACGCTCCGGGCGCAGGGTAAACATTCCCTTTAGCGCTGCCTGGTACGCGCCGTGGCGAATCTTTTTCAACATTCTTGCTCCCTTATTTTGATCCCGCTGTATTAGTCGGCTGTGTTAGTCGTTAGTCCCGCTTCACGGGGTAGTCTTCCGCGGGCTTGTCCTTCATCGATGCGATGTCCTTGTCCACGCTGTCGGCGCTGTAGACGTTGACCTTTCCATCCTCCGTCACCAGCACTAGGGCACCATTGGCTGCGTCGCACACCCAGCGCAGCTTGCCGGGCACCTCGGTGTGCGCAGCCTTTACCGGCGCGCCCGAGTCGATGCGGTAGGCCTCCAGGCTGTTCGCGGCGGTCGAGGCCACCCACGCCAGCTTCCGCTTCGCATCCCACGTCACGCCCCAGGGCGAATCCTCGGTCGGCGCTGCCTGGTGCAGGCGCACCACGTCATTCATGGTGTAGATCAGCATCTGCCCCTGGCGGGCGTCGCTGGCCACGACCACGCCGTCGTCCCCACGGCCGGAGGCAACCTGCCCCACACCCTGGCCAATACGCAACGCGGCGTTCAGCGAACCATCGTTGACGTTGACGTCGCTGATGCTGGTCTGTCCCCGGTCGATCAACGCTGCACGCTGATCGCGATCCCGGGGCTTGACTAGCACGGCCTGGTCCAGGCTGCGGCTCACGATCTCGCTGCCAGTCTCCTTGCCATCCTTGTCGTAGAAGCGGGCTTTATCCTCACCCGCCTTGCCCAGCACGGCCTTGCCATTATCCAAGAAGGTCACGGTGGTCACCTTGCCCTCGACGTCCAGGCGACGAGTTTCCTTGCCGTCCGCCCCCAGCTCAATAGCCTTGTCCTGGCAGGCCACCGCCACACCCTGAGCTGTGGTGGTGATGCTGTCGCAGGAATCGTCGATGTCTACCTGGCGTGGCTTGTCTTTGGGATTAGTGGCGTCAATAAAGTGCACCTTGCCCTGGGTAAGCACCGCAACCAGATTGGCGCCCGGCGCGTTCTCGTCGGCGGACAGCCCCACGCGCGCGGCTCCCAACGCGGGCTTGCCCAGGTCGAGCTGTTCGCCCGGCCCCTGCGACGAGGTGGGGGAATCCTTCGGCTGCGCCGGATCGCCGGCCACGGGCCCGTCGTTGGGGGAATCATCGGATCCACAGGCGGACAATGCCCCTACGGCCAGGCCGGCCGCTACGATGCAGGAAAGAGTACGACTAAAGCGATTGACGTGCACGTTCACAAGCCCTAACGCTACCAGCCCGGCCATGTCACACCCGCAAGGCGGGGCGGAAGGACTAGGCTTTGTGCCCATGACTACAGACATGACTTGGGCGCAGACGATCATTCTGTCCCTAATCCAGGGCTTGACGGAGTTCCTCCCCGTATCGTCGTCCGGCCACCTGCGCATCTTCTCCACCCTGTTGTGGGGCGAGGATGCCGGTGCATCGTTCACGGCCGTTATCCAGCTGGGCACGGAGCTGGCGGTGCTGGTGTTCTTCGCTAAGGACATCTGGAACATTGCCAGCGCTTGGTGCCGTGGCGTGTGGGAAGGCCTCACCGACCTGACTGGTAAGCACGGCCGCCGCGTGCACCGGGATCGCTTCGATTACCGCATGGGTTGGATGGTTATCGTCGGCACGCTGCCCGTCGCCGTCCTGGGCTACCTGGGTAAGGATCTAATCCGCGATAACCTGCGCAACCTCTGGATCACCGCCACCATGCTGGTGCTGTTCTCCTTCGTCTTCATCCTCGCCGAGCGCATGGGCCGCCGCGAGCGCAGCTTCGACCAGCTGACCATGCGCGATTCGGTGATCATGGGTTTTGCTCAGTGCCTGGCGCTGATCCCGGGAGTCTCCCGCTCCGGCGGCACGGTCTCGGCCGGTCTGTTCCTCAACCTGGATCGCGAGGTCGCCACCCGTTACTCGTTCCTGCTCGCCATCCCTGCGGTGCTGGCCTCGGGGCTTTTCTCTCTTCCGGACGCCTTTAGCCCCGAAGCCGGTCAGGCCGCCTCGGGCGCCCAGTTGTTCGTGGGTACGGCAATTGCCTTTGCCGTGGGCTATGCGTCGATTGCCTGGTTGCTGAAATTCGTGGCCAACCACTCCTTCGCCTGGTTCGCACTGTGGCGTATCCCGCTGGGCCTGGCGGTCATGGGTCTACTCGCATTCGGAGTACTGCAGGCTTAGAATCGGAATCCATGCACTCTTGGCCCGAACCGGAAGTCCCTCAGCTGCCGGGTGAAGCCCCACAGCTTCGCCTGTACGACACCGCCGATGACGCGCTGAAGCCCGTCGACCTTGCGGGAGACGAAGTCGGGATGTACGTCTGCGGCATCACACCCTACGATTCGACGCACCTGGGCCACGCCGCTACCTACCTGACGTTCGACCTGATCCACCGTTACCTGCGTTCGGCAGGTGTGGGCGTGCACTATGTGCAGAACATCACGGACGTCGACGACCCGCTGTTTGAACGCGCAGAGCGCGACGGGGTGGACTGGCAGGATCTGGGCAGCAGCCAGATCGACCTTTTCCGCTCCGACATGGAGGACCTGGCGGTAATCCCCCCGCGCGAGTACGTCGGGGCGATGGAGTCCATCGACGAGGTCATCGAGATGGTAGGCACGCTGCTGGACGTCGGCGCCGCCTACCAACTGGAAGGCGACGAATACCCGGATATCTACGCCGACCACACCTTCCTGCCCCAATTCGGCTACGAATCCCGCTATACCGAGCAGGAAATGGCCAAGTTCTTCGCCGAACGTGGCGGAGACCCCGAGCGCCCCGGCAAGCGCCACACCCTGGACGCACTGCTGTGGCGGGCCCACCGCGACGGCGAGCCGAAGTGGGAATCCCCGTTCGGGCCCGGCCGTCCCGGCTGGCACATCGAGTGCTCGGCCATTGCCGTCAACCGCCTGGGCGCGCCCTTCGCAATCCAGGGTGGCGGCAGCGACCTGCGCTTCCCGCACCACGAGTTCTCCACCACCCACGCCGAGGCCGCCCACGGGGTGGAGCGCATGGCGCAACACTATGTGCACACCGGCATGATTGGCCTGGATGGCACGAAGATGAGCAAGTCCCTGGGCAACCTGGTGTTCGTCTCCAAACTCACGGCCGCCGGCCATGAGCCGTCCGCCATCCGATTGGGCGTGTACGCAGGCCACTACCGCCAGGACCGCGACTGGGCCGATGAGGTGCTGGCCGCGGCCGAGCAGCGCCTAGCCAACTGGCGGGACGCCCTGGCTGCCGGTGGCACCACCGTCGAACAGGCCCGGGAGCTCATCGCCACGGTCCGCGACCACCTGGCCTGTGACCTCGACACACCCAGCGCCTTGGAGGCAATCGACCACTGGGCCGCAGCCACCGAACCTGGGGCTGCGGGGGAGGAGGCTGCGGCGTCCGAAATAAAAACCGCAATCGATGCGCTGTTGGGCGTGCGCCTCTAGCTTCCACAGGGCAGACTGTGTTCTATGAGCACCACACAGCTAAGTACAGCCACCGCTGATGCCCGCGACGAGTTCCTCGACAACCTACGCCAGATGGCGACAGGCAGCTACCTGCGCGACGAGGATCGAGAATTCTGGGAGGCCCCCTATCCGGAGTCCGCAGTAGACGAAGCACAGCAAATCGTCGACGGTATGCTGCAGGCCGCCCAGACCGTAGCAGCCGGCGACGAGGCGGAGCTAAAGAAGATCGCCGCTACGCTCAACCTGCAGAACAGCGACGAGAGCGCGGACGAACAGCCCAACGCCACCACCCTCGCCGTCACCGCCGTCGTCATCCAGCACGTCACGAAGCTCAAGGAGCTGTCCGCCCGTCACGAGGACGCGCTGCTGGAAGACGAAGAAATCAAGGATCTGCTGGCACTAGTAGAAAAGCTGGCCGTGGACCTGGACGCCGACGAGATCTTCGTGGAGAACCAGGCCGAGGCCGTCTGCGAAGCCTAGCGCGGCGCCAGCATAATTCCCTGGTTGCAGGTGCCGATGAGGCCCTGCTCGTCATAGATCCGGGTGACCGTCGTGCCGATGCCGTCGGTGCCGTAGTTCGCCTCGGCGGATAGTCCCAGCCACTCGCCTCGCATCTCGTGGTGAAGGTAGACCGTCGTATCGACGTTCATATACGTCCACTTGTCCGTGTCCAGCAGGTTGTTCAGGCCGTTGGCGATGTCCACGGTCTTCATCAGGCGCACCCAGTTGGAATCTTCCTTCCCCTCGACTGCGGGGAGGTCGGTGCGCGACCAGTAGATCGCCGGGTTGCGCTTCTCCGCGACCTCCAATTGGCGCTGTTCCAGGTGAGCCTTACGGGCGTCAATAGAGTCGATATAGCCGCTGGCCCAGCGTTCCAAGAAGTCCGTGCCGTCCTCCGCACCGACCGGCCCTGGCATGGGCTCGCCGACGGTGCGCTCGATCTCCTGAGTATCTCCGCGGCGGATCCACCAGCCGGAACCGCGGACGAACTCGCGACCGGATTCGTCGGTGACGACGGCCTCCAGGAAGCTGATGCGCTTGCCGGGGCGCACCACCCGCGCGTGGGTGCGCAGCTCGCTGAGAGGCACCGCCCCCAGAATCTCGACGGTCATGCGGCTGAAACGACCCTCTTCCAGCGACATGCCCGCGTCCCGGGCGCCGTCCTCCAACACCGTCGCAATCAGTGCGGCGGGCGGCGAACCGTGCTGGAATCCCGGCCCCCAAGGGCTTTCGGTGTGCTTGGTCGGGTGGTAGTTGCGGTAGATGTGGCCGCCTTCTTCCGTGACCTTGCCGGGGATAAAGTACGCCGATTGCTCGCTCATTGCTTTCCTCTCCAAAATGTGGGCTACATCACTTACTACCACATACGCCCGGGGGCTGGTTGCACGTTTGACCTAAACTGAACGACATCATGAAAGCAATACTTTGGGACATGGACGGCACCCTGGTCGATACCGAACCACTGTGGGGGATCGCAACCTTCGAGATGGGCGAAAAGATGGGGCGCCCGCTGACCCCGGAGGTCCGCGAAAAGACCGTCGGCGCCACGACCCCCACGACCGTCGAGATCTGCGCGGCGCATGCGGGTTTGGTTCTTGATGACGCCGCCAAGGCCGCATGGCTCGACTTCATGTACACGCGCGTAGGGGAGCTCCTTGCACGGGAGTTGGAATTCCGCCCCGGGATCAGGGAGATCCTGCACGAGGCCAAGGCCGCTGGGTTCCCCATGGCGTTGGTTACCAACACTAACCGCGCACTGACGGAGCTGTCCCTGGATTCCATCGGTCGGGAGTTCTTCGACTTCACGCTGTGTGGCGATGAGGTCCCCAATGGCAAGCCCGCGCCGGATATCTACGCCACTGCGGCAGCCCGCCTCGGCTTCGCACCCGACGACTGTCTGGTAGTGGAGGATTCCACGACGGGCATGACGGCTGCCCGCGACGCGGGCTGCCGCGTGCTGGGCGCGCCCACCGACCCGCACACCGCGATCCCCACCGGGGTGCAGACCCTGGCCGAGCTGCGCGGGGGAGCCCAGGATCTGGGTGGCTTCGCACTGGAGGATCTGCGCCAGATCCACGCAGACCTGGGGCACACAGCACCGGCCAGTGTGCGATCTGCCACAATGGAAGACGTGAACGAACAAGAACTTAAGTCCTTCGAATCTCTCTTCGCTGAGCTGTCCTCCCGCGCCAAGGAGCGCCCGGAAGGTTCCGGCACGGTTAAGGCCTTGGATGCCGGCGTGCATTTCCAGGGCAAGAAGATTGTCGAAGAGGCCGGCGAGGTGTGGCTGGCCGCGGAGTACGAATCCGACGAGGAGCTCGCCGAGGAAATCTCCCAGCTTCTGTACTGGCTGCAGGTCGTCATGGTCGGCCGTGGCCTCACCCCCGAAGACGTTTACAAGTTCCTCTAAGCAAGAAAGGCAATCGTTAATCATGCTGCGCGTCGCAGTGCCCAACAAGGGCTCTCTGTCCGAGAAGGCCACGGCGATCCTCAAGGAGGCCGGCTACGCCACCCGTGGCGACTCGAAATCCCTGACGATTGCCGACGAGGACAACGGGGTGGAGTTCTACTTCCTGCGCCCCAAGGACATCGCGATCTACATTGCCTCCGGCCACCTGGACATCGGCATCACCGGGCGCGACCTGGCGGCGGATACCCGCGAAGAAGTCGACGAGTTGTTGCCGCTGGGCTTTGGTGCCTCCACGTTCCGCTACGCCGCCCCGCAGAACGAGGAGTGGACGGTGGAGCAGCTGGAGGGCAAGCGCATCGCTACCAGCTACCCGAACCTGGTTCGCAAGGATCTTGCCGCGCGTGGCCTGGAGGCCCAGGTGATCCGCCTTGACGGCGCGGTGGAGATTTCTATCCGCCTAGGCGTGGCCGATGTCATCGCCGACGTCGTCTCCACCGGCCGTACTCTGCGACAGCAGGGTCTGAAGCCCTTCGGCGAACCCCTGTGTGTCTCCGAGGCCGTCATCGTCGGCCGCAAGGACGCGGAGGTCACAGCGGAGCAGAGCGTGCTGATTAACCGCATCCAGGGTATCCTGCACGCACACAACTACGTGATGCTGGACTACAACATCGCGCGTGCCAACCTGGACAAGGTCACGGCCATCACACCGGGGCTCTCCGCGCCCACCGTGTCTCCGCTGGCCAATGACAGCTGGGTTGCGGTTCGCGCAATGGTGCCAAAGACGCAGGCCAATTCGCTGATGGACGAGCTGTCCGCCCTCGGCGCAGAAGCGATTCTTGCTACCGATATACGCATTGCCCGCATCTAGTCACTAATTCGTTAGGGTGGGGTATACATTGCAACCCCTAAATACCCAAGGATGTTTTGTGACTGATCAACCCATTCCCTCAGCAGCAGCGGCAGAAGTTTATGGCGATAAGGTCGTCAACTCGACCGACATCATCACGTCAGCTGAAACGCACTCCCAGCTGGCGCGCGCCGCGAAAAGCTTCCGCACCGAGGAAGACCTGTTGGGCACGATGGAGGTTCCGGACGATGCCTACTATGGCGTCCACACCCTCCGCGCCGTGGATAACTTCCAGGTCTCGCGCACGACCATCAACCAGATCCCGGAGTTCATCCGCGGAATGGTGATGGTCAAGAAGGCCACCGCCATCGCCAACAACGAGATCTTCGCACTGCCGGATGAAAAAGCAAAAGCGATCATCTGGGCCTGCGACCAGGTGCTGGAAGAGCACCGGTGCATGGATCAGTTCCCGATCGACGTGTTCCAGGGTGGTGCGGGCACAAGTGTGAACATGAACACTAACGAGGTGATCGCCAACCTCGCGCTGGAGTACCTGGGCCACCCGAAAGGCTCCTACGACATCATCAACCCCAACGATGACGTCAACATGTCCCAGTCCACCAACGACGCATACCCCACGGGCTTCCGCCTGGGTCTGCACTTTGCGATTGACCAGCTGATCAAGCACCTCGACGCGCTGGAGCGCGCCTTCCTGGCCAAGGGCCAGGAGTTCCGCAGCATCCTGAAGATGGGCCGCACCCAGCTGCAGGACGCGGTTCCGATGTCCCTGGGCCAGGAGTTCCGCGCCTTCGGCTACAACATCGCCGAGGAGCGCCTGCAGCTCGAACGTTCCCAGGCACAGCTGCGCGAAATGAACCTGGGCGCCACCGCTATCGGTACGGGAGTGAACACGCCTCCCGGTTACCAGAACGCGGTCATCCGCGCCCTCAGCGATGTCAGTGGATTGAAGATCGAACCGGCCCGCGACCTCATCGAGGCCACCAGCGATACCGGCGCGTACGTCAACGCTCACGCGGCGGTGAAGCGTGTGGCAATGAAGCTGTCGAAGATCTGTAACGACCTGCGCCTGCTGTCCTCCGGTCCGCGCGCGGGGCTGAACGAGATCAACCTGCCGGAGCGCCAGGCGGGCTCGTCCATCATGCCTGCCAAGGTCAACCCTGTGATCCCTGAGGTCGTCAATCAGATCTGCTTTAAAGTCTTCGGCAACGACCAGACGGTCTCCATGGCGGCAGAGGCCGGCCAGCTACAGCTCAACGTCATGGAGCCGGTCATCGCCCAGTGCGTGTTCGAATCCGTCCGCTTCCTGGCTCGTGCTTGCACCACGCTGCGCACTCTATGCGTCGTGGACATCACTGCCAACGCCGATGTGTGCCGCAAGTATGTGGAGGATTCCATTGGCATCATCACCTACCTCAACCCGCTGATCGGTCACCACAACGGTGACTTGGTGGGTAAGGAGGCCGCCCGCACCGGCCGATCCGTCCGCGAGCTGGTGCTGGAAAAGGGCCTGTTGGACGAGAAGACCCTCGACGAGGTCCTCAGCCCCGAGAACCTGCTGAACCCGAAGTTCCAGGGCAAGCTGTACACCGACTACAGCGAAGAGGAAACCTCCCAGGGATAATCCGGCGGGGTGCCACCGAAGGCAGGGCAGAGGCCCTGGAAGTGGCACCATCCGCACAGTTTCGTCGTGCGCGGCTGGAAGTTTCCGCTGCGCACATCCGCCTGAATGCGCCCCCATAGCTCGCCGAGCTCCCGCTCAAACGCGACTAGCTCGGCCGCTGTGGGGCTCAGCACCATATCGTCGCTGACCTTCAAGTACATCAAC
This sequence comes from Corynebacterium macclintockiae, assembly GCF_027570165.1. Lineage (NCBI taxonomy): Bacteria > Bacillati > Actinomycetota > Actinomycetes > Mycobacteriales > Corynebacteriaceae > Corynebacterium > Corynebacterium macclintockiae. Next base: position 307,197 of record NZ_JAKMUV010000002.1, read on the forward strand.
CGCAGCTGGGTCGGCAGCTCGCCGGTCATGCGCCACCACACCAGGGCGTAGAACATCATCTGGAAACGGGCCGAGTCGGCGAAGCGAGGGGCGGGTTTCTTTCCCGTCTTATAGTCCACCACGCGCACCTGCCCGGTCTCCGCTATGTCCACTCGGTCGATGAAGCCCCGCACCGGCACATCATTGGGCAGCGTTAGATTCACGAATTGTTCGCACTCGTGGGCGTCAAAACCCTCCGGATTCTCCATCTGAAAGTAGCCTTTCACCAGCTCCCGGGCTTCCTCCCAGAACGCCAGGGTAGATTCCTCCGGCACCAGCTCAGCCAGCTCCGCGTCCGCAGCCAGCATCTTTTCCCACTCCGGGCGGATCATCTTCACCGCCGCCGGGTAGGTGCGCTGCCCGCGCGGTAGCTTGTGTAGGTTCTCCAGCACCGCATGCACCAGCGTGCCTTTGACCTGTGCGACCGTCTTCGGCTCCTCCAATTTGTCGATGGCTCGAAAGCGGTACAGCAGCGGGCACTGCTTGTAGTCGTTGGCGCGGGAAGGGGACAGGGCTGGTTTCTTACTCACCCCGCCCAGCCTAGTAAAGTGGTGCAGATCCCTTAAAGCAGGAAGGAAGACCACATGGCATATTCCGGCCGTTTCACCGAAGGCGACCGCGTGCAGCTCACAGACGCCAAGCGCAGGCACTTCACCATCACCCTGGCCAAGGGCGAGAGCTTCTTTACCCACAAGGGCGAGATCCGCCACGACGACATCATCGGCCAGCACGAAGGCACCGTGGTGAAGTCCTCCGGCGCGGGCGAATACCTGTGCTTCCGCCACCTGCTGGTCGACCACGTGTTGTCCATGCCCCGCGGCGCTGCGGTCATCTACCCGAAGGATGCCGCCCAAATCCTCGTGGAAGGCGATATCTTCCCCGGCGCCACCGTGCTGGAAGCCGGCGCCGGCTCCGGCGCAATGAGCACCTGGCTGCTGCGCGCCGTCGGCCCGACCGGCAAGGTCATCAGCTATGAAATCCGCGAAGATCACCTGGCCTACGCCAAGGACAACGTGGAGGACTACTTCGGCGGCCACCCCGACAATTGGGACCTGCGCCTCGGCGACCTGAAGACCGTCACCAAGGAGGACGTCGGGGAAGTCGACCGCGTGCTGCTGGACATGCTGGAGCCCTGGGAGATGCTGGATACCGTCAAGGACGTGCTGATCCCGGGTGGCGTGTTCATGACCTACGTCGCCACCGTGCCGCAACTGATGAAGGTCATGGAAGGCATCCGCGAAACCGGTTGCTTCACCGAACCCAAGGCGTGGGAATCCCTCGTTCGCGAATGGAAGGTCGACGGCCTGGCCACCCGCCCCGAACACCGGATGAATGCGCACACGGCATTTCTGATCCTGGCGCGCAGGCTGGCTGATGGCGTCACCGCACCTCGACCGCAACGCCGCGCACGCCGTTAGTAGACTGGTCAGTATGACCGAGAACACAGCAGCGGAAGGACCGAAGACCCTACGCGAGTTGCAGATCGCAAACCGGCAACTCGGCGCGCGCAACGCGAAGCTCGTGGAGCTGCTGCAGGCCAGCCGCGCGAAGCTGGAGGAGATCAACGGTCGTCTGGAAGCGCTCGCGGAACCGCCCAGCACCTACGGCACGTTGCTGCAGGCCAACCGGGATTTCACCGCGGAGGTATTTACGGCCGGCCGCCGGATGCGCCTGATGGTTTCTCCACATGTTCCGCAGCACGAACTGGTGCCCGGCGCGATGGTGCGCCTGGGGGAGGGGCAGCAGGTCGTGGAGGTCACCGGCCAGCCGGACTTCGGCGACATCGCGCAGGTCGTGGAGGTCACCGGGGATCGATTGATCATCGCCGACAAGGTGGGCGAGGAGTACGTGGTCAAGGCCGCCGCGGACTTGGTCGGCAACGTGGTCACCGGCGATTCCGTCATCGTGGATCGCAAGTCGGGCTGGGCCTTCGAGGCCGTACCCCGCGCGGAAACGAACAACCTCATCCTGGAGGAAGTCCCGGACGTCACCTACGACGACATCGGTGGCCTTGGCCAGCAGATCACCCAGATCCGCGACGCGGTCGAGCTGCCCTTCCTGCACCCCGAGATCTACACACGCTATGGCCTGCGTCCGCCGAAGGGCGTGCTGCTCTACGGCCCGCCCGGCAACGGCAAGACCCTCATCGCGAAGGCTGTGGCGAACTCCCTGGCGCAGTCGGATTCCCCGTACTTCCTCAACATCAAGGGCCCCGAACTGCTGAACAAGTTCGTGGGCGAGACCGAGCGCCAGATCCGCGCCATCTTCGAGCAGGCTCGCCGCGTGGCCAGCTCGGGCCGCCCTGTCATCGTCTTCTTCGACGAGATGGAGGCGCTGTTCCGCACCCGCGGCACGGGCGTCAGCTCCGACATGGAGTCGACGGTCGTCCCGCAGCTGCTCGCCGAGCTCGACGGTGTGGAGGCCGCAGGCAACGTCATTATCATCGGTGCCTCGAACCGCGAGGAGCTCATCGACCCGGCCATCCTGCGCCCTGGTCGCCTCGACGTTAAAATCCGCATTGCCCGGCCCGACGCGGCCGGTGCGGAGGCCATCTTGTCGAAGCACCTCGTTGCTTCTCTTCCTATTGACGCCAACTTTTCCGCCGCCGCCGGTTCCAGCGACGCAGCAGCGGCGGCCCTGCGGCAGAGCATTGTCGACGAGCTCTTTGCCCGGGACGAGGCACACCGTTACGTCACGCTCCACTACGCCGACGGCAGCCACGAGGACCTGTACTGGGCGGACTTCGTTTCCGGCGCGATGCTGGCGAACATCGTGGATCGGGCGAAGACCTTGGCCATCAAGGATGCGCTGCACAACGGCGCAAACGGTACAGACGGCCTGCGCCCGGATCACGTCTCCGCGGCGGTGCTTGCCGAGGTGGCGGATTCGGAAGACCTGCCGGATACCACCAATCCCGCGGAGTGGGCGCGCATCTACGGCCATGGCACGAAGCGCGTCGTGGACATCGACGTGCACAAGGTCTAGGAGGGAAGAATCTTGTTTGGCCCGCACATCATTGGCTCGGAGACGGAGTACGGCATCGTCGCGGTGAACGACCCGGCTGCCAGCCCGATCCTCACCTCCACCCAGGCTGTCATTGCCTACGCAGAGCACAGCGGCCAGGGAGTCAATCGTCGCACCCGGTGGGACTATGAGAACGAGTCCCCTCTGCGCGACATTCGCGGCTTCGACCTGCGCCGCTATCGCCGGGGGAGCGCACCGGTACTGGATCCGAACGCCCTCGGCGCGGCGAACGTCATCACGGCCAACGGGGCGCGTTTCTACGTCGACCACGCGCACCCGGAGTACTCCGCCCCGGAGACCACGACCGCCCGCGATGCGGTGGTGTGGGATCGGGCGGGGGACATCATCATGCACCGCGCAGCCGAGGCCGCCGAGCCGGAGCTGAAGATCTACAAGAACAACGTCGACGGCAAGGGCGCCAGCTACGGCGCGCACGAGAACTACCTGTACCCCCGGGACCTGAACGTTGAGGACGTGCAGGCCGCCCTAATTCCGCACTTCGTCACCCGCCAGGTTTTCTGCGGCGCTGGCCGCATCGGGTTGGGTCCAGCAGGCGAGCAACCAGGATTCCAGATTACCCAGCGCGCCGACTACATCGAGACCGATATCTCGCTGGAGACCACCCTGAACCGCGGCATCATCAACACCCGCGACGAACCCCACGCCGAGGCCGATAGGTGGCGCCGCCTGCACGTCATCATCGGCGATGCAAACCTCAGCGAGTTCTCCAACTACCTGAAGTTCGGCACCACCGCGCTGGTGCTGGCGGCTGTCGCCGCGGGCGCCTACTTCGGCGACCTGCGCCTGCTGGAACCGGTAGCGGACGTCCAGCGCGTCTCCCGCGACCTGGACTGCGCCTACCGCCTGCGCTTCTACGGTCAGGTCGAGCGCACGGCGATTGAGACGCAGCGGGAGATCCGCAAGAGGGTCTGGGAGATCCTCGATCTGCGCGGCGACGACCTGGAGGTCTACGAGCTCTGGGGCGAGATCTTGGACGACCTGGAAGCCGACCCGCTGTCCACCGCCGATCGGCTGGACTGGACGGCCAAGCTGCAGCTGATCAACGCCTACCGCGCCCGCGGGCTGGAATGGACCGACCCGCGCCTGGCGTTGGTGGATCTGCAGTACTCGGACATCGACCCGCGCCGCGGGCTGTATCACGCTCTGGTGAACAAGGGCCGGATGCGCACCTTGGTCGACCCGGCGGAGGTAGCGGCAGCGGTGGACGCCCCACCACGGGCCACGCGCGCCTGGCTGCGCGGGCACCTGGTGGCGAACTACTCCGCCGACATCCTCTCGGCGAACTGGGATAACGTCATCGTCGATACCCCCGACGGTGCCGTGCGGATCACCATGGACGACCCCCGCGCGTTCAACCAACTGGAGCTGCGCGCACTGTTGGAATCGGGGTCTCGGCCCACCGTTGCCGAGCTCGTGGCAGGCTTGAAGGACATCCACCCGGACAAGGTCTCCGGGATTGGCAGAAAGGAAGATTAACCAATGACTCAGGGCGGACAGATCAGCGCCGGCGGCGGTCGGCGCGACGACGACCAACCGCTGGATCAGACGACCGGCGCCGGCACCCAGCAGCTGAACGTCACCGGCACCGACGATCTGCTGGACGAGATTGACGGGCTGTTAGAAAACAACGCCGAGGAGTTCGTCCGCTCCTACGTGCAAAAGGGCGGGCAGTGACCTCCCCAGCTATCCGCCGCCGCATCATGGGCCTCGAGACGGAGTATGGCATCGCCAACATGCAGGATTCCTCCCGTCGCCTGGGACCCGACGAGATCGCCCGCAAGCTCTTCGCCCCCGTCGTGGAGGAACACCGCAGTTCGAACATCTACACCGAGAACGCCTCGCGCCTCTACTTGGACGTCGGCGCCCACCCGGAGTTCGCCACCGCGGAATGCGATAGCCTGCACCAGCTGATCGCCTATGATCGCTCCGGCGACCTGATGTTCCACGACCTGGCCGACCGCGCCGAGAAGGCCGTCGGCGGCAAGGTCTATCTGCTCAAGAACAACACGGACTCCCTCGGCAATTCCTATGGTTGCCACGAAAACTACCTGGTTAGCCGCGATATTCCCCTCAAGGGGCTCAGCAAGCAGCTGCTGCCTTTCTTGGTCACCCGCCAGCTGATCTGCGGCGCGGGCAAGCTCGCCATCCCGTACCCCGGCGCGCCGAACGAGAACTTCGGCCCGGGCTACACCATGAGCCAGCGCGCCGACCACGTCTGGGAGGGCGTCTCCAGCGCCACGACCCGTTCGCGCCCCATCATCAACACCCGCGACGAGCCGCACGCCGATTCCTCCCTGTACCGCCGCCTGCACGTCATCGTGGGCGATTCAAACATGTCGGAGGTCACCACAGCCCTGAAGGTCGGCTCCACTCTACTGGTGCTGGAGATGATCGAGGCCGGCGTTCCCCTGCCCGACTTCGAGATGGCCAACGAGATTCGCTCTATCCGCGAAATCTCCCGCGACTTCACCGGCCAGGTCGACATCGCTCTGCGCAGCGGGTCGACGGCCACGCCGTTGGAGGTGCAGCGCGCTTTTTATGACGCCGCCCGCGCCTACCTCGCCTCGCGTGAAGACACGGAGCAAGGCACCTCCAACGCGGAGTTAGCCCCCGTGGTGGATCTGTGGGGCCGCGTGTTGGATTGCTTCGACACGGGCGACTTCGCTCCGGTCTCCACGGAGATCGACTGGGTGATCAAAAAGTCCCTCCTGGATCGCATGGCCGCCGCCCGCGGCCTGGATCCCATCGATCCGCGTTTGGCGCAGATCGACCTGATGTATCACGACATCCACCCGGAACGTGGTCTGTTCAACGTGCTGGCTCGGCGCGGGCTGGCCAAGACTCTGCTGGCGCCGGAGGTCATCAAGGAGGCCGTCCGTCACGCCCCGCCGACCACCCGCGCGGCGGTGCGCGGCCGCTTCATCTCCGCGGTGCGTGCGCATCCCGAACTCTCCTACACGGTGGATTGGATGCGGGTGAAGGTCAACGGCGAGAATGGGGCAGAGGCTCTGCTGGCCGATCCTTTCGCCAACTCCAACGAGGATGTCGACCGCATTATCTCCTCCCTGGAAGCCCGATGAACCGCAATCGCCCCGTCGAAACCCACTGGATGCCCGGCGCCACCCGGCTGTTTAACTTGGTGATCGCACTTCTCAACTCGGACGGTCCGCGCTCCGTCGAGTGGGTGCTGGCCAATGTTGATGGCTATCAGCACGACAACGACGATTCCGCCCGCCGCCAGCTCAGCCGCGACCGCCGGGACCTCGCCGCGTTGGGCGTGCATATCGGCGGCACGGACGAACTGAGCCTCGACCCCGCCCAGACTTTCCTTCCCGACATCGAGTTCACCGATGCCGAGGCCGCCGTCATCGCAGCCGCCAGCCACTGGGCCCAGTCCAGCGGCATGCATCACGCCGCCCAGTCCGCGTATGCCAAGCTGGCCGCCGCCGGGATGCAGCACCGCATCTCCACCGGCGAGGTTGCCATTCCCGCCATCCCGGATCACACTGACCTGGATGGCGATTCCTTCGACGCTATCTTTCGCGCCCTCGATAACGGGCTGGTCTTGAGCTTCAACTACTATCCCTCGCTGGTCGATACACCCCAGGAGCGCCGCCTGGAGCCGTGGGCGTTCGGCGCCCAGGACGGCCTGACCTATGTCACGGGTTTCGACCCCGACCGCGCGGCCCAGCGCACCTTCCGCCTGGCGCGCATCGATTCCGTCGTAGCCCTCCCGGAGTTCTCCCAGTACCCCCGCCCGGAAGGCACCCCGCAGCAGCTCATCGCCCAGGGGTTGGCGCGCAGCCGCCAGATGGTCACGGCGACCGTGGAATTCCCGGATGACGGCGCCTGGGAGCTGCGCCGCCTCACCGATGACAACGGCCAGATCGGCCCCGTGGAGCGCACATGGTTTGTCCGCACCGCGGCCGCCTATGCACCCCATGTCATCGTTACCTCGCCGCCGGATCTCGTCGCCGATGTTGTTGCCGTTCTCAAGGAGGCTGTTAAATGACGCCCCTTCGTTCCAACGCCGAGCAGTTCCAGCGCACACTGTCGGTGGTCGCCTGGTTCCGCAATCACCCGGACAGCAGCCTGATGGAGGCTGGGCGCGCCCTTAACCTGTCGACCGCGCAGATCACCCGCGAGCTCGGTCAGGTCAGCATGTGCGGCCTTCCCGGCTATTTCCCGGGATCCCTGGTGGAGGTCACGGTCGACCGCATGCGCGCCACCGTGGAGTTCTCCGCCGGGTTGGATCGCCCAGTGGCGCTCACGCCGATGGAGGCCGGTGTACTGTTGCTGAACCTGGAGGCGTTGCGCTCCACGGCGCCGGCGGAGACACAGCAGACGATCGACACGGCCAGCGAGAAGATCCAGACGCTCCTGCGCGCGCGACGCGCCCATACCGAAACTTTTACCCCCGAGTTGGCCCCCTCGGAGGCGTCCTTCCTGGATCTGCGCCACAGCCTGGCTGAGGCCATCCGCACCCGCCGCCAAGTCAGCTTCAACTACCAATCCGTCTCCAGCGACACGTTCAGCCCCCGCACCGTAGACCCCGACCACGTGGGCCTGGTCGACGGGGAGTATTACCTGTGGGCGCGGGAAGGTGGCGTCACTAGAAAAACCTTTGCGCTGTCCCGCATCGACGGGCTTGACCTGGGCGAAGAAGGCACAGCCAGCCCGCTCGACGTACCCGAGATCGACCCGCAGGATCCCTTCGGGTTTGCGGGTAGCGACCGATGGGCTCGCATAGAGCTCGACGAGTCGCTGCGGTGGATGCTGGAGTACTTCCCGATGTGGGTGGTGGAGGACGAGTCACGCCTGGTCGTCGACGTGCCCGAAACCGGCCCGTGGCTTCTTAGGTTTTTACTCGGGTTTTCGCACGGAATTCGCGTGCTTGAACCGCTACCATTGTCCGAGAACTTAAAAGCCCTAGCGCGGCGCGGCCTCGAAGCATACGAGGCTCGCGGGCTAGGATAGAAAGACCGATTCCAACAACAGAAAGCTCGTGGAAAACAATGCCGAACCTTGGCGTTCCTGAACTAATTATCATCGCTCTGGTCATCTTCCTGCTGTTCGGAGCGACCCGCCTGCCCAACGCGGCACGTTCCCTGGGCCGTTCCATGCGCATCTTCAAATCCGAGATGGACGAGATGAAGACCGACGGCGACAAGAAAGAGCTGGCCGAGAAGAAGGCTCCGACCGCCGAGCAGCAGCAGGCACAGAACCTGGCCCAGCCGCAGGCCCAGCCGAAGACCGAGCAGCAGCCGAACGAGTAAGTGGCTAAGAAGCTAAAGAAGCCCGCCGATGGTTCGATGACCATCGTCGAGCACATCAATGAGCTGCGCAAGCGCGTATTCATTTCCCTGGTTGCCATTTTCATCGGCACGATCATCGGCTACATCTGGTACAACGTCGAGGTCGGCCCGATCGCTTCGCTGGGCGAGGTACTGCGCGGACCGTATTGCAACCTGCCGCCCGAGGCGCGTTTCGGCTCTGAGGCGGGGGAGTGTCGCCTGCTGGCGACCAGCCCGTTCGAGATGTTTATGCTGCGCCTGAAGGTCGGTGCGCTGGCCGGCATGGTGTTTTCCTCACCCATCTGGCTGGGTCAGATCTGGGCTTATATCACCCCGGGTCTGCACAAGAATGAGAAGCGCTGGACCCTCGGCGTGGGCATTTCCGCCGGCGTGCTGTTCGCCGTTGGTGCGGTGCTGGCTTACTTCGTGCTGGCCTTCGGCCTGGAGTTCCTGCTGACGATCGGTGACGAGGCGCAGATCGCCGCGCTGAACGGCGAGAAGTACTTCAGCTTCGCCATGGCGCTGCTGCTGATTTTCGGCGTGAGCTTCGAGGTGCCGCTGATCACCGTGCTGCTGAATCTGGCGCACGTGGTGAGTTACCAGCAGCTAAAGGAAAAGCGCCGCTTCATCTGGGCCTTCCTGTTCCTCTTCGCTGCGTTCGTCACGCCGGGTCAGGATCCGATCTCTATGGTCATCCTGGCGACCTCCCTGTGCGCGATGATGGAGATCGCCACGCAGATCGCCCGCCTCAACGACAAGCGCCGCAAGAACAACCAGGAGGACTGGCTGGAACTCGACGACGATGACAGTTCCGACATCGCCGCACCGCAGCCCATCCAGCCTGCCACCGCCACGCCCGCCCCGCAGTCCACTAGCGCGGCTCGCCCGATAGCCACGCCGAAACGTCAAGACCCCAAGGCTCAAGACTTCACTCACAGCGATTTCGATGACATCCTTTAGCCCCCAGGTAGAGCGCTTCTGCGCCCAGTACGACTTCCCGCTGGACGATTTCCAGGTCCAGGCGGCCGAAGCCATCGACAGGGGGCAGGGGGTCCTGGTGGCCGCCCCTACGGGCGCGGGCAAAACGATCGTCGGCGAGTTCGCCGTCTTCGCCGCCTTCCACGGCGACGGCACCTGCTTTTACACCACGCCGATCAAGGCCTTGAGCAACCAGAAGTTCAGCGACCTGGTGGAGCGCTACGGCGAGGCCAACGTGGGCCTGCTCACCGGCGACGTCACCATCAACGGCGACGCACCCATCGTTGTGATGACCACCGAGGTCCTGCGCAACATGATTTACGCCGATTCCGAGCGGCTGGAGACCCTCACGCACGTCGTCATGGATGAGGTGCACTTCCTGGCCGATCGCTCCCGCGGCCCAGTCTGGGAGGAGGCCATCCTCAACCTCGACCCGCGCGTGATCCTCGTGTCCCTGTCCGCCACCGTCTCCAACGTCGAGGAATTCGGCGGCTGGCTTTCCGCCGTCCGCGGCGATACCGAGATCATCGTCACCGAGAAGCGCCCCGTGCCGCTGACGCAGTTTATGATGGTCGGCCGCCAGATTCTGCCCCTCTTCGAAGGCTCGGAGCAGCATCTCGGCGCTATCAACCGCAAGGTCGTCGCAGCCGCCGCTAAGGCCGAGGAAACCGGCAAGCGGCGCGGCCCGAAGCGCGTGGACGTGATCCAGCACATGGCCACCGCCGGCATGTTGCCTGCGATTTACTTTATCTTTTCGCGGGTTGGTTGTGACGCCGCCGTTCGCGCCCTGCTGGTCAATCGCGTGGACTACTCATCCCCAGCGGAGAAGGAGGAGATCCTGCGCACCATCGACGCAGGAGTGGCCGACCTGACGGAGGAGGACCTGAACGTCCTCGGCTTCCGCCAGTGGCGCCGCGCAGTCTCCCGCGGCTTCGCTGCCCACCACGCCGGCATGCTGCCGGCATTCCGCCACATCGTGGAGGACCTCTTCGCCCGCGGCCTTCTGAAGGTCTGCTTCGCCACGGAGACCCTGGCGCTGGGCATCAACATGCCCGCCCGCTCGGTGGTGCTGGAGAAGCTGGTGAAGTTCAACGGCGAGACCCACGCCGACCTGACCCCCGGCCAATACACCCAGCTCACGGGTCGCGCGGGCCGCCGCGGCATCGACACGAAGGGCAACGCGGTGGTGTTGTGGAGCCATGGGCTGGATCCTTATGGAGTCGCCGACCTGGCGTCGACAAGAACCTACCCCCTAGATTCCACCTTCCGTCCGGGGTACAACATGGCCGTGAACCTCATCGGCACGATGGGGCTGGATGAGGCACACCGCCTGCTGCTGCGCTCCTTTGCCCAGTATCAGACCAATGGCGCGGTGGTGGAGAGCGCCGAGCAGATAGAGAAGCGCCGCCGCGAACTTGCCCAGCAGGAAAAGCAGCTCAAGGCCGCGATCCGCAGCGTGCGCCGCCCGTCAAACAGCCTGAACGAGGACTTCCAGCTGGTCACCGAGTACGGCCAGCTGCGCCGCGAATTGTCACAGGAGGAGCGCCGTGCCAAACGCATGGTCGTCGACGAGGCGGCGACGGAGACCACCTCACTGTTGCAGTCTCTGCAGGCCGGCGACGTGATCGCCCTGCCCACCGGCAAGGATCCCACGACGGCTGTCATCGTCCGCTCCGACCACCGCGGCCGCCCGACGATCATCACCGATGACGGCTGGGTGGAGCGCGTGAACCCCGACATGTTCGGCAACACCCCGGTACACATCGGCCACATGCGCCTGCACAAGGGCGTGGCGCGCAACCCGAAGCGCCAGGCCAGGGGAGTGGCCGCCAACCTGCGGCGCCTGCAACTGGATAAGCCAAAGAAGCTTAAGCCCCGGGCGCGCCGCCGTTCCCTGCACGCGCTGGAGCTGCGCGAACGGGTCCACGCCCACCCGGTGCACGCCTGGGAAGGCCGCGAGGAACTGTGCCGCGCCGCCGAACAGTACCTGAAGGCCGGCCGCCGCCTGGAGTTCGAACAAAAGGAGCATCCGCAGGAGTCCGATTCCCTGTCCGCCCAGTTCAACCGTATCCTCGCGCTGCTGGCGGAGCTGGACTATGTGGAGCTCGGCGACAACACCGCCCGCATCACCCTGGAGGGCGAGCGCCTGTCCAGAATCCACCACGAATCCGACCTGCTGGTCGCCCAGTGCCTGCGCCGCGGAATCTGGGACGACCTGGATCCGGCGGAGCTCGCGGCCGTGGCCAGCACCTGTGTCTTCGAAAACCGTCGCGATTCCGGCGCCAAGGACGATGGCGTGCCGACCGAGCCCCTGGCCACCGCCATCAGCCAGACCTGGCGCATCTACCAGGAGCTTTCCACCGACGAGCAGCGCCACAACCTCACCGTCACGCGCGAACCGGAGCTGGGCTTCGCCACCGCAGTGCACCAGTGGACCGCCGGTGCCCCGCTGGAATACTGCCTGCGCGCGGCCGAGGCGAGCGGCGCCACCCTGACCCCCGGCGATTTCGTGCGCTGGTGCCGCCGCGTGATCGACCTGCTGGATCAGATCAAGCTGACCGGTTATTCCAATGAAGTGAAGGCGGCCTCCCGCAAGGCGGTCGCCGCTATGAGACGAGGAGTTGTAGCCCTCGATGGCTAAGAAAATCGCAATCTTCGGCGCGACCAGCGAGATCGGCGGCGAGATCGCCCGTCGCCTCGCCCCTGGCAATCATCTGGTGCTCGCGGGCCGACGCACGACGGACCTCGCCGAGGAGCTGACAGGCCTCGGCGCCACGCAGGTCGATTCCTTCTTTTTTGACGCCACCGACGTGGATTCCCACGCCGACCTCATCGCGGAGATCGAGGCCACCGGCCCGCTGGACGTCGCACTGGCGATGTTCGGCGTGCTGGGCGACCAGGAACTCGCGGAGCGCGATTCTGCCGAGGTCTACCGCATTCTGCACACGGACTTCACCGCCCAGGCGGTCCTGCTGACGGAGCTGTCCCAGGTGATGAAGTCCCGCGGCAGGGGAGTGCTGGTGGCCTATTCCTCGATCGCCGGTGCCCGCGTGCGCCGCCCGAACTATGTGTATGGTTCCGCGAAGGCCGGCCTGGATGGCTTCTGCCAGGGCATGCAGGACGCTTTGCAGGGCACCGGCGTGCGCCTGGTGATCGTGCGCCCGGGGTTTGTCATTGGCCGCATGACCCGCGGCATGGATCCGGCGCCGTTGTCCACCACGCCGGACGTGGTCGCCGAGGCCACGGTTCGCGCTATAAACGACGACAGCGCGGAATCCGTGTGGATCCCGCGCTCCCTTAAGTTACTTGCCGCCGCCATGCAGGTGGTTCCGCGCTGGCTGTGGCGGCGTGCGCCACGCTAGACGTGGAAGATGTTGTAGAAGATCGTCCGCAGCACGCCGAAGGCGACGGAGATGCCGGTGGCAGCGGCGATACCGATAGCTACCTTGGCGAAGGGGTTCAGGTTTTCCCACCACTCATCGGATTCCTTGGTGCTGGAGCCCTCGGTGGTAGTGCTGGAACCCTGAGTAGTCGTTTCCGCAACCGCCGGAGTGACGGTGGCCAGAGCCATGGTGGGGGCCAGTACAGCGGCGATGATAGAGCGACGTAGACGCATCGAGGTTCTCCCTAAAAGTATCGTTTTTCGAGTTGCGCAGGAACGATTCTTCCCACACCTTCGTTATCGTTATGTAAGCACGATTCCGTTACGAAGATCGCGATTTCATAACAAATTTTCAGACAGAGACTATAGGAGCTTCCAAGTCTTATGCAATTTCTTCCCGCCGTATACCTCGTAGTGGAGGTCATCGCCTTCATCCTGCTTGGCCAGTGGATCGGCTGGCTCTGGGCATTGCTGCTGCTCCTAGGCCTGTTTGTCCTGGGCATTGCTGTTGCCACATGGCAGATGCGTGAGCTCACCGTCCGCGCTCTGCAGCATAACGACCAACCGGGGAAGCTGTCGGCCGATATGGCGCTCTCCATGGTTGGCGCGTTGGGCGTCGCCGTTCCCGGTATCGTCTCGAGCTTCCTGGGCCTGCTTTTCCTGATCCCCCCGACGCGCACCGTGATCCGCAAGATGCTCGGCCAGGCGGCGCGCCGTTCACTGGAAAGCTTTGGCGTCACGACGTATTCGCGAGTTAACCGGATCCAGGATTCGAATGGGTGGGGCGACGTCATCGACCACCGTGCGGGCGAGAACGAATGATCCTCAGGCTCCTCGTCGCTGTATTCAGCGGCGTGATGATCTTCGCTTCCTTCGAGCCGACTGGTCTGTGGTGGGCAGCGCCGCTGGGGTTTGCGCTGCTGTTCTACTTCGTCGACCACCGGCGCGCGATGCTAATGGCATGGGCGCAGGGAGCCACGATCTATGCCCTGTTGCTGCCCTGGGTGGGGGAGTTCGTCGGCGCGGCTGCGTGGATCGCCCTCGCTCTTGTCCAGTCCCTGTATAGCCTGCTGTTCGGCTGGGGTCTGAAGCATTTAGTACGACGCCCCCTCCCAGCCCAGATCCTCGGCATCCCAGCCTGGTTCGTCGCGGTCGAGTGGCTGCGTTCTTCCTTCCCCTTCGGGGGTTTTCCGTGGGGACGCATCGCATGGGGCCAGGCCAGCGGCCCGCTGAGTTGGCTTATCCGCCTCGGCGGCCCGGCGGTGGTCACTTTCGCCGTGGTGCTGTTCGGCGTGCTGTTGGCCTTGACTGTCCGCAAGCAACGGATGCCGGCATTCACCCTGGCCGGGGTAGTGGCCGTGGTGGGCGCCTATGTGCTGCTGATTCCCGGAACCAGCGCAGAGCGCAGCGTCGATGTCGTCGCCGTGCAGGGCAATGTGCCGCGCCTGGGCTTGGACTTCAACGCTCAGCGCCGCGCTGTGCTGGATAATCACGTGCGCCGCACCGAGAAGCTGGACTCGCACCCGGACATCGTCATCTGGCCGGAAAATTCCGCGGACGTCAATCCTTTCACCGACCGCGCCGCCCGCCAGGAAATCGAGCGTGCGCAGAGTTCCATCGGCGCCCCGATCCTGGTCGGTACCGTCAGCCCGCAGCACAACACGATGGTGGTGTGGGACGGCAACGGGCCGGGGGAGAGCCACGTCAAGCGCTTCCTCCAGCCCTTCGGCGAATACATGCCCTTCCGCAGTTTCCTGCGCAACTTCAGCGAGTACGTCGACCGCGCCGGTAACTTCCAGCCCGGCGACGATAATGGCGTGGTGCACATGAACGGCATCCCCGTTGGCGTGGCTACTTGCTACGAGGTCAGCTTCGACGGGGCTTTCCGCATGGCTGTACAGGGTGGCGCGCAGATCCTGACGAGCCCGACGAATAACGCGACCTTCGGGTTCACGGATATGACCTACCAGCAGCTTGCAATGTCGCGAATGCGCGCACAGGAGTACGATCGTGCGGTGGTGGTTGCCGCTACCTCGGGTGTCTCGGCGATTGTCTCGCCGGATGGGAAGGTTCAGCAGCGCAGCGATATCTTTACTTCTGACGCCCTCGAGGCCGAGTTGCCTCTAAACGATACAATGACCCTGTCAGCTCTCGTCGGCCCATGGGTGGAAAGGATCCTAGCTATCCTGGGTCTGCTGTCTGTGATTTTCACTTTTAGGAAAGGTAAGAAAGCTTTTCATGAATAAGCTGAGCGATAAAACGCTGGTCATCATCCCGACCTACAACGAAAGGGAGAACCTTCCCCTGATCATCGGTCGGCTGCTGAAGGCCGAGCCCGAGCGTGTGGACGTGCTCGTTGTCGATGATTCCAGCCCGGACGGCACCGGTGAGCTGGCCGACGAGATGGCCGCTGAGAACCCGAAGATCCACGTGATGCACCGCGGCGGCAAGGGGGGTCTGGGTGGCGCTTACATCGCAGGCTTCCACTGGGGCCTGGAGCGCGACTACGAGATTCTGTGTGAGATGGATGCCGATGGCTCTCACGCTCCGGAGCAGCTGTACCTGCTGCTGGATCGCATCGATTCCGGCGCGGAGATGGTGCTGGGCTCCCGCTACGTGAAGGGCGGCAAGACCGTGAACTGGCCGCTGAGCCGCCAGGTGCTTTCCCGGGGCGGCAACGTGTACGCCTCCATGGCTCTGGGCGCTGGCCTGTCCGATATCACCGGTGGCTACCGCGCTTACCGCCGCGATGTTCTGGAGGGCATCGACTTGGACGCCGTTGATTCCGCCGGCTATGTCTTCCAGGTGGATCTGGCGTGGCGCGCTGTCGAGGCCGGCTTCGACGTGCGCGAGGTTCCGATCACCTTCACCGAGCGCGAGATCGGCGATTCGAAGATGAGCGGCAACATCGTCTCCGAGGCTCTGGTGCAGGTGACGAAGTGGGGTGCGGCGCACCGCTTTAACCAGGTGAAGTACCTGGCGCAGGAGTCCTGGCGTATCGGCGCCGGCACCGTTAGCCGCTACTTCTGAGCGGCTTCCTGCTCCTTCATGAGCTTCACCGCGGTGCGACGGCGCTTGCGAAGAAGCTCGATGCGCTCCTCGAGCAGCTCGTCGAGCTCCTCCAGGCTGCGGCGCTCACGCAGCATGTCCCAATGAGTGCGCGGGGGCTTCACCGGCTTGGATTCCTGGCCTTCGCCTTCTACAAGCGTGCCTAGCTGGCCGTTCTTGCACATCCACTCCTGTGGAATCTCCGCATCGTCGGCGAAGGGGACCTCGTAGATCTCCCCGTCCTCGGTACGGTACTTCACCATCTGGCGGGGAGCCAGATCGTGATCGCGATCCGTCTCATAAGAAACGGCACCCATGCGACTTCCGCGCAGCACGCGATCGGCCATAAGAATCATCACTCCTCATAGTGTTTTGAACTAACTCATCATAACAACGAAACCCTACGAAGAATTGTTCCATGCCCCGACCACAGCCCCGACCCAAGCACTGCGCCTGGTGCGGCAGGGTAGTCGAACCCGGTCCGACGAATCGTCCCCGCAAGTTTTGCAATCAGTCGTGCCGCCAACGGGCCTATGAACAGCGTGCCCAACTCGCGGGCACGTCCATCCCGGTCGACTCCGTCATCCTGTCAGCCAGCGCTGCCCAGAAGTTTCACGATGACCTCTTCGAGCTCCGCTGCGCCGCTGAAGACCTGTGCACCGCGGCGCGGGAAGGGGAGTCCGCCGAGGTGGTGGAGGAGTTGGCGTCCGAACTAGAAGGGCTAGCCACCCGCGTCGAGCAACTTCGGGGTCGCAGGTAGGAAGGGCTATGCTGTAGAGCATGCGTAAGGGAATCATCACTCTCGCCGTAATTGGCATGGTCGTTGGCGTGCTGATGGCGTTCGGGCCGCTGGTTGTGAATTTCTTCAACGATCGCGGGCTCCGCACGGCCGACATAACCGCAGGTGGCGAGCCTGCCAGCGTGGGCGTAGACGGCACGTGGCAGGTGGTGAGCGGCGCCGGAGACAACACCTCACAGGCCGGATACACCTTCGACGAGAAGCTGCCGGCGGGCACCAAGACCACTTCGGGCCGCACCGAAGAGGTTGAGGGCGAGCTCAAGGTCGTCAACAAGAAGCTGACAGAAGGCCAGGTCACCGTGGATGTTGCCAGCATCAGCAGTGACGTAGAGAAGCGCGACATCAACGTGCGCAACAACATTCTGCACACCGATAAGTTCCCGAAGGCCTCGTTCACGCTGACGGAGCCCGCCGACGTGTCCAAGCTGCCGGACAATGGCACGACTGACACGGTGAGCATCACCGGCGACCTGGAGCTGCACGGCAAGAAGAACAAGGTGACCGCCGAGCTGAAGGTTTTGCGCACCGGCGAGCACGTGATCCTGCAGGGCAACATTCCATTTAAGCGCGGCGACTACGACATTCACACGCCGCAGTTCGTTGCCGCAACGATTGCCGATGAAGGCACCATCGATCTGTTGCTGGTGCTAGAGCAGGTTAAGTAGGCTCGGTCGCATGTCTCCGGAGATGCTTAAGTACTCGCGCATCATGCGCATCGTCGTGCTGTTGTTCTTTATCGGCTATCTGCTGTGGAAGGGCACGGGGCTGACGTATTTCTTCGCCGCGTTCTGTGTGCTGTTCCTGGCCGCCACGTGTTACCAGCTGTGGCAGGCCAGGGATTAGCCGATAATATACATTATGACACTTTAACTTCCCATCACGTTGGGCAGCGCCGCACTACCTTCCACGGAGCCCTGCGCCTGCCCCACCGACCCCTCGCATGTACGCCCCAGCGGCTCGCCGCGGAAACGCTTCAGAATGAAGTCGATACCGAACGCGCCGCCCGTCACCGCCTGAATGAAGTGATTGTATTCACCCACCGGCGGCATGATGTCGTCGCGGTATTCGACCTGCGCGCCCTTTTCGCACCACTTACGCGCTAGTTCCTTCGCCTGGTTGTATTCGACGTTTTTGTCATGACGCCCAGATATCACCATCACCGGCGCCACCGGACGTTTAGTGCCAATGCGCTGACGCTCCATAGCCTCCCGCGCCTCGGGCATGTCATCCAACAGCTCATCGAGCGACTTGCCTGACTTGGTCCACTCGCTAGTCTTCTGGTGGCCGTATTTGTCCGTAATCTCGTTGGTGCACATCGTCGACAGGTCCTTGAGCGCCTGCTTTCCCTTGTCGTTCAGATGTTTGTCCAGCAACGGCTGCAGGTGCGGATAACGCTCCAACAGCCCATTGATCGTGAAGCCGATTGCGCCCACCAGGTCAGATCCATCAATGTTGCGCTGCACCGCCTCCAGGTCCGCCGGCGGCGCGGATGCATAGGCGCCGACCACATTCAGCTCCGGAGCGTACTCAGCCGCCGCCTCGACCGCCGCTGCCGACGCGCCACCGCCCTGCGAGTGCCCGTAGAACGCCACCGGCCCGTCACCCACGCCCGCTGCGCGCGCTGCATCCAGCATCGCGTGCGCCTGGTCGTCGCGGTTCATGTACGTGTGCATTTCCGGCGTTCCCATGCCGATGTAGTCCGTCACCACCACGCGCACACCCTTGGAGGCGAACACCCAGTCGTAGATGCCCTCCAGGTTCACCAAACGCTTCGACTTGATCGGACCCGGCTGCCCATCCAGCGGCCAGTTCTTACTCGGCGCGCACTGGTCGCCCTGCCCGACCGTTCCACGGCCGATCACCACCGTTGGGCGTGGCCCCTTACCCTTCCACTCCACGACTGGCTCCACGATATAGCCGCTAACCTGGGTTTTCTTCCCATCCGAGGTGGTCGTCGTGTATTCGATCCGGTCCACCGTCTTCGGCATCCTCATGTGCAGGTCACCGAATACATTGGAGTATGCGACCTTCTCCCTCTTCGTCACCTCCGCCGCCTGGGCTGGCGAGATGAAACCGGCAAATGCAATGGCTGTTGTGCATGCGAGCGCTGCTGTCTTTTTGATCATTGTTTTGTTTTAACAAACCAAATACCCCCAATGGGGTAAAAATGAAAAACTTTGCCAACAGAAACTAAGGGCGTCAATAAGTTAGGTGCATGG
Source organism: Corynebacterium macclintockiae (assembly GCF_027570165.1). Taxonomy (NCBI): domain Bacteria; kingdom Bacillati; phylum Actinomycetota; class Actinomycetes; order Mycobacteriales; family Corynebacteriaceae; genus Corynebacterium; species Corynebacterium macclintockiae. The sequence goes on from NZ_JAKMUV010000002.1 coordinate 326,001, forward strand.
ACCTCAGCAACATCCGCATCGGCACCGCATCGGCCGGCCTCCAGATCGAAGGATCGCCGCGCCCCAACAACTGGAGCGAGTGGGTCGCCAAAGACGGCACCACCCCGCACCCCACCACCGACCACTGGCGCCGCTGGCGCGAGGACAACCAACTCATGAGCGAACTCGGCCTGCAGATCGCCCGCGTCGGCGTGGAGTGATCGCGCGTAGAGCCCGAACCCGGCCGCTACGACCACGACGCGCTAAAGCGCTATCGAGAAGAGCTCCTAGACCTGCGCGAACGCGACATTGAACCGCTGGTGACTCTGCACCACTTCAGCCATCCCGCCTGGTTCGAAGCCACCGGCGCCTTCACCCGCGAAGCGAACGTCGAGATCTTCCTGCGCTACGTCGACGTCGTGCTTGACCACCTGGGCGACGTGGTCACCGACTGGATCACCATCAACGAGCCAAACGTCTTCGCCACCGAAGCGTACCTCTTCGGCTCCACCCCACCCGGCCGCGGTGGCCTCGCCAAGGTCCGCCCGTGCCTGCGGAACATGGCAGCCGCGCACCTGCTGGCCTACCAGCGCATCCACTCACGCCTGGACAATCCGCGCGTGACCTTCGCCCACCACCGCCGCGTTTTCGCCCCCATGAACCCGCGCAACCCCATCCACCGCGCACTAACTCCCCTGGTCGAATGGCTTTTCCAAGGGGCAATCGAGCCCGCCTTCTTCGAAGGCCGCTTCCACCCACTCCTCGGCCACCCCGGCGTCGACCTCCCCAGCGGCGGGGTCTTCGCCGATGCTGTCGCCATTAACTACTACTCGCGCACTGCGGTTCGCGGTTTTTCTGACGCCACCTTCCCCCATACCCCCACCAACGACCTCGGCTGGGAAATCTACCCGCCGGGGATTGCTGAGGTCTCCGCCGAGCTCGCGGAGCGCTACCAACTGCCGGTGTGGATCACGGAGAACGGCACCGCCGACGCGGACGAGCGTTTCCGCTGCGCATTCATCCTGGACCACCTGGCGGAACTCTCCCGCGTTCCTGCCGTGGAGCGCTACTACCACTGGTGCTTCGTGGACAACTGGGAATGGTCCGAAGGCATGGCGCAGAAGTTCGGCGTGGTCGACGTTGATCGGCAGGCCAAGCCCGCCGCCCGCCTATTGCAGGCGCTGATCCGCGAAGGCGCCATTACCCCGGAGATCAGCGCTCAATTCAGAGAGGACGGCCACTGATGCTGCACACCCTCACCGCCGCCGAGCGCGAGCCGAAACTGTTCTTCTGGAAGTTCGGCATAGCCTTCTTTGGCTCCGTCATCGCCTGGGCCGGGCCGACTCAGCTGTTGCTGGGACTGCAGATGATCGAACTGCGCCCGGATAGCAAGGAGGAATCCCTCGCCCTACTCATGATGCTCGGCGGCGCGACCGCCGTGGTATCCAGCCTGATCACCGGTTATGCCGCCGACCGCAGTTGGTTCTGGGTGAACCGCTGGGGCAAACGACTGCCCTGGGTGCTGCTGGCCGCTCCCCTGGTCACGGTCGGCTTGTTTCTGATGTCCTTCACACCCAGCTTCTGGGTTCTCACCGGATTGTGGTGCCTAGTGCAGGTCTTCGTTGCGTTTGTGACGAACAACCTCATGACAGTCACCGCCGACGTCGTGCCGCAGGAAAAGTTTGGGCTCGTCTCTGGCATTGTCGGCGCCACATACACCTTCGGAATTGTCGGCGGGACTGCTGTCGCAACAGCTTTGCCGATTACGCAGGCTTACTGGGCTGTGGGCGTCATTTCCCTTGTCTTCATCTTCCAATTCGCCGTCGGGCGCGGCCACGTTGATTCGCACGTTCGCCCGCATAATTCGCTGTCTGTCACGGTCGGCGACGAAGGGTCCTACCGCAACTATTGGCTGGTTTTCGCCAGTCGATTCGTGATTCATCTGGCCAATTACACCAGCCTGTTCTACTTGCTGTACTACCTGCGGGATCACATCGGCGTGCCGGATCCAGACGCCGGCGTGTTGATGCTGACCGTGCTGTATGCGGTTTTCACCATCATCACCGCGATTGTCAGCGGCAATGTGTCGGATCGGATTGGCCGGCGGAAGATCCTGGTTGTCGTGTCGGCGTTCGGGGTGGCGGCGGCTACGGGCATGATGACGATCGCCACCGGCATGGGGTTAGTCTGTGCCGCGGCGATTCTGTTGGGTATCAGTTGGGGTGTTTTCAGCAGCGTGGATCAGGCCATGGTCAACGAGTCGTTGCCCAGCAAGAGGAACCGCGCGCGCGACGTGTCGCTGATGTCGCTCACCCAGGGGGTCAGCAACATGTTCTGTGGCGGCCTAGCCGCACTCGCGCTGAGGCATTTTGACTACCCCGGCATGTTCCTCATGTGCAGCATCATCTGCATCGTCGGCGCGCTGATGGTGCTGCCCGTCACCTCTTCGAAGTAGTGGCTAGTACGGCGGTTCCCCTTCGTTGCGTTGCATTATTTCCGCGTTCAACTGGCGCACAACCCGTGCCTTCCGAACCCCGCGTTCTGCGAAGTTCTCGCGAGCAAGAGGGCCGTCGGGCGTGGTCACAACCTGGTGGCCGTCACCGTGGGAGGTCCACACCTCCGTGCCGTCTGCATGCAGCGCAACGTCCCAGGTACCAGCCGTTTTGAGCCGGTGATGGGTACGACACAGCAGGTGCATGTTCGCGGTGCTCGTCGGACCGCCATCGGCATGTCGGTGTACATGGTCGACGTCGCACGCGTACCCCGGCACGTCGCATCCCGGGAAACGGCAGTGCCCATCGCGCCCTGTTACTGACGCCCGCAGCAGCTCCGTCGCCTGGTAGCCCTCCGTCGCGGTGTACCCGGGGGCCGCCAGGTGGGTGACTTTCTTGAGCCACTCGCAGCTGGCGGCCTCTGACAACCAGTGATCCTCGGCGAATACTCCGCGAGGTTGCGGGGTGACTGCCTTGTACAGGTTGAGGGTGACTTCGGTGGTGATACTTTGGTCGAGCATGGCCAGGAAGGCCTCGCCCATGGAGCAGCCACGCTTGGTTGCGGCCGACTTCACGGCTTTGTGCAGTTCCACACCACGCAGACGCGGAACGATGAGGGTGATCGCCGTGGTCTCGTTCTGACCGCGGTCGAAAAAGAGCTCGGGAGCGTTCGTATCCTTTGGCGGGGCTTTATCGTGCGGAGTCGCCAACACGTCCCGATTGCCCACGACCGTCTTCACCTTGTTATAGGCAGCCCGCGGAGTGGGAACATGCTGGTTGGGACGGGTGGGGCTGAGGGCTTTGAGAATCCCTTCCTCAACATGGGCGCGCTTCTCGGGGGCCACAGCCTGGACTGCTTCAGTGATCTGCTGGATGTGGCGGATGGTAAACGCACCGCTACGGAAGAGTTCGTGGATCCGCGGGAATGCTGCAAGCATCAGGCCCGCGTCGGCGTAATTGGCCGCCACTACCTTGCTAATACCGAAGCGCACCGCGATCTTCGATACATGATCGGGAACGAGGTCGTCCGGGGCCGGAGTAGACTGCTCGACCATAGCAAGATGCGTCAGGTTTAAGGTGCGAGACGTGACCGTCAGCGGATCGTCGGAACGCGCGAGACGGTAGTAGGGCTCAGTGGTTTCTGGTGGTGGTTCGGCGGGTGTGTTGGCGTGTGCAGTGGTGTTCATGCGATCCCCTTGTGTGAACTAACACCATTCTAGAACACACGTTCCAAACTAGTCAACACTTTTGCCGTATGAAAAGCTAACTCTGTAGTATAACTAGACTGTTTGTTCGAATCCAATCAGGCTGCCGAACTCCCCCGAATCATGTAGAAATAGAGGCATGAGCACTTTGGATCTCTCCCAAGAAACCGTCCTTATTACAGGCGCCAGCTCGGGTCTCGGCAAGGAATTCGCCCTCCAGCTGGCAGCCAAGGGTGCGAACCTCGTTCTGGTCGCACGTCGTCAGGATCGGCTGAATAGGATTGCGGCGGAGATTAAGAGGCGTCACAAAGTAAAGGTCGAAGTAATAGCCAAAGACCTATCGGAACACGGCGTGGCAGGCGAGATTTCGTGGGAGCTATCGACGCGCGGAATCACGGTAACCTCACTGATCAACAACGCGGGCTTCGCCAACTACGAATCCTTCAGCGACGTGCCGACCGACAGCCTGCGCGCAGAGATCGCGGTGAACGTCCACGCGCTAGTAGAGCTGACGCACATGTTCCTGCCGCGGTTCGAAGAGCGCGGAAATGGCTTCATCCTGAATGTGTCGTCGATCGCGGGGTTCCAGCCCTCCCCCGGCATGGTGGTCTACGGTGCGACGAAAGCTTTCGTGCTGTCATTTACGGAAGGGCTGTACGCGGAGCGGAAGGGCTCGGGGGTGCGGATCATGGCGCTGTGCCCCGGACCGACGGAGACGGAGTTCTTCCGGGTGGCGGGCAGCGACCGCGCCGACGGCGGACTCAAGCGCATGAGCAGCCACGACGTGGTCGCTGCGGGCATCGAAGCGCTGCTGCGCAAGTCGCCTCCGCCCTCGGTCGTCGCGGGCGCCCGCAACAAACTGCTGACGAGTGTGTCGCAGCGCATGCCACGGCGCGTGATGACTGAGGTTATGGGCCGGCTGATGAAGCGCTAGCCAGGTCCAGCAAAAGCCGCTCATCGCGCGCCACCAACTGCACACCAACCGGCAGGCCATCGCGCCCCTTACCTGCGGGAATGTTCATCGCGGGATGGCCGGACACGTTCCACAGGGCGGTGTAGGCCACCGACGGAAGGCTGGCGATCTGCGCTGCCAGCATCCCCTTGCCCGTCAGCACACCGGCCCGCGCCGGGCGCGCAGCGACGGTCGGGGTCAGCAGCACATCGACCTCGTCGAACACCCGATCCAGCTGCTCCCCCAGCCGGTCGGAGAAGCTCTCTGCCCAGCGCAGCACCGGCCCCTGCGCCCACACGCCCGCCGCGCGCGTGACTTTGTGGCGCCCCTCGATGCGCTCGGGGTACTCGAGGTCAGCGATCTCCTTGCGGATCCCCGCGAAGAACTGAGTCACAAACGCCGCCGTCGGATCCTTGTGGCGCAGCGTGTAATCGCGCACGTCGTGGCCCATTCCGCGCAGCCGCTCGGCCATCGCGCGCACGGCACGGACGTGGTCGCGGTGCGGTGGAGTCAGCGGCGTTGTGGGGCGCAGGCTTACGCCGATTCTTAGTGACGCCCCCTCGGGTTCGGTAGCGACGGAATCAGACAGGGCGTCAAAAAGAAGGGCGCAGTCGCGTGCGGAACGAGCAATCGGACCGGCGGTGCCGAGGCGACACCACAGATCCTCCCCTGGCAATGTGCCGCGGGCGGGCTTGAGGCCGTACAGGCCGCAATGCGCGGAGGGGATGCGGATCGAACCGCCACCGTCCCCGCCGACGGCGAAAGGCACCCAACCAGCGGCGACGGCGACGGCGGAGCCTCCGGAGGAACCGCCCGGGGTGAAGCGCGGGTTGTGCGGGTTGCGGGTGATGCCGCGGGCCTCGGACTCGGTGAACGGGAAGGCGCCGAAGGCGGGCATGGTGGTTTTGCCCAGGATGATGGCGCCGGCGTTGCGTAGCCGACGAACAATCTCGTCGTCGGCGGCCGCGGGCGTAGGGTTGGCGTTGGTGCCGTAGGTGGTGGGCACGCCGCGGACGTGGACTTCCTCCTTAATGAGCACTGGCACGCCGTGCAGCGGGCCGGGGTCTGTGGAGGAATCGAGTTCGGCGGCGGTGGCCAGGGCCTCGTCGTCGAGCAGCACCGAGATCGCATTGAAGTTCCGGTCCTGGGCGCGGATACGCCGGAGGGTCTTCTCAATGAGCGGAACCGTGCCGTGTTTCAGCGCCGCGGCGCGCCATTCGCTAGCGCTGAGCAATGGTCGCCTTCAGGTTCTCGCCAACGCGCTTGCCGGAGTGGATGCAGCCGCCAAGGAAGGTGCCTTCCAGGGCGTTCTTGCCGTGCATACCGCCACCGCCGAAACCGGCAACCTCGCCAGCGGCGTAGAGGCCCGGCAGCACGGAGCCGTCGGTGCGCAGGCAACGGCCGGACAGATCAGTTTCAATACCGCCGAGGGTCTTGCGGGTCAGCACGTGCAGCTTGACGGCGACGAGCGGCCCCTTCGTCTCGTCCAGCAGGCGGTGCGGAGCGGCGCAGCGGACGATCTTGTCGCCCAGGTAGCCGCGGGCGGTGCGGATGTAGTTGATCTGCGAGTCCTTGCTGAACTTGTTGTCGATCTGGGAATCGCGATCCTCGATGATGCGGCGGATCTCGTGCACGTCGAGTTCGGGCGCATCGTCGTCGGCGATGGCGTTCATGCCCTCGACCAGGGAGCCGAGGTCGTCGGCGACTACCCAGTCCTCGCCATGATCCATGAACGCCTTGACGGCTGGGTGCGTGCCGGGGCCGACCTTCGAGAGCAGGTTCTTGACCTTCTTGATGGTCAGATCCGGGTTCTGCTCGGAGCCGGAGAAGATGAACTCCTTGTCGGCGATCGCCTTGTTGAGGACGAACCACGAGTAGCTGTGGCCAGTGGTACCGAGGTGCTTCATGGTGGCGATCGTGTCGCCGCCCGGGATGATATTGGACGGGAAGCGCCTACCGGTCGCGTCCAACCACAGAGAGGACGGGCCAGGGATGATGCGGATTCCATGGCCTGGCCAGATGGAGTTCCAGTTCTTCATCCCCTCGGTGTAAGCCCACATGCGGTCGGTGTTCACCAGGTTCGCGCCGGCGGTTTCGCAAGTCTTGATCATGCGGCCATCCACGTGGGCCGGCACGCCGGTGACCATGTCGTTCGGGACCGGCCCCCACTGGTCGGTCGGCCACGCGCGGCGCACCAGGTCCAGGTTGCCGCCGATGCCGCCAGAGGTCACTACGACGGCGGACGCGCGCTGTTCGAACTCCCCCACGACCTTTCTTGAGGACGCCACGCCGCGGTCCAGATCGCTAGGTTCCAGCACGCTGCCGCGAACGCCGACGACGGCGTCATTTTCTACGATCAGTTCGTCGACCTGGTGGCGGAAGCGGAACTCGACCTTGCCTTCTGCCTCGGCGGCTTCAATGGGCTCGCGGAAGACGCGCACAACCTCGGGGCCTGTGCCCCAGGTCAGGTGGAAGCGGGGAACGGAGTTGCCGTGGCCGCTGGCGTCGCCGGAGCCGCGCTCTGCCCAGCCGACGGTGGGCAGCACGTTGAGACCCAGGGACTTCAGGTAGTCGCGCTTCTCAGTGGCGGCGAAGCGAACGTATTCGCGACCCCAGCGGCGGGGCCAGTAGTCGTTTTGGGTGTCGTCGAACTGCGCGGAGTTCTCCCAGTCGCGCCAAGCGAGTTCCTCGGAATCCTTGACTCCCATCAGCTTCTGCTCGGGGCTATTCACGTAGAACAAGCCACCCAGCGACCAAAACGCCTGTCCGCCCAGGTTGTTGCGGTTTTCCTGGTCCAGGATCAGGACTTTCAAACCCGACTTCTGCGCCTCGTAGGCGGCGACGAGGCCAGCCAGGCCGGCACCGACGATGATGACATCGGGGTTGGTGGGAGTTGTCACAGGTATTTCCTCTCGGTTAATCGCCAGTAGTTCTTATTACGCTAAAACTATCTGGCGACCCCCGCGGGGAAATCGCAAAACTATTTAGGGGCGAGAACGAATTGGACACACCCGATGTCATCGGCGGTGGCCAGGGCCTCGTGGAGAGCTAGCTGATAGTCCCAGAGTCGGCGGAAAACCGGGTCGAATCCGGCAGCTGCGGCCTGGCGTTCGCGGGACAGGAAGTTGGCGCGCCACAGGGGCAACGTCGCGCGCAGGTGGGTGCTGAGGTTGTTCTCGGCAATCACGCGCAGTTGGGTGTTCTCGGCGGCGGCTTCACGAACCTGGCCGACGGTTGGGTACTCCAGGGCGGGCCAGACGTAGGCGCGCATCACGTCGAGGGATTCCCGGGCGGTCTCGCGCATCTCCTCGGTGGCCACGATCGACTGAATGACGGCCAGGCCGTCGTCAGACAGCATGCGGTCGACGGCTTTGAGGTAGTGGCTCAGCCCACCGAGCCCCAGGGTCTCCATGCGTTCGACGGAAAAGATGGCCTCGTAGCGGCCCGACCACTGGCGGGGCGAGGGCACGGGGCCGGGTATGAGTTCCACATTGACCGCTCCCCCGACTCCGGCGGAATGGACACGGGCGCGGACGGCCTCGGCGTGTTCCTCATCGCTGGTCAACACGTCCACCCGGGCGCCGCGGCGGGCGGCCTGCACAGCCAGCTGCCCGCCCGAAGAGGGCATCTCCAGTACGCGATCGCCGGGGCCAACCTCCGCCTCGTCAAGCATCGTGTTGATGCGGCGACGCTGGGCATCGTCGAGGTCCAAGCGCTCCACCGGATCCGGGTCACCGAACCAGGTGAAGTCGATCCCCTGATCGTGGGCACTGGTGCGGGAGGCGCTACTGAACTGGGCTGCGCCAGTGGCACGCGACGCGCCCGCGTAGAGCTCGACAAGAGCCTCCGGCAGCTCCCCCGGCAGTGGACCGCGGCGCTTCGGCGAGCGGCGTGCGAAAAACTCCCCCACCTTGCCTTCGAAAGGCTGGGCAAGCAGGATTCCCAGGATCTCCGGGAGGGGCTCGGCGTTCCATTCCCCGGCCATGTAACCCTCCGCAAGGCCCAACCACCCCTCAGCGACCACCCGATCGATCACCTGGCCATCCCGAACGACCATGTGCGGCACCGAGCCGGCGTCCAGACCAATACCGCGAGAAGACAGCAACGACTCGAGGCGCGAGGTGACACCTTCAGCGCGGCGGCTCATGAAGCGAGCGTGCGGGGTGGCAACGAGGTGCGGCCAGCGCTCCTCGTCGATGTACGGCGACGTCATCCTGCCCTCCTTATGCGCTGTGACTCCCCCCGAAGTTACTAGGAAAACCACACCAAACTTCCGAGGCACAACCGAAAGATAAGGAAAATTTCAGATCCGGGGGCTCTCGGTGTGAACGCTACGCAGGAAACAATTAGGATAGTGCCGGATAACAACCATCATTGAGGAGAGAAGCAACTACATGACCAGCAAAACCAACCGCCACCACGTCGTCATCATCGGCGCGGGCTTCGGCGGCCTCTTTGCGGCGAAGAAGTTCAAGAACGAGAACGTCCAGGTCACCATCGTCGACCGGACGAACCACCACCTGTTCCAGCCGCTGCTGTACCAGGTTGCGACCGGCATCCTCTCGGAGGGCGAGATCGCCCCGTCCATCCGCCAGATCCTCGCGGACCAGGACAACGTCCGCGTGGTGAAGGGCGAAGTACGCAACGTGGACATCGCCGAGCAGACCGTGACCGCCGACCTGGGCGGCAAAGATGCCGTACTGAAGTACGACTCGCTGATCCTGGCAGCTGGTGCCGGCCAGTCCTACTTCGGCAACGAGCAGTTCGCAGAGTTCGCGCCGGGCATGAAGTCCGTCGACGACGCACTGGAGATCCGCGCCCGCGTGACCGGCGCCTTCGAGCGCGCCGAGATCACCAACGATCCGGTCGAGCGCGAGCGTCTGCTGACCTTCGTCGTCGTGGGCGCTGGCCCCACCGGCGTGGAGCTGGCGGGTCAGCTGGCCGAGATGTCCCACCGCACCCTGCGCGACGAGTTCCGTGAGATCGACACCGAGGACACGCGCATCCTGCTGATCGACGGCGGCTCGCAGGTGCTGGCTCCGTTCGGCAAGCGTCTGGGCCGCAAGGCCGCCCGCCGCCTGGAGGACCTGGGCGTGGACATCATCCTGAACTCCCTGGTGACCGACGTTTCCAAGGAGGGCGTGCGCTACAAGGACATGAAGACCGACGAAGAGTTCTTCGTGCCCTCCTACGCCAAGATTTGGTCTGCAGGTGTGGCCGCTTCCCCGCTGGGCAAGCACGTGGCGGAGCAGGCTGGCATCGAGGTCGACCGCGCGGGCCGCGTGCCGGTGAACGCCGACCTGACCCTGGGCGATCACCACAACATCTTCATCGTCGGCGACATGATGAGCAAGGACGGTTTGCCCGGCGTGGCCCAGGTCGCTATGCAGGGTGGCCAGTACGCGGCCAAGACCATCCTGGATGAGATCAACAACGGCACCTCCCACGAGGGTCGCGTGCCGTTCAGCTACTTCGACAAGGGCTCCATGGCCATCGTCTCCCGCTTCAACGCGGTGGTGAAGATGAACAAGGCCGAGGTCTCCGGATTCCTGGGCTGGGTCATGTGGCTGGTGCTGCATCTGCTGTACATGGTTGGCTTCCGCAACCGCGCAGTCGCCGCGTTCAGCTGGGGCCTGAACTCCGTATCCCGTCGCCGCTGGCAGCTGGTGGCTACCCGCCAGCAGCTGCACGCCCGCAACGCACTGCGCAAGCTGCGCGACCTGGAGGATAAGGAAGAAATCCGCTCCATCGAGGTGCGCGATAACCTGCGCTTCGGCGAGGGCCGCGATACCCGCGCGGTATCCGACTAGCCCCTACTTTTTGGGCTGCATATCCGGCACAACCTGCGTCTTGAGGAAAGTCAGGGCGCAGCGTTTGCCGGTTTTTTCATTCTTGTGCTCGATGCGGAACAGGTGGGTGGTGCGCCCGATGTGCTCGGCCTCGGCGGTGGCGATGATGGTGTCCCCCTTGACCGATGGACGCAGGAAGTGCGTCTGGTTCGAGGTGCCGACAACGGCCGGACCGGCGCCTGCAGCAACGAAGCTGGCCATAGAGCCGGCGGTCTCCCCCAGGCTGGCGTACACGCCGCCGTTGGTCACGCCCCAGGGCTGCAGGTGATCTTCTGTGATTTCGAGGGCAAGCTCCAGCTTGTTCGGCCCGACGGCGCGGTACTGCACGCCCAGGGTGCGGTCGAGGGTGGGGTGCTGAGCCAGCAGCTCGTTGAGGGTGGAGATCTCCTCAGTAGTGAGTTCGCGTTCTGCGGCAACACGGCTTAGTTCAATGAAAATATTGGACATGCGCCTAAGCCTAACCAAGACATCGCCCTGTAAGATGTAAAACCATGACTACTGCTGAAGGAACCGCCCAAATCGGTGTTGTTGGCCTGGCCGTCATGGGCTCCAACATCGCCCGGAACTTTGCCAACAACGGTCACACCGTGGCCGTCTACAACCGCACCACCGCGAAGACCGAGAAGTTCATGGAGGACTTCGGCGAGACCGGCAACTTCGTTCCCTCGGAGACGATCGCCGATTTCGTTAAGTCGCTGGAGCGGCCCCGTCGCGCGCTCATTATGGTGCAGGCAGGTGCTGGTACGGACGCCGTCATCTCCCAGCTCGCCGAGGAAATGGACGAGGGCGACATCATCATCGACGGCGGTAATGCGCTGTACACCGACACGATTCGCCGTGAAGCTGAGATGTCCGAGCGTGGCCTGAACTTTGTCGGCGCCGGCATCTCCGGTGGCGAAGAGGGCGCGCTGAATGGCCCGGCGATTATGCCCGGTGGACCGGCGGAATCCTGGGAGGCTCTGGGCCCGCTGCTGGAGTCAGTGGCCGCGAAGGTCGACGGCACCCCGTGCGTGACCCACATTGGCCCCGACGGAGCGGGGCACTTTGTGAAGATGGTGCACAACGGCATCGAGTACGCAGACATGCAGGTCATCGGCGAGGCCTACCAGCTGCTGCGCTACGGCGCGGGCATGGAGCCAGCGGAGATCGCCGAAGTCTTTAAGACCTGGAACGAGGGCGACCTGGATTCCTACCTGATCGAGATCACCGCCGAGGTGCTCTCCCAGGTGGATGAGAAGACCGGCAAGCCGCTCGTCGACGTGATCGTTGACTCCGCGGGCCAGAAGGGCACCGGTCGCTGGACTGTGAAGGCGGCGCTGGACCTGGGCATCCCCACCACCGGTATCGGTGAGGCCGTATTCGCCCGTGCACTGTCCGGCGCCCGCGAGCAGCGCGACGCCACCATCGGCAACCTGCCTAGCGGCGAGCTTTCCACCCTGGACGTGCCGAAGGAGGAGTTCATCGAGGACGTCCGCCGGGCACTGTACGCCTCCAAGTTGGTGGCCTACGCGCAGGGCTTCGACGAGATCAAGGCTGGTTCCGACGAGCACAAGTGGGACGTCGATCCCCGCGACCTGGCCACCATCTGGCGCGGCGGATGCATCATCCGCGCGAAGTTCCTGAACCGAATCCGCGAGGCCTATGACGCCAACGCGGAGCTGCCCTCCCTGCTGCTGGACCCGTACTTCAAGGGCGAGCTGGGCGGTCTGATCGACTCCTGGCGCCGCGTGGTTATCCTGGCTACCCAGCTGGGCCAGCCGGTTCCGGTATTCGCCTCTTCCCTGTCCTACTACGACTCGCTGCGTGCAGAGCGTTTGCCGGCAGCCCTGATCCAGGGGCAGCGCGACTACTTCGGCGCCCACACCTACCGCCGCACCGACCGCGAGGGCTCCTTCCACACTCTGTGGTCCGGAGATCGCAGCGAGGTCGAGGCGTAATTGTCCCGATCAGAGTTCGGAAAGCTTGGACTGGATGACTGCATCACCAAGGAGCTTTCCGCCGAGGGGATAACCAAGCCCTTCCCGATTCAGGCGGCCGCCATCCCCGCGGCCGTCGAGGGGCGCGACGTTCTGGGCCGAGGACCGACAGGTTCCGGCAAGACATTCACGTTCGGGCTGCCGATGATTCAGTTGTTGAGGCGGGGGGCGTCCAAACCAAAAAAGCCGCGTGGCGTGGTGCTGGTGCCGACCAGAGAGCTGGCGACGCAGGTGCGCTCGCGGCTGGATCCGATCGCTAACGCAGCAGGTCAGCGGCTGCTGGAGGTCGTCGGCGGGGTGAAGATTCAGCGCAACGTTACGGCGCTGGCGCGGCCGGTCGACATTCTGGTGGCTACGCCGGGGCGCGCGCTGGACCTGCTGGGCCAGGGGATGCTGGACTTTTCCGACGTGAAGGTCGTGGCCATCGACGAGGCCGACCAGATGGCCGACATGGGCTTTCTGCCGCAGGTGACGAAGCTGCTGGATCGCATGCCGAAGCAAGCTCAGCACCTGCTGTTTTCCGCCACACTCGACGGCGATGTGCAGGTGCTGGTGGACAAGTACATGCGCGATCCGGTGACGCACTCTACGGGTGAAGCCACCGCTAGCGTGGACACGATGAACCACCTGCTGGGTGTGGTGAGCAGCCGCGAGGAACGCAACGAGCTGATCGTGAAGATTGGAAAACTGCGCAAGCGGACTGTAATGTTCATGCGCACCAAGTACGCAGTGGACCGGCAGGTAAAGAAGCTGGTGCGCGCGGGCGTGCCCGCCGTGGGAATCCACGGAAACAAGGGGCAGAATACGCGCCAGTCGGCGCTGGATGGCTTCACGGAAGGCAAGAACTCCGTGCTGGTGGCAACCGACATTGCCGCCCGCGGGATCGATGTGAAGGGCGTGGAGCTGGTCGTACACATCGATCCGCCCGCGGAACACAAGGCGTACGTCCACCGGGCCGGGCGCACGGCGCGCGCCGGGGCCAGTGGCACGGTGGTCACGCTGACCTTCGCCGATACACAGCAAGCCACCGAGAAAATGATGGCCAAGGCGGGCGTGCACCCCACCGTGCTGCCGGGTTCACAGTTGATCGCCGAGTTGAAGAAGATTTAGGAGTCGAATTACTCAAGTGGAAATACTGCTTTCCATAATCGGGCTAGTGCTATTTGTGCTGCTGACGGGCGCTACGGGTCTGTTCGTGGCCGTGGAGTTCGCGATGACGGGGCTGGAGCGCTCCACCATCGACGAGCACGCCCGCACCAAGGGCGACGGCACTGCGAAGCTGGTGCAAAGGGCGCACGGGCAGCTGTCCTTCCTGCTGTCCGGGGCGCAGCTGGGCATCACGATCACCACCTTGGCCACCGGCTATCTGGCGGAGCCGATCCTGGCGAAATTCTTCAACCCGCTGCTGGAGCTAATAGGGCTGAGCGAAGCCGTCGCAATGCCTATCGCGCTGGTGCTGTCACTGATCGTGGCGACGGTGCTGTCGATGGTCTTCGGCGAGCTGGTACCGAAGAACCTGGCGATCACCAATCCGCTGGATACCGCTCGGACGACAATCCGGCCGGTGTGGGCCTTCAACGTGGCGCTGAAGTGGTTCATCAACGGGATGAACGCGATGGCCAACGCGATTGTGCGGAGGCTGGGGATTGAGCCGGCGGACGAGTTGGCGTCCGCACGATCGGCCGAAGAACTATCGGCGCTGGTGCGTAACTCAACGGGCAACGGTGGATTCACTGAGTCGAAGGCGCGGATTCTGGACCTGTCGCTGCGGTTTAGTGACGCCTCAGCAGAGGATGTGATGACACCCCGTTCGACCGTCGAATCTCTGACTGTCGAGGACACCGCGCAGGATCTGATCGAGCTGGCGTTAGAGACTGGCCACTCGCGCTTCCCCGTGACGCGCGGCGATCTGGACGATACCGCGGGCGTGGTGCACGTAAAGGACGCGCTGACCATTTCCCACGAGGCACGCCCCACCACCACGCTGGATAAATTGATGAAGGCCGTGCCCTCGGTGCCGGATTCCTTGAGTGGCGATGACGTGCTGAACCGGGTGCGGGCCGCGGGCTCACAGCTGGTGATGGTTGTGGACGAATACGGCGGCACCGCCGGAATCGTGACCATCGAAGACGTGGTCGAGGAGATCCTGGGCGAGGTGTGGGACGAGCACGACGACGCGGAAGAGGACAAGGAGGTCCGCAAGGCGGGCACCAGCTGGGAGGTTTCCGGGCTGGTGCGCACCGACGAACTGCCGGATGCAGTGGGATACACCGCGCCAGAAGGCGACTATGACACGCTCGGCGGGTTGATCATGGCCACGCTGGGTCGCATCCCCGCCGAAGGTGACGAGGTGCTGCTGCCCGACGGCTGGCGCGCCACGGTCAAGGAGATGGATAACCGCCGCGTGGATAGAGTCCTGCTGCGACCGCTGACCGAGGAAGAGGCAAACTAATGAGTGACATTTGGGCCATAGTTCTCGCCGTCTTCCTGCTGGCACTCAACGGGTACTTCGTGGCGGTGGAGTTCGCACTGATTTCCTCGCGCAAGGATCGCCTGGATTCCATGATCGCCGCGGGCAACAAGCGCGCCGAGCGGGTGCAGTACGCCGCAGAGCACCTGTCGATCATGCTGGCGGGCGCGCAGTTCGGCATCACCATCGCTTCCCTGCTGCTGGGTAAGGTCGGCGAACCCGCGATCGCGCACCTGATCGAGGCCCCCTTCGAGGCACTGGGCATGCCGCCGGAGTTGTTGCACCCGGTCGGCTTCACGATCTCCCTGCTGCTGGTGACGATGCTGCACATCATCCTGGGCGAAATGGTGCCGAAGAACATTGCTCTGGCCGGGCCGGAGACCGTGGCGACGTTCGTGGTGCCCCTGCACCTGCTGTTCGTAAAGGTCACGAACCCGATCATGCAGCTGCTGAACTGGATCGCTCGCCAGACGCTGAAGCTGATGGGCGTGGAACAGAAAGACGAGCTGGACTCCACCGTCTCCCCGTCCGAGCTGGCCAGCATGATCCAGGATTCCCGCTCCGAGGGGCTCATCGCCCCCGAGGAAGCCACCCGGTTGAACAAGGCGCTGGGATCTTCCCGCCGCACGCTGGACGAGGTGCTGATTCCCCTCGCCGACGTGCATTGCATCCTGCAGGAAGGCCCGCGCATGCAGGTCGCGGCCGTGGAGAAGGCGGTGCAGGAAACCGGGTACTCCCGCTTCCCCGTCACCGACAAGAACGGCAAGTGGATCGGCTACGTCCACGTCAAGGACGTGCTGGACAATCTGGTGGAACCCAACGGGCAGCTGGATACCACAGACATTCGCCCGCTGCTGCGGGTAAAGTCCGGCTCCAGCTTCGACGTTGCCATGCGAAACATGCGGCGCACCTCTAGCCACATAGCCGCGGTGGAAGGTACCAATGGCCAGATCATTGGCATGATCACGCTGGAGGACATCATCGAGGAGCTCGTCGGCACCGTCCGCGACTGGACCCATGACTGAGGTACTGCACGACTGGCGCGATAGACAGGCCGCCCACCGGGAACGCGTACAGCGCCTAACCGAGGGGCACCGCCAGCGTCGCGCGGAGGGAGAACGGCACCCGGTGTGGGATTTCATGTTCACCTACTACCCCACTACTCCTGGGAAGTTGAGCCACTGGCATCCGGGCGTCAATACGGGTGTGGTGTGGGACGGCAACGACGACCTGCCGCACTACAAGGACCACTACGTGCGCCGCGGCGATGTGTGGACCCTCGACGTGGAGCGGCACCTGGCAGCGCGGGGCAAGACGGTGCGCTATATCGCGCGTCTGCTGGAGGCAACGTACCGGCACCCGCCCGTGCTCGGCTGTTTCGGGCTGCACGAGTGGGCGATGGTCTACAAGGACACGCCACGCCACCCCGAGCCTTTGCGGCTGGGTGCGGCCGGTACCGACGAGGTTGTTGAGGCCTCGCAGTTGAAGTGCACGCACTTCGACGCTTATCGCTTTTTTACGGACGCCGCCGCGCCCCGCAACGCCCACACCCCAACACGCGACGCGCAGCCCCAGTTGGAACAGCCGGGCTGCCTGCACGCCACCATGGATCTATACAAATGGGCGACGAAGCTGGGGCCGCTGGTGCCCGGCGAGGTATGGCTGGATAGCTTCGAGCTGGCATGCGACGTACGGCGGCTAGACATGGAGGCATCGCCCTATGACCTGCACGAATGGGGGTTCGAGCCCGTGCGGATCGAAACGGCCGCGGGACGGGCGGAGTACGTGCAGCGACAAAAGGGGCTGATGGATCGCGGGCAGCGCCTGCGCAAGCAACTGCTGGCCTACACTGGATAGAAAACTACCGGGAGGATTCAATCGTGGCACGTCACGCAAGCGGGAAGCAGAACTATCGGATCGCCGGATGGATCTGGGCTGCGCTGGCGGCAGTGATTGTGATCGCAGTGATGGTAGTCGGGTGGATCGTGCTGGCGCGCAACAACCAGGATCAGCTGACGGCGCCGGAATGCCCGCAGGGGGATTTCGTGGTGCAGGTGTGGGCTGCGGATACCGCTGGATTGCAACCGAAGGTCGACGAGTTTAACGAGGCCAACGAGGTCCAGTTGGACCACTGTCTAAAGGCGGAGGCGGTAGAGAAACCGGATGCGGAGGCCATTGCCGCGTACAAGGCGTGGGGTGAGGGCGGTCAGCCGGGCGCCGCGCTGTGGCAGCCGGCGGATCGGCAGAAGGCCGACGAGGCCTTGGCGGTCTCCAAGGTGGAGATCGGAGAAGAGAAAAATGGTGTGTTGGCCCCACAGTTGCGGGACAAGGCACTGCCCGAGTTGGATCAGCGGGCGCGGGGAGCTTTCTTAAGGCAGTTCTAGGTCTAAGCCATGCGGCGACGGCGGCGCTCGGCGAGCTCGTCGATAGCCGCGTCCTGGACGACCTTCTCAGAGGGGAAGGAAGTAATCGTGCCGGTGAGTTCCTTCATCAGACCCGGGACAGCGATGCCGAATACGCCCTGGCCACCGTTGAGGAGGTCGATGACTTCCTCCGAGGAGCGGCACTCGTAGACGGTGTGGCCGTCGGAGACAAGGGTGATGCCGGCGAGGTCGTCGACGCCCAGGTTCTCCAGCTTTTCTACCGCCTTGCGGATGTTCTGCAGGGAGATGCCCGTATCCAGCAGGCCCTTGACGATCTTCAGCACCAGAATGTCGCGGAAGGAGTACAGGCGCTGAGAGCCGGAGCCCGCCGCGTTGCGGATGCTCGGCTGCACCAGCTTGGTGCGTGCCCAGTAATCCAGCTGGCGGTAAGTGATGCCAGCTACCTGACAGGCGATCGGCACTCGGTAGCCGACCTCGTCATCGGGGCCATGGACGTCGAAAAGGGCATCCTGCATGGGAAAGACTCCTGGTGTAATTTCAATTCTCTTCTAAAGATTAGACCGGTTCGCGACATAGTCAACCGCTAGCCGAGAATTACTTTAACACGAGTCACAAAAATCACACGTGTAACAACACGCGTGTCATTCTTTCAACCAGTCGTCGAGGTCGCTAGATAGACCCAGGCCCTCCCACATCTGTTGGAAATCGGAGTCTGCGTTGTCGCTGGCGCTGAAGCCCATCTCCGCCGGATCCCAGTCGAGGAGGAAGTCCACCTGGTCGCCATCCTCGTCGACCTGTTTGAGCTTCGCTTCCAGCTCTTCCACCCAGGCGGGGTTCACGCGGATCAGTGCGCTTTCCACTCCCGGAGCCACCCGCACGTCGAAGAGCACACCCGCGTGCCACAGAGGTTCCAGGGTGGAAGGACGGAGGTCGATGTAGCGTTCCGACTCCCCCTCCTCCAGCACCAGGCCGGCGGTCATCTGACCGCGGGAGTTGGTGGCGATGCGGGCAAACCAGGGGTCGCGCGCCTCGTCGTTTTTGAGGATATTCGCCAGTACCTCGGCATCCGTGGGGCGCCCGCCCAGATCCACCGTGGGTTCTACCCAGATCGGCAGGATGTGGGTGCGTTGGGGCGTCATAAAGATAAGGCAGTCAGCCACCGGACTGCCGCAACCAAGGGCGCTGGCGACCGCGCGGCCGAGAAAGACGACCTCGGTGCCTTTGCCGTTATCCAAGGTTGCCCTTCACCAGAGCGGTGTTGAGGGAAATGATCAGCGCGGACATCTCGCGGGCGGTTTCGGCGGAGCGCTGCTTTGCGTTCTCGTCGCGACCGTGGGCCAGCGGGTCGGCGATGCGGGACACCATGTCCAGCTGGCGGTTCGCGATGGTCAGCAGCGACTTCAGGTGGCGATTATCCAGCCCGTGGTCGGTCAGATTCTGCGCGATCTGCACGATCTCCACGTCGTCGACCGAGTAGAACCCGGCCGGGTCAGCAGTGATCAGCCCCATGCGGATGAGTGCGCCGGTGAAGGAATCCTGCACGTTGGCACGCGCCGTGACGTCCGCGCGGGTCAGTCGGCGGGACTGGGCAGCGCGCATCTGTTCGGCGGAAATGGCGCCGGGGGCGGACTTGCGGGCG
This sequence comes from Corynebacterium macclintockiae, assembly GCF_027570165.1. Classification (NCBI taxonomy): domain Bacteria; kingdom Bacillati; phylum Actinomycetota; class Actinomycetes; order Mycobacteriales; family Corynebacteriaceae; genus Corynebacterium; species Corynebacterium macclintockiae. Next base: position 344,947 of record NZ_JAKMUV010000002.1, read on the forward strand.
GCGGTCACCGGGGTGACCTTGCCGGAATCCATTGCCTCCAGGCGCTGGCGGATAACCTTCAGCGGCAGGTATTCGTCCCGCTGCAGGGTAAGGATGTAACGCAGCCGCGAAATATCCTCTGGCGAAAAGCGCCGGTAGCCGCTCTGCGAACGGCGTGGGCTAACCAGCCCTTCGGATTCCAGGAAGCGGATCTTCGAGACGGTGACGTCTGGGAAGTCCGGCTTCAACTGCTTCAGCACGTCGCCGATGGACGAGGTGGGAAGAACCGCACCGGCTGGGGCGGAGGAAGGGACGGGAGCGCTAGCGTGGCTTCTCTGTGCGCTCACTTTTCTTTAGGCTTCCTTCGAACCGTTCAGGAACACCAGGCGGAACTTGCCGATCTGAATCTCGTCGCCGTTAGACAGAACGGAGGAGTTCTTCGGCTCACGGTTAACGTAGGTTCCGTTCAGGGATCCGACGTCGACTACCTCGTACTGGTCGCCATTGCGGCGGAACTCTGCGTGACGGCGGGAAACGGTGACATCATCCAAGAAGATGTCGCTGTCGGGGTGGCGGCCAGCCGCGGTGGTCTCCTGATCCAGCAGGAAGCGGGAGCCAGCGTTCGGGCCACGCTTCACGACCAGCAGCGCGGAGCCCTCGGGAAGACCCTCCACACCGGCGGGAGAGGCATCGTGCTGAGAACCAGATTCCATCTCCTTTAGAAGGTCTGCGCGGAAGACCGACGTGGTCTCGACAGATGCCTCCGGCACTCCGGTGTTATCGCTCATGGCTTTAAAGTCCTCTCATTCGAACTAATCGGTTCGGCTTTAACAATACGTCTAACAATACCCTAAAGCAGTTAGCGGAACATCTGAACGATAGATCCCATCACAGACCCCCCGGAGGAGGACAGCGGGTTGTCGTTCACCATGTAGGTCCACGTTGCGCTGGGCTTATGCAGGCCCAGGTCGCCCAGTTGGGCACCCTCGGAGGTAATCTCGACCTCGTCAAAAGTCTGGCGGGCCTTTTCCACCGCGCGCTCGGCCAACTCGCCGAAAGCGGCGATAGACATGCGGTGGAACTCGTCGATAGGCGATTCGCGGGCGATGGCGCGCAGGTGGATCGACTCGCGCACATCGTCCAGGTAGGCCAGGTGCTCCGACCACTCGTTATCCAGGTGGAAAAGCATGATCTCGCGGGCGGCCTGCTCTAGTACTTCCTCGCTGATGCCCTGCTTCTTGAGCTCCGCGGCCCGGTCGACGTTGTGGTAGCTCAAGTCATCCCAGGCTGCGGCGGTATCCAGCAAGGTGTCGCGACGGTCGTTTACGATGTCGCGCTGATCCTTGATGAGCTTGTTGTACTTCCACGTGGTGGCGTGGATATCCAGCATCTGGCCTTCGGTCACGCGCTGGCAATGGTCCACGAACTGCAGAACCTTCTTCTGCGGCAGCAGGCCGTCGTCCTCAGGCTGAGCCTGCAGCTCCTCCCCTGCTCCGCCGATGGCGACCACGTCGTCTTCCAAGGAGACAAAGAACACAGAGCTGCCCGGGTCGCCCTGGCGGCCTGCGCGGCCGCGGAGCTGGTTATCCAGGCGCTGGGAACGGAAGCGCCCCACGCCGACGACATGCAGGCCGCCGGTCTCCACGACCTCGTCGCGCTCCGCTTCGTCGGTGCCACCCAGCTTGATGTCCGTGCCGCGTCCGGCCATCTGCGTGGAGACGGTCACTCGGCCCGGACGGCCTGCCTCGGCGACGACGGCCGCTTCGGCCTCGTGGTTCTTCGCGTTCAGCACGGAGCATTCCACGCCAGCGGATTGCAAAGCCTCGGCCAGTTCTTCGGATTCCGCGACGTCCTGAGTTCCCACCAGCTGCGGCTGGCCGGTCTTCTGGATTTCGATGATGTGCTTGACCACTGCATCGTTGCGCTCGGCGGCGGAGACGTACACCCGGTCAGCCTCGTCGAAGCGGACGTTCGGCACGTTCGGCTCGATCACGGAGACCTGCAAGTTGTAGAACTGGCGCAGCTGGTCGCCCGCGGCCAGCGCGGTGCCGGTCATGCCGCACACTTCGGGGTACATGCCGACCAGTGCCTGGATCGTGACCTGGTCGAGGATACGACCGCCGTCGGTGACGTCCAGGCCCTCCTTGGCCTCCACTGCGGCTTGCAGGCCGTCGGGCCAGCGCTGCAGTTCGGCGACGCGTCCACGGGAGCCGTCAATAAGAGCAACCTTGCCCTCACGCACGATGTAGTGCACGTCGCGGATCAGTAGGTGCTCGGCGTGCAGGGCAACGTTGACCTGCACCAGCAGATCGCCTTCGTCCTCGTAGAGGGAATCCACGCCCAGCCGCTTTTCCACGAAGGCCGAGCCTTCGTCGGTCAGGAAGACGTTGCGGTGATCCTCGGAGATGTGGAAGTGCTTGTCTTCCTCCATCCGCTTGACCAGGTCGGTAATGCGACCTGCGGGCGCGGGGCCTGGCTCGGAACCGGCCAGGACCAGCGGCACCAGGGCCTCGTCGACCATCACCGAGTCTGCCTCGTCGATCACGGCCACGTCTGCCGGGGTGCGCACCTGGTCGGAGCGGCGGGTAATCAGCTGGTCGCGCAGCACGTCAAAGCCAAGCTCGTTGATGGCGCCGAAGATTACGTCGCGGGAGTAGACCTCGCGCCGCTGGTCCGCGGTCAGGTCCTCGTTGATCGCGCCGTGGGACAGACCGAAGAAGTCGAACATCGGGCCCATCCAGTCGTTATCGCGACCGGCCAGGTAGCTGTTCACCGTGATGACGTGTACGCGCTTGCCCTGCAGCGCGAAGCCCACGGCGGCCATCGCGCCGGCCAGGGTCTTGCCCTCACCGGTGGCCATCTCCACCACGTCGCCGTGCAGCAGGCGGTAGGTACCCTGCATCTGCACGTCGAAGGGCTCCATGTTCAGGGTGCGGCTGGCTACCTCGCGGAGAATGCCCAGCAACGCTGGAGCGTCGTCTACCTGCCCGCCGAAATGGTGGCCATCCTCGCTAGTGGATTGTTTGGTGACGACGTCCGAGGCGGCGTCGCGAAGCTCCTCATCGCTTAGCCCCGAGTAGCGCGACGAGTCGGCCTGAGCGACCACGGCCCGGCTTTTCTTCTGATTCTTCTTCGGGGAAGATCCCATTGCCTTCCAGAACCAGTCAAATGCCATGAATGTGCCCTTCGAGTGAGAGATGTAAAAATGTACTGACCACGTTAACCGACTAATGGCAAGAGGCGATCTATGACCCGCACGATACGCTCCGTTCACGTGACCATGCCGACGAAAAACGGCTGGCAGCTGGCAGGAACGGTAGATATGCCGCGGGATGTGAAATTGGAGGATTCGCCCCGGCGGGCGGTCGTCGCGCACTGCTTTACGTGCACGCGCGGGGCGATTGGAGTGACGCGCATTTCTAAGGCGCTGGCCCGGGCAGGTTACGCGAGCTTGCGGTTTGATTTCGCGGGGCTGGGTGATTCTGACGGGAGGTTCGAGGAGACCACGCTGGCGACGAATGTGTCCGACGTGCAGGCTGCCGCCGAGTGGTTCGGCGGGGCGGAGTTGTTGGTGGGACATTCGCTGGGAGGCACCGCGGTGCAACGGGCGGCGGCGGCGATTCCTTCGGCTGAAAGCATCGTAACCATCGGCACCCCTTTTGAGCTGCGGGATACCGCGAAGCGCGCGCCGGAGATCATGCACATGTTCGAGCGCCAACGGGAGCTTTCTTTGGGCCAGGCGCTGCTGGATGAGCTCGCCACGGCCGATTCTGCCGATACCGTTGCCGCTGTTTCTTCTAGTGACGCCACGTCTCTGGTGCTGCACTCCCCCGATGATCTGGTAGTTCCAGTGGCAGAGGCGCATGCAATGAGGGCGGCTCTGCCGCGAGCGGACTGGGTGAGCTTGGAGGGCATGGATCACCTGCTTTTGCAAAGAGGATCCGGGCAGCGAGTGGGCGAATTCATCGCAGCATGGGAGAGCTTGCGCCTACAGTAGGGGCATGGCTGAAGAAAAACTGACTTTTATTCCGACCGCCGACCTGGTGGACATCATTGGTAGCGACGTGCGCAGCTGCGATACGCAGTTCCGCGACCTGGGCGGTGTGGTGGAGTTCTGCGGCAAGATCACCACGGTGAAGTGCTTCCAGGACAACGCGCTGCTGAAGAAGGTGCTGCAGGAGGATAACCCGGGTGGCGTGCTAGTGATCGACGGCGATGCGTCGATGCACACCGCACTGGTGGGCGACATCATTGCAGGCATGGGCAAGGATCACGGCTGGGCCGGAGTGGTGGTTAATGGGCCGATCCGCGATTCCAAGGTGATCGGCCAGATGGAGTTCGGCTGCAAGGCGCTGGGCACCAACCCGCGTAAGTCCACCAAGACCGGTGAGGGCGAGCGCGACGTGACGGTGAGCTTCGGCAGCGTGGACTTTGTCCCAGGCGAATACATTTACTGCGATTCGGACGGCATTATCGTTACCGACAAGGCTGTGCAGCCGGTATAAGCAGGGGATTTCATAACGGCGATGGGAGTGGGGTAACCTATCGCCGTTGCCTTTTTTACAGGGCTTCGGCGGACTGTGGCGCAGCTTGGTAGCGCACTACACTGGGGGTGTAGGGGTCGCAGGTTCAAATCCTGTCAGTCCGACCAATTTCATTATTCTGGGGGGCATGACCTCACCATCACCACAGAAAAAGAATAACTCTCCTTGGTGCAGGTATTGGGCTGGCACTGACCTACAAAGAATAACTAAGGCTTCTTTACATATGGCAGGCCTTCGATCACTTCGTCGTTATCAAAAATGACTGAGCGACCGCATCTAAGGCAACCCGTTGTGACGCTCGGTCCACGAGGTTGTTGACTTTGATTCCGGCAAGCAGCTCCTCGGCACTTCCAAGGGTGCTCCCCCGACGCCACCGGCAAAGCCCACACCGCCCTCACCCAAGCCCTCCGTCTATATCGACGCCCTCGCCGACGCGGTAATCCGAGGCGAGTACGCCAAGGTCGACAAGAAAGGAACTCTGACCTTCACATTTAGGGAGGACTCCCAAGTCTCATGTCGATGCTGACTGGTGAACAGAAGTGAGGTGGAGATGACGTCCGTGCCAATGTTCAATCAGCCAACGGTCATGACTGGCGATGATGAGAGTTCCTCGCCAGTCCCGTAGCGCGTTCTCGAGTGCATCCATCGATTCCAAATCAAGGTAGTTAGTTGGCTCATCAATGATCAACAAAGCTGGCTGTTTCGCTAGGGCGACTGCAAATTGAGCCCGGCGTTGATTCCCTGCAGACAAGTTCACGATGGGAGTGCTCCACATTGAAGGATGCAGAATTCCTTTTCCAGCCTCGCCGACGCCATCTTGCCACCTCTCCGAGTCAAATCCTGCAATTGAACCATCAGGAAGCGTCTGCGGCACCACGCCGACGGGATCATCACGGGTGAGGGTGCCACTGTTCATAGTCCCCTCGGGTGCGTTTCCTGTGGCGATCCAGTTAAGCAGGGTTGATTTACCCGCCCCGTTTTCTCCTGTCACGAGGAGGTGCTCGCCTCGCCCTAAATCGAACGTAACCGGCAAAAGCCGACCTGCCACTGTCGCATCTCTGAGCGAGACGGCCAAACCAGTTCCGGGGTCAATCTTGAGGGAGGGGAACGCCAGGTTGTAGTGGCGGGGTTTCCGTATCTCTCGCTCTGAAATGCGTTCCAGGCGGACGTCGTCACTTCGGGTTCTTTTTGCCGATGTGGCTGCTGCGCGATCGGTGAAGAACTTCTTCTCTTTGCGGGTTGCGGTTTCAACCCGAACCCCACCACGGGCGATCTTCATGCTTTCGCGCCGATGCTCGTGTAGCTCGCGTTTCTCAGCTTGCTGTGCGGCGTGGATCTGTCGGTGTTTTGCACGGGCAGTCTTCTTCGCCAGCAGGTAGTGCGTGTAGTCCCCTGCGTTGCGGTACAAGCCCACGACCTTCTGTCCGTCCGCTTTGGCGAGTTCTTGCCAAACGGTGATGTCCATGTCGTAGATGGCAGTGGCGGTGTCGTTGATGAAAGATCTGTCGTGGCTCGTAGCGAGCACAGGGCCGTTCCAGTTCTTGACAACACCAGTGAGGAAATCGGCTGCTTCATGATCGAGATGATTGGTCGGCTCGTCTAGGATCAACACCTCAGGTCGCATCATCAGCAGGGTAGCCAGTTTCAGGCGTGCACGCTGACCTGGCGAAAGGGTCTGCATCATTCGATTGCTTCCCGACCCCATGAAATCTACGAGTCCCAGTCCTGCGAGTGTTTCATTCACTCGTGCATCCAACGACCACACATCAAGGGCGTTCAACCGGGCAAGAAGTTGGTCAAACTCCATTGCTAGATGAGTGTCTCCCGCTGCCATGGCTTCTGTGGCTTGGTCGAAGCGCGTGAGTAGCTCATTAAACGGTTTAAGCGCCGAGTCAAGGAATTGCGCAACGCTGCCGTCGAAAGACTCTGGATCGGGAACGTGCTGAGGAACAGGCCCAGAAACAATTCGGCCCGAATCAGGCGTCAACTCACCAGTGAGGACCCTTAACAGGGTGGATTTGCCGACCCCGTTCGGGCCAATCAAAAAGGCGCGTTCACCGTTTGGCACATGCAAACTCACACGGTCGAGAATGAGGCGGGAGCCGAATGAAAAAGAAATAGAATCGAGCAAAATTTCGGGCATAGTAATCTCCAATAGGAAGAAGTAACTTCAGTCACGTCTCAGCAGAGCTGAGTGGAGATCACATGTTCACCGGAATTACACGCTCCTCGGTTCGGGTAGGTCGTCAGTCGACGAATCCAGTCTAATTATACGCGATTATACGCGATTCGCTGAGACTCAAGCGGCTCCGTAATAGGGGCGAAACGCTGAATTGACCAGCTGCCTCCGTTTTGAACCAATCAGACGACCAAAACGCAGTTCGCACGCATTTGTATCCGTCGTGGCAAGAAAGTTTCGTACACGGTGCGTGAAGCACCGTCCGAGGCCAGTCCGATGTCGTCGGAAGCGAAAAGAATATCCACCATGAGCCGGATCGCGTCACGCGGAGTGTAGAACGCACCCGCGGCTTTGCCCTTGGTGTCGAATGCCTTGTACATGACGTGCTCGAAGAGGTCACCCATCTGGGCATCCGGCAGCGCCTCCATACTCATGTCGATGGTGGCGAAGTGTTTGACCACCGGCCACAGGCGTGAGGCACTGTCGAGAGTCTTCATCTTCACCGCGAAATCGAAAGCATCCCACACGTCGCGGACAGAGGCCGAGAACGCACCGACATAATCCATCAGCGCCTCATATACATGGTCGTCGAGCTGCGCGATCCGCGGCAAGTCCAGGCGAGAAGAGTTATAGAAGGAAAGACCAAAGCGAGCCTGCACCTCCCAGTCGATCATCTCGTCGCTGAAGCCCTCCTCCTGAAGACTCCATACCAGGTCGAGAACTTCATCTTTGGTCGGGGCGAGAATGCACTCAAGACGTCGCAGCACCGTCATCGGCAGAATATAGTCTCCGTAATCTTCAGGCTCGACGATGGAGCGCAGAAACTTGTCCGCTGTGTTCCAAACGGCGGACTGATTGAGTTCCGCTGTACTCATCCGGGCATGCCTCCTTGGGCCGAAAGTCTCAGTGCCCCTACGGTAAACGCACTGTCCAAAATCGTTCTCGAGACACGCACGTGCTGTCTCGCCTTCTAGTGCATCACCCCCGATAGACACCGTGCTGCTATGTTCGAACGAAGTATCGAACAGCTTCAATCCTTCAAGCTTTGCTGTCTTGCCTTATAAACCACCCTTAGCCACCCCTCCCACTCTCTAACGCGCTACACCTACCCCACTTCACTGCTTCAAGACTTAAGAACGACCTTCCTCCCCAACGTCAACTACTGGTTGACACACCTGTCAACCTATGGTTGACTAACTGTCATGGATCCATTGACGAATATCCGACACACACTGCAAGCAGTCAGCCTCGCCGAACACGAATTGGAGGATGCCGTCTCGCAAGCAAGAGATGCAGGACATTCATGGGCGGACATTGGGCAAGCGCTCAATGTTTCCCGCCAGGCAGCCTTTAAACGATTCGGTGCGGTGCGAAACCCCTTTACAGGAGAAACCATGGCCCCAGTATCAACCGACAAGCTCCCAGAGATTTCCGACAAGCTCATTCGCCACATTGCCAAGGGCGAAGAAGCAGAAACCATTGAAATGCTCGATCCGCACGTCCGCGAGGACCTCCCCTGGTCCGTCATCGTGGACGTTTGGACATCAATCCTGACCGACTTCGGCGAGCTCCAGGAGATCACCGACCAGACGATCGTCCCCATCAAGGGAGACCGCAACGCGGCACCGGAGTCAGAAGCACTCTCCGCAAAAAGCACGGGCACCTCTGTCGTCGTCTCGACGCTCAACCACGAAGCCGGCGAACTGATGTCTCGGATCGCCGTCAGCAGAGAGGGCACGGTCGTTGGCGTTCTTTTCTTGACGCCCGATGCCACGGACTACCCGTTCTAAGTCAGCTCCCGTAGTGGTAGCGGCGATCCGCCGTCTGCCACCACAAATAGTCCCCCCAAGGCAGACTCATCTCAAACGAGAATCATTAGTCCTCAATGAGGGCGTGGTGGGCGCCGCGCCCCCGCTCCAGGTTCTCGATGGAACCGAGGAGGCGGCGAGCGTTCTCGGGAGAGCGCAAAAGGTAGGCAGTTTCCCGCAGTGATTCATACTCGGTATAGCTAATCGGCTTCACAGCGCACCTCCTGTCCTGAAAACCGCCGCAGGTCGTGTGCCTTCAATACTATCTGCCCCACTCGGGGTAGAAATCGCCTCTATTGGCGAGTTACCAGCCCCTGTGAGGTAGACTACATCCATGGAGCTCTTGCTGATTTACCTCGGTGTGGTCTTCGTTTGTGGCCTCATTGCTTGGGCCGTGCGGCTCCCACCCCTTATTGGCTTCCTCGCAGCCGGTTTCGCGCTCCACGCGGCCGGTGTGGAACACGTTGATTCCCTGGACCTTTTCGCCGATATCGGTGTGACCCTCATGCTCTTCGCCATCGGCCTACGCCTGGATCTTCGCGCGCTGACGGATAAGGCAGTCTGGCTCACCGCGAGCGCTCATGTTCTCGTGATGACGCTTATTGGTGCTGGCTTCATCACCGGCCTCGGCGCCCTCGGTGCCTTCGGCCCCACCGATTTCTCCGTGGCCGTAAATATCGCTCTGGTCTTGAGTTTCTCCAGCACCATCGTCGTCATCAAGATCCTGCAGGACCGAGGCGACGAGCAAGCCCTCTACGGCAACATCTGCGTCGGCGTGCTGATCATGCAGGACATTCTGGCCGTCGCGTTCATGAGCATCCTTCGGGGCGAACCGCCACGCCTGGCCTCCCTGCTGCTAGTCGCCATTGTCCCGCTGCTGGCATTGACCACCCGCCGTTGGTACAAGCTCGGCCACGGCGAGCTTGGCTCCCTGTTCGGCATCGTTATGGCATTGCTGCCGGGTTACGCACTCTTCGAATGGGTGGGGCTCTCCGGTAGCCTCGGAGCCCTCATCATGGGCGTGGTTCTCTCCCGCTCCCCCGGCGCAGAACAACTCAGCCACTCCCTGTTTACCCTCAAGGAGCTACTGCTGGTTGGCTTCTTCGTCAACATCGGCTTCCTGGGTCTACCAAACCTGCAAAACCTCGCCGACGCTGCCCTGTTGCTCATTCTGCTGCCCGTCCAAGGCATCGCCTACTGGGCGATCCTGTGGGGCCTCGGACTGCGCAATCGCACCTCCGTTCTCGCTTCACTATTGTTGGCGAACTACTCGGAGTTCGCGCTCATTATCGCTGCTCTCGGAGTAAGTGACGGTTGGCTCAACCAGCGCTGGCTGCTTTCCCTAGTACTCGCGGTATCCCTCAGCTTCGTCATTTCCGCAATTCTGAACCCGCAGAGTGTCTCGCGGGCAACACGCCTGGCAAAGCGCCTCCCGACGCGCCCGCCGCACAAGATCCACCCAGAGGATCGCCCCATCAAACTCGGCGATGCCCACGCCCTGGTTCTCGGCGTGGGCCGCCTGGGGGTGTCTTGCTACAACGAACTCACCGAGGTCTACGGCACGAAGGTCTTGGGCGTGGAGCACGACCCCGCCCGAGTGCGCCACCTGCAGGAGCGCGGTTACAACGTTGTGGAGGGCGACGCCACAGATATCGACTTCTGGGAGCGTGTGAAGGACAGCCACCAGATCGACATGATCATGCTTGCCATGCCCGCCCAGCACGCCAACGTAGACGCAGTAAAGGAGATTTTTGCCTCCAACATCAATCCGGAGGAATGCACCATCAGTTCAGTGGCCATGTACCGCGAGGATGTCGAGGAACTCGAAGAACTTGGGATCAACGTTGTTGTCCACCTTCAGGACGGTGCCGGCGAATCCCTCGCCGAACGCACCTTTACAGAGAATCAGCAGCGTCGCGCTCGGTCCCAGTAGCACGGCGGTCCGTGAAATACCGCACCGCATAGTACGCCGCAGCCACCACGACGAAGGCCACGCCCAGGAAGGTGAAGGCGCCCTGCCACAGCGGGTTATCGTGAGCCACGCCCTGGCCGAAGAAGCCGAACCTGCGGGACGTGGCGTTGCTGACGAAAGGCAGGAACACCACCGTCAATACCGCCACCACTGCGAAGCTCAGGAGCTGCTCAACAACCCAGCCCAGCACTCCCTTCACCTTGTCTGAGACCGCCTGTACCAGCCGGAACCCGGCGTCCAGAAAAACGACAAAGAGCGGTACCAAGAACACCCAGTGGTGATACCAGCTAAACGGCGAGATGATGCAGGCGACAACGCCGCCGAGGGCCATAATCATCGAGTAGTTACCGCGACGGTAGCAGCCCAGGACCACGATGCTGTACAGCACCACGATGGCGACAACGCCGACGAGCCACAGCACCGTGTTGTCGTAACCGAGGCGGTGCAAGACTGCGCCGAGGGACTGCGCGCCGGGATTGTCCTCGCCGCCGATGCGCTGGGTTTCGAAGATCTTGGTCTGCCAGAAAGACTTGGCGTCCGGGACGAACAGGAAGCCAATGACGACGGTCGCGAGGATCGTGAGGGTCATGTAGACCATCGCGCGCCAGCGCCTGCCCAGCAACAACGGCAGGTAGAAGAAGACCGGGGTGAGCTTAATGCCGGCGGCCACACCACTGAATACGCCGCCGCCCTTGTTGCCGGTGCGCCTGCGCAGGAAATCCAGGGCAACCAAGCCCATGAGGAAGATGTTGATCTGGCCCCAGAAGAAGGTGCCGAAAACCGGGGCCAGGTGGATGGAAGCGACTAGCGCCGCCAGGGAAACGAGGATTAGCCCCGGGGACCAGGCATAACCACGCTCGCGGAAAACACCGACAATCACCGCGAAAAGCACCAACGCGGTGAGCGCCAACCAGATACTCGCCGCAACCTCGAACGGGGCCAAGGGCAGCACCCTGAAGATCGCGCCGGAAAAGGGCGGATACGTAAAAGGAAGGCCCCCTACGAAAGGCTGGGAGTACAGCTCCTGCCCGCTGTTCAGAGCCACCGCCGCGTTGTAATAGACCTTAAAGTCCGTCGGCCACTTAAAGAGATTTGTGAACCAGGAAGCGCGAGTTTCCGGCAGAGTGAGCCGGTAGACCGCATACGCGGCGAGCAGGGCGAAAGCCACGAACGCGCCGAAAGCGCCCGGCAGCCTCTTGGTGGTGGACTCGGTTTTCACAGCCCCACCTTAAAACGCAGGATGCAAAAACCCGCTTAGGCGGTGCGGGAGTCTGCAAAAAAGGCATGACAAAAGTCATGGTGCAATTCGTGATGAACGGTATGCGCGCCCCCTTCGTCGGCGAAATAACGTGAAAACCATGAGCACAACACAACTGGCACACGCCATAGAAGTAAGCGGAATCAGCAAGACCTTCAACCCACGATCCAACAAACCAGTGCACGCGCTGAAGGACGTAAGCCTCAGCGTTCGCCCGGGCGAGATCATCGCACTGCTCGGCACCAACGGCGCGGGCAAGACCACCCTGGTGGACCTGATCCTGGGGCTTACCTCCCCGACCGCCGGCACCGTGAAGGTCATGGGCCAATCCCCCAAGCAGGCGGTGTACAACCAGAACATCAGCGCACTGATGCAGACCGGTGGCCTGCTCCACGAACTGACAGTGAAGGACACGGTGGAGATGATTGCCGCCGCGTTCCCGGAGCACCTGCCCCTCGACGAGGTCATCGAGCAGGCAAACCTGGAACCCATCTACAAGCGCCGCGTAGGCAAGTGCTCCGGCGGCGAGCAGCAGCGTCTTCGCTTCGCCCTGGCCATCCTCGGCAACCCGGACATCCTCATCCTCGATGAACCCACCGCTGGTATGGACGCCGGCGCACGCCACCGCTTCTGGGACTCCATGAAGCACCAGGCCCAGCTGGGCCGCACGATCATCTTTGCCACCCACTACCTAGAGGAAGCGGACAACTTCGCTCAACGCATCGTGCTGATGAATAAAGGCGAGATCATCGCCGATGGCACCACCGACGAGCTGCGAAACCTGAGCGCCAACCGTGTGGTCAGCGCCGAGTTCCCGGGCGGATTCCCCGAGTTGTCGGGACTTAGGGGCGTCATAAAAAGCGAAGTAAACGGCCATCGCCTGCGGATAACGACCGATGACTCTGACGCGCTTGCCCGGTACTTGCTGACGGAAACTGACGCCCGCAACCTCGACATCACCAGTCACAGCCTGGAGGATACGTTCCTCGCGCTAACGAACGAACACCAGGAGGCCTAACAATGAGCACCACCCTAAAATTCGCCGGCCACGAGCTACTACGCCTGCGCCGGGACATGACCACCCTGTTCTTCAGCATCGGCATGCCGATCTTCTTCTACCTGCTTTTCGGCGCAATGCAGGAATACGGCGATCAGGAAATGAACGGCGGTAACGTCTCCGCATTCGTCATGCTAGGCATGGCTTTCTACGCCGGAGTGGTAGGCGCAGTTGGCGCGGCGGGATCTGCCGTAACCGATAGCCGCAGCGGATGGGGTAGGCAGCTGGCGCTGACACCCCTGCGTCCCTGGCAGCTCGCCTTCGCCACTACCTTAAGCATCACCGTGCGCGCAGTGCTGCCGATAGCGGCAGTGTTTATTGTCGGCGGGCTGACGAAATCACACATGCAAGTTGACCAGTGGATACTGAGCTTTATCGCATGTGCACTGTGTGCCATCCCCTTCGGATTCTACGGCCTGGCATGGACATTGCTGATCCCCAAAGAAAATACAGTGGCCATCGCCACAGCCTCCATCGTGATTCTCGCCTTCGCGGGCAACGTATTCATGCCACTGAGCGGATCGCTTCTGCAGGTGGGCCGTTTCACTCCGATGTACGGCGCGGTAACGCTGGTTCGCTGGCCGCTGGCAGAAGGCGCACAATTGCTCGATCAAGGGCTGCTGTTCGACCCGATGTGGTACGCCTGGGTTAGCATCGCAATATGGACGGCGATCTTCGTAGGCTTTTGCCTTCTCATGAGCAAGCGAGACAAGGGACGAAGCTAATGCGCCCTTTCGACGGGTTCCGGCTGAACTCCGCCATCTTCGCTTCAATATGGCTGGTATTCCTGGTGCCCGTCGCTCTGCAGGTTTACATGGGGGAAGGATTCTCTACTACGGCGAAAGCCTGGATGACAGTATGCCTGCTGGCTTTCGGCGCGTTCTACTTCTACGCCTTCGGCTCGCTGAAGTACTTCCCCCGTGACTGGGGAACACTTGCGCGGGCACTGCTGCGCTGGGGCATACTGCTAGCCATTGCGTTGGCCAGCGTGCCCGCGATGAAGTCTGGCGCAGTGTCCTTTGCTCCCTACCTGGCCGCGATGTTGGGATTCACGGTGACGCTACGAAAGGCGCTGCCGATCGTGGTGGCAACGGGTGTGCTCGGGACTGTCGCTGTGTGGAACTGGTCGCCGGACGACCTTACCTGGGCTGCATTCACCCTTTTCGGCATGCCGCTGATGCTCGTCGCACTTGGGATCTTCAGCCAATACGATGAATCCCGCCACAAGCTGCGACACGACCTGGACCTGGCGCAGCAACGAGAGGATATCGCAACGGACGTGCACGACCTGTTGGGTCACTCGCTGACGGTTATCAACCTGAAGTCCGAGGTCGCCAGGCGGGCAATGGATAGCAACCCCGAGCAGGCCAAACAGGAGCTCAAGGAGATCAGCGACCTCTCCCGCCTGGCCTTGGCGGAAGTGCGCTCGACAGTCACCCGCATGCGCACACCCACCTTCGCCGGTGAGCTGCAGGCAGCGCGCCGGGCTTTGGAAACTAAGGGCGTCACCGCGCATCTACCCGAACTCCTGAAAGCACCGGGCGCACACGACGCGGTGTTTTCCTGGGGGCTGCGTGAGCTCACGACAAACGTGGTGCGGCACTCCGGGGCGAGCGCGTGCTGGGTGAGCGTCAATGCCCACAAGCTGCAGGTTACCGACGACGGCTGCGGGTTTAACGGTGAAGCCACGCAGGGTACTGGCGGTTTGGCCGGCCTGCGCGAGAGGGTCGAGGTAGCCGGCGGGCAGCTGATCGTACGCCGCGAACGGGGTCTGAGTACGGTGTTGATCGCTATGGAAGGCGACGACAAACTAATCGACGACGGCGCAGTGCCAGAGGAGGCCGCCCGATGAGCATTCGTGTATTACTTGCCGAGGACCAATCACTGGTGCGCGGAGCATTGATCGCGCTGCTCAACGCGGAGCCGGACATCGAAGTCGTTGCCGAATGTGCGACCGGGACTGAGGCCGTGGCTCTCGCGCAGGAGCAGCCCATCGACGTGGCTCTGCTGGACATCGAAATGCCCGGGCTGAACGGCATCGATGCCGCAAAGGAGCTGGCCGGGAATCGGTGCCGCTGCCTGATCGTGACGACATTCGGCAAGGCCGGGTACGTGAAACGTGCCATGGAGGTTGGCGTGGACGGATTCATCGTTAAGGACACGCCTCCCGAGGAGCTCGCCGATGCTATCCGACGGATCCATGCCGGCCTGCGCGTTATCGACCCGACGCTTGCCCAGGAAAGCTTATTGACGCCCGATAATCCCCTTAGTGAACGTGAGACCGAGGTGTGTCAGCAGCTTTTCGAGGGTAAGAGCTCCCCCTCCATCGCCAAGGCGCTGCACCTGTCGCCGGGCACGGTACGAAATCACATTTCCAGCATCATGTCGAAGACGGGTGCAGGCAATCGCTACGAGGCGGCGCACGTGGCGAAGACGAATGGGTGGATTTAGCTCGCCCTGCAGACTAGCTGAATCCTTGTTAAATTCATGTGCGTTGTCTCACAGTAGACGCATGATCTTTTAACAAATAGCTCCCCCAGTTAGGAAAGCATGAAGACACCCCTCACCTGGCGCAAGGCCACTGCCGCAGCCGTGGCCGCCATCGTTTCTATCGGCTCCGCAGGCACCGCAGTTGCCGCCACCAACTCCAGCATCGGTTCTTCCGTCGCCGGCTCTTCTTTTAATCTCACCATCGGTTCATCCGTAACAGGTTCCTCAAAACCTCAGCCGGAGGAGCAGCAGGGCTTCGACCTGCAGTCGCACCGTGGCGGTCGCGGCGAGTACACCGAGGAATCCCGCAAGGCTTTTGAAGAATCTTTAAAGATGGGAGTATCCACCCTCGAGCTGGACATCGTACTGGCCGAGGACGGAACCCCGGTTGTATGGCACGATCCGGAAATCCAGGCCGACAAGTGCACCGATACCAAGCCAGCCACCGAGAACGACCCGGAGTTCCCCTACGTGGGCAAGCTCGTCCACGAGCTGAATTGGAAGCAGCTGCAGACCCTGAACTGCAACAAGGTGCTGAAGGGATTCCCCGAGGCTAAGGCCGAGAAGTCGAACAAGCTGCTGCAGCTGCAGGACGTCTTCGATATTGCTGCCGCCGATCCGCAGATGCGCTTCAACATCGAGACCAAAATCGAGGCCGAGAACCGCGAGAAGTCTGCCACACCGCAGGAGTTTGTCGACGCGATCCTGCCGGTCGTCCGCCACAACAAGGCAACCTCTCGCACCACCATCCAGTCTTTCGACTGGCGCTCCTTGCCACTTGTGCGCAAGGCCCAGCCGGACATCTCTCTCGCTCTTCTTTATGACGCCACCACGTGGAAATCCGGCTCCCAGTGGATCGGTGACGTTGACTACGACAAGCTCGGTGGCGACGTGAACAAGGCCGCTAAGCAGTTGGGCGCGGAAATCCTATCCCCGGACTACAAGCTGGTCACCCCGGAGAACGTAGCTTCCGCCCATGCTGCGGGGTTGCAGGTTCTGCCGTGGACCGTGAACGAGGAATCCGACATGCAGGCCATGGTCGACGCGAAGGTCGACGGCCTGATCACCGACTACCCGACCCGAGGCCTGGAAGTTGTGAAGAAGAATAAGCTCCAGGTTCTCTAAGCCAGCTTGAGTTCCCGGTAGCGGTTCGCCGCCGCCAGGATTTCCGCCCCGCGCGGGCGACTCAAGTGACCGGGGTGATCGCGCCCCGGCGCCAACACGGCCAGACCCTTCTCGGTGATGTGGCGTTCCAAGCGAGCGACCAGATCCACTAGCGGGGTCTGGCCGTCGGCGTTTTTAGACAGCCACGCCAGTGCCGCGGCGATGGCCGCCGTCTGAGACGGCGCAACCAACTGGCCTACGGCACTCAAATCAATGTCGGAACGGTCCACACTGATCGTGGACAACCCGCGGGGCTTCGGCGGTTTGCGTGAGTTCAGAGTTCCACGAGCCAGGACACGCTCGGCGGTCCCGTGCTGAAACTGGTTCTGAGCTGGTTCCCCTGTACTCGCTGTGTCCCCTGTATCCCCTGCGATCTCGTGGGCACGTGCGGTCACCTCGCTGGGGCGGTAGGCATCCATCGCAATGACCGTGTCGGCCAGTCGCAGATAGGCACCCGAGCCGCCGGCGATAAGGACGGTGGAGACCGAGGTGGCGTCATACAAAGAACGAACGCGCTGCACGAACGGGGTGATGGGCTCCTTGTCGTTCGGCACGAGGCGCTGCATGAGGCGGTCGCGGATCATGAAGTTGGTGGCCGAGGTGTCCTCGTCGATGAGCAGCGCGGACGTGCCTGCGGCGTGTGCCTCGACGACATTGGCTGCCTGCGATGTGGAACCCGAGGCGTTGGTGGTGCTGAAGCGGCGCGTATCGGCGCCGGTGGGCAGGTTGGTGATGAACGGCGAGATGTCGGCGCCGGTGATGGGACGGCCGTCCTCGGCGCGGACGCTGGCGACGTCGGCGCGGGAGATAACCCACTCGCGGCCATCGCTGACGATGTGGGGATAAATGCCGCGTTCCAGGGCGCGCAGCAACGTGGACTTGCCGTGGTAGCCACCGCCGACGATGACGGTGAGCCCCTCCGGGATACCCATGCCCGTGACGGTGCGGCCGCTAGGGAGGTTGAATGTGTGGGTAAGAGACTCTGGGGATTCGAAAGGCGTGGCTTGCGAGGCGGCAAGCGGGCGGTCGCTATCGCCTGCAGCGCGCGGGAGGATCGCGCCGTTGCCGACGAAAGCGACGAGCTTGCGGGGTGCCAGCTGGGCGCGCAAGAACTCTTGATCGCGCAGCAGAGCCACGTGATCCTCGAGGGCACGGGCGTCGGCAGGGTCAAAACGGTCGTGGAACAGGCAGTCGTCGGCGAGTTGCGGCAGGTCATCGGCCAGAAGGTGGGCGGCCTGGCGGCCCAGGATGCGGCGGCCCTTGGCAGGCAGACCAACAAGCAGGCGGGCTTCGATGCGGTCGGGAGTGACCAGGACGTGAGTGCGTTCCAACACCTGCTGGCCGATATCACCGATGTGAACGTTCTTCGGGCGGGTGACATCGGCTTCGATGCGGCGGGCTAGGAAGTCCGCGACCGCTACCCTACCGATTGGGTCATCTATCAAGTGCTGTGGAATCCCAGCGGCGCGCATGGGAAGGATAAGGCGCATTTTCGAAGGGCTGGCGTAAGGGTCGGCCTGCACGCGGTCGATCGACAGCGTGAGCCCGGGGTCGCCGAAAGCCCCCGCGAGCTTCTTGTAAGCCCCGTAGCCCGCGCCGTCTAACTTGCGGGCATGGTCGAAAAGATCTTTGAAGCTGCGTGCTGCTGTTTCGTTGCGTGCCATGGCTTCCAGAGTAGGGGCAGAGTTTATTCTGCTCCAATATGCACGTGACCTGCAAATACATAGGATCCGAAAAAAATTTTTAGAAAAATTTGTTTACAAGACGTAACAGTTTTTATGGGTGAACGTTTGTATGGGTGAAGGCGCTAACAAAACACACACTCACTCAACAGGCGTCTCACTACACACCGAAAGGATCACTCCCATGATTGAACTCGTTGCAACCTTCTTCCAGAACCTCGTCGAGGTAATCGGCGGTGCTATCGCTGGACTGGTCGGCCTGATCACCGGCCGATAAGAATCCCCTTCTTCTGAGGTTTCTCACTGGTCCCCGTCCACCTCGTGTGGGCGGGGATTTCTTTATAGGATCGATGACATGCTGGCCTTCCTCGCTGAAAATCCGCTGATAGCCCTCGTCCTCATCCTCGCTCTCGGCTTTGCCTTTGGAAAGCTCCGCATAGGCGGCATGTCGCTGGGCACGGCGGCGATTCTCTTCGTCGCCATCATCTTCTCCACCCTCGAACCCGCCATCCAGCTTCCCCCACTGCTCTTCCAATTCGGCCTGGCCATCTTCGTCTACGCCATTGGACTGACGGCAGGCCATGCCTTCTTCGCCGATTTCCGCGAACGCGGGTGGCGCATGATTCTTTTTGTGGTCGTGCTACTTGCCGGTTTGATGGGGATGACGTGGCTACTGGTACCTCTGCTGGGAGTAGAGGCCGCCACTGCTACCGGCTCCTTCGCCGCAGCACTGACCTCCACGCCCGGCATGGCCGCCGTCGTCGACATGTTGGAGGGCACCAACCCGGAACTCGCCGCCAACCCAGTGGTCGGTTACTCCCTGGCCTACCCCGGCGGTGTGCTCGGCGCAATCGCCGTGGCCGCCATCGGCGCGAAGGTCATCAAGGTCAACCACCGCCAAGATGCGATCGACGAAGGCGTACTGCATGCCCCGCTGGAACACCGCGGAATCCGCCTGCGCGAAGGCATTCATGGATGCGTGCGCGACCTGCGGACGATCGCGGACACGAAGATCATCGTCACGCGGCTGGTCCGACCACACCACGCCACACAGGATGTCCAGGAAAAAGACCACAAGCTGGCCTACCCGGATGCGGAGGTCTACCCCGGGATGATCGTGGTTATTACCGGCACACCGGATTCCCTAGATAGGGCCACCGCCGCGTTGGGCGAAGAGGTGGACATCGATATCGATAAGTCCTACATCGGCTACCGCCGCATCACAGTTTCTAACCCCAACATCGCCGGGCGCAGTATCAAGGACATTGATCCGATCAGCCACGGCTTCATTGTCGCCCGTGTGCGCCGCGGCGACGAAGACCTAGTCCCCGGCCCCGACGATGTGTTGCACTACTCCGACCGCGTGCGTGTGGTCACCCCGAAGCACCGGATCGACGAGGTCTCCCAGTTCCTGGGTGATTCCGAGCGCTCCCTGGCGGACGTCAACCTCCTGCCTTTCACGCTAGGACTGGCCATCGGTCTACTGATCGGCGCCATCCCCATCCCCCTGCCGGGCGGCGCCACGCTGAACCTGGGCTTCGGTGGCGGACCGATTGTCATGGGTCTGGTGTTTGGCGCATTGGCCCGCACCGGCCCCATTGGCTGGCAAATCCCCTACCACGCCAACAAGGCCCTCAGCAGTCTTGGATTGGCGATCTTCCTGGCAGGCGTGGGAACTATCGCGGGCACGGGATTCCGCGACGCTTTAACGGACATCTCGTCCCTGAAATACATCGCGCTGGGGCTGATCGTTACCGTCGTATCCGCCCTGGTCTGTGGTCTGGCCGGAATGTGGGTACTGCGCCTCAAATGGGACGAGGCAATGGGCATGGCCGCGGGTGTATCTACCAACCCCGCGGTGATCAGCTACCTCAACGACCAGTCGGGCACTGAACTACCCATGCGTGGGTATGCCACGGTCTACCCGGCAGCGATGATCGGGAAGATCATCGGCTGCCAGGTGCTACTACTGATGCTGCTCTAACAGCACCCGGTCTTAGAGATCCAGGGCAGCTGCGCGCTGCGGCAGAACCCGCGGACGCACTCCTGCGATCTCCTCAACAATGCGGATCACCTGGTTGGAGTAGCCGAACTCGTTGTCGTACCAGACGTACAGCACCAGGTGGTTACCGTTAGCGATAGTGGCCAGTCCATCGACGATGCCGGCGTGGGTGGTGCCAACGAAGTCGGTGGACACAACCTCCGGGGACTTGATGAAGTCGATCTGCTGACGCAGCGTGGAGTGCAGGGAAACGCGGCGCAAGAAGTTATTAACCTCGTCGGCCTCGACTTCCTTGTCCAGGGTCAGGTTCAGCACAGCCATGGAAACGTCCGGGGTGGGAACGCGGATGGCGTTGCCCGTTAGCTTGCCGGCGAACTCCGGTAGAGCCTTTGCCACGGCCTTCGCTGCACCGGTGGCGGTGAGCACCATGTTCAGACCTGCAGCGCGGCCACGGCGATCGCCCTTGTGGAAGTTATCGATCAGGTTCTGGTCGTTAGTGAAGGAGTGCACGGTCTCGACGTGGCCATGCTGCACGCCGTAACGGTCGTTGATCACCTTCAGCACCGGGGTGATGCCGTTGGTGGTGCAGGACGCCGCGGATAGAATCCGGTCATCCTCAGTGATGTCGCCGTGGTTGATGCCGTAGACGATGTTCTTGATGTCGCCCTTGCCCGGGGCGGTCAGCAGAACCTTGGACACGCCCTTGGACTGCAGGTGCTGGGACAGGCCGTCGCGGTCGCGCCACACGCCGGTGTTGTCCACCACGATCGCATCGTTGATGCCGTAGCTGGTGTAGTCGATCTCCGCCGGGTTGTTAGCGTAGATGATCTTGATTGGGGTGCCGTTGGCCCAGATCGTGTTGTTCTCGTGATCCGTGGTGATGGTGCCGTCGAAGGCGCCGTGGACGGAGTCGCGGCGCAGCAGGGAGGCACGCTTAACCAGGTCGCCCTCGCCCTTGGAACGGACGACGACGGCGCGCAGGCGGGCACCACCGTAAGTAGCCTCGCGGGAAACCAGGATGCGGGCCAGCAGACGGCCGATGCGGCCGAAGCCGTAGAGGACGATGTCGCGGGGCTCTACCTGCTCCGGGCCACCGATGACCTCGGCCAGCTCGCGCTCCAGGTACTCGCGCAGGGTCAGTCCCTCGGAGTTCTTGTTGTAGCGGCTAGCCAGGGATCCGATGTCGATAGAGGCGGTGCCCAGGTTCATTTCCACCAGCTCGCGCAGAACCGGCAGGGTCTGCTCCAGCGGCAGCTCCTTTTCCACCACGCGGCGGGCGTAGCGGTGGGACTTGATGATGTCGATGTCGGTGACGTTGACCAGCAGTCGACCGAAAATAGAGGTTACGACGTTCTTATCGCGGTGCAGTCGGCTGATCAGCGGCAGCATCTCTTGTGCCAGAGCCAGCCGCTCGTTCCAATCGCTGTGCAGATCGCTCGTGGTGTGCGCGTTGTCGGTCATCTATACCTCACTACCTCACTGGAGGGAATCGTTTTGCCAAAATCCGGGGGTCACCCGCTTACCCCCTAAGTCTAGTGGCAGACTCCCCCACTCCCATTAATCCGGGGGCTTATAGGGGTAGACGTTTATTCTGGGACTATGACTAACTCTTCTGCAACCAACAATCCGCAGCCCAGCGATGTGGAGATCGCGCAGGCCCACACCCTGGAACCCATCACCACGATCGCGGAGCGCGCCGGCATCCCGGAAGCCGCCCTGATCCCCTACGGCCACACAAAGGCCAAAATCGACGTTCCCGCGCTCAAGGCTGAACGTGGGGGCGTCAATAAGAAGGGCAAGCTCGTGCTCGTGACGGCAATGAGCCCAACCCCCGCTGGTGAAGGCAAGTCCACCGTGCTGATCGGTCTGGCAGATGCCGTGCGTGCGGCGGGTCGCCAGACAATGGTGGCGATCCGCGAACCCTCCCAGGGACCGGTTATGGGCATCAAGGGCGGCGCAGCGGGCGGCGGCTACGCGCAGATCGTTCCGATGGAGGACATCAACCTACACTTCACCGGCGACATGCACGCCATCACCGCGGCGACGAACACCCTGGCTGCGATGATCGATAACCACGTGCAACACGGCAACGCGCTGGGCATCGACCCGCGACGTGTGACGTGGCGGCGCTGCCTGGACGTCAACGATCGCTCGCTGCGCCACGTGGTCACCGGCCTGGGCGGGCCGGGTCAGGGCACTCCGCGCGAGGGCGGCTTCGACATCACCGCAGCCAGCGAGATCATGGCGATCCTGTGCCTGGCCACCGACCTGGAGGATCTGAAGAAGCGCATCGGGCGCATCGTGGTGGGCCAGACCTACGACCGCAAGCCCGTCACCGCGGGCGACCTGAAGTGCGCGGGCGCAATCACCGCCCTGCTGCGCGACGCGATCAACCCGAACCTAGTACAGACCCTAGGCGGCACCCCTGCCCTGGTACACGGCGGGCCTTTTGCGAACATCGCCCACGGCTGTAACTCCCTGATTGCGACGACGACGGCGCTGGATCTGTCGGAGGTCGTGCTGACCGAGGCCGGATTCGGCAGCGACCTGGGCGCGGAGAAGTTCTTCGACATCAAGTCCCGCGCTGGCGACCTGGCCGTGGCCGCAACGGTTGTGGTGGCCACGATCCGCTCGCTGAAGCACAACGGCGGTTCCGTACTAAAGGCCGGACTGGCCAACCTGGAACGCCACGTCAGCAACATCCGCAAGTTCGGCGTGGAACCCGTGGTGGCGCTGAACCTGTTTAGCTCCGACACGGACGCCGAGCGCCAGCTGATCGCCGACTGGGGCAAGGACTTCGGGGTGCGCGTGGTGGAATGCAACGTGTGGGCCGAGGGCGGCGCCGGTGCGGCGGATCTGGCCACTGCCGTGTTGGAGGTCGTCGATGGTGTTTCTGGTGATGACGCCCCTAGCTCCAGCCACCAGATCTATCAGCCCATCGATGGTGTGGAAGCCACCCTGCACACGCTTGCCACGGAGATCTACGGCGCGGCGGACGTGCAGTTCGGCCCGCAGGCCGTGAAGGATCTGGCGTTTCTGAAGGACAACGGCTGGGACAAGCTGCCGGTGTGCGTGTCGAAGACGCAGTACTCGTTCAGCGATGATCCCAGCGCGCTGGGTGCGCCGAGCGGCCACACTCTGCACGTCCGCGAACTGGTGCCACGAATCGGCGCCGGATTCGTGGTCGCACTGACGGGCGACGTGATGACTCTGCCTGGGCTGCCGAAGAAACCCGCGGCGGAGCGCATCGACGTGGATGCGCAGGGAGTTATCTCCGGGCTGTTCTAGCCGGGCTGGCTAGTCCAGCCAGTCCAGCTACTTCTTGCGCTTCTTCTCGCGCACGCGCACTGCGATGCGTACCGGCGAGCCTTCGAAGCCGAAGGATTCGCGCAGCTTGCGCTCCAGGAAGCGGCGGTAGCCGTGCTCCAGGAAGCCGGTGGTGAACAGCACGATCACCGGCGGCTTGGTGGAAGCCTGGGTGGCAAACAGCACGCGCGGCAGGCGACCGCCACGCATCGGCGGCGGGGTCTCCGCGATCACGGCGCGCAACCAGGTGTTCAACTGGCCGGTGGAGATGCGCTGATCCCAGCTCTCCAAGGCCTCAATCATCGCGGGCTCCAGCTTCTGCAGCGCGCGGCCGGTCTTCGCGGAAATGTTCACGCGGCGAGCCCACGGAACGTGAGACAATTGCAGCTCAATCTCGCGCTCCAGCAGCTCGCGGCGGTCTTCATCAACAAGGTCCCACTTGTTGTAGGCCACGACCAGGGCACGCCCCGAGTCAAGGATCATGCGAAGTACTCGCTGGTCCTGCTCGGCGATGGGTTCGCTGGCGTCCACAAGAAAAACAGCGACCTCCGCCGCGTCGATGGCGGAGCGGGTGCGCAGCGAGGCGTAGAACTCGTGGCCGCGCGCCTGCTTCGTCTTTTTGCGAATGCCCGCGGTGTCGACGAACTTCCAGGTCTTTTCCTCCAGCTCGACGATGGAGTCGACCGGGTCGACTGTAGTGCCGGCGACGTTGTTGACCACGGAGCGTTCCTCGCCCGTGATTTTGTTCAGCAGGGAGGACTTGCCCACGTTCGGGCGGCCGACCAGAGCCACGCGGCGCGGGCCGGAAACGACGGAAAGCTCGCGGGGGTGCTCCGGGAAGGAGCGCAAAACTTCGTCCAGCACGTCCGCCGCACCCTTGCCGTGCTGCGCAGACACCGGGTACGGGTTATCCAGGCCCAGCGCCCAGAACTCGGCGACGTCGCCCAGCTGCGCGTCCGCGTCACACTTGTTAGCCACCACGATCACCGGCACCTGACTGCGCTGCAGCTTGCGTGCAATGACCTCATCGGTGGAAGTGATGCCCACCTTCGAGTCGACCACAAAGACGATCACGTCGGCGGTTTCCATGGCGGTCTCAGCCTGGCGGGCGATGGCTGCGTGGATGCCCTTCGCATCCGGATCCCAGCCGCCCGTGTCCTGCACCCAGAACCGGCGGCCGGACCACTCGCCCAAGTAGGAAATGCGGTCGCGGGTGACGCCCGGGAAGTCCTCCACCACGGCTTCGCGGCGACCGATGAAGCGGTTCACCAGGGTGGACTTGCCCACGTTCGGACGGCCAACAATGGCGACGGTGCACAGCGCTTCGCGCTCGGCTTCCTCGTCGTCCATCATGCCGAAGGCCTGCTCCAGGGCTTCCCAGTCCTCCTCGGTTTCCGGCATATCGCCGCCGCCCTCCAAGGTGAAGTCCTCGGGGCCGGTGATGAAGAACTCTTCGGGGTCGGATTCGTCGTCGTAGTCGCCGAGCTCTTCGTCCGAGAAGTCGGCGTCCGAGAAATCAGCGTCCGAGAAGTCGGCGTCCGAGAAATCAGACTCCCCCAGCACCTCGCCGTCGGCGGTGCGGAAGGTCAGTTCCTCGGGGACCTCCGCGCTGTCGGATGAAGCGCTGGCCAGGGTCAGCTCTGCCAGTTTCTCCAGCACCTCGTCGATGTCCATCTCTCCGGTGTCGACGATCACAGCGTCGTCTGCGGGGCGTAGCGGGGACGTCTCACGGGAGGAGTCTGCCTCATCACGGCGCTGCACGTCTGCGAGTACCGCGTCGAAATCCACGTCCCGGCCGGCGGCAATGTCTTGGTCGTAACGCCGCTGAGCCCGCACCTCTGCGGAGGCGGTCATGAAGATCTTCACTGGGGCGTCCGCAAGAACAACAGTGCCGATGTCGCGGCCCTCGACCACGCAGCGACCGGCCGCGAAGGCCAGGGAGCGCTGCAAGGCCACCAGGTTCTCGCGAACCTCCGGGATGGCGGCTACGGCGGAGACATGCGCGGTGACCTCGGGGCCGCGGATCTCGCCGGAAACGTCGGTGCCGTCCAGCAAAACCTCGGTGGACGTGGGATCCTCGTTGATCTCCAGCGGCAGGTCGGCCGTGGCGGCGATGATCGCCTCGCGGGCAGACTCCGTGGATGGGTCGATACCCTGGCGCAGTACGTGCAGGGTAGCCACCCGGTACATTGCGCCGGTATCCAGGTACTTCGCGTCCGCGGCGGTGGCTAGGCGGCGGCAGACGGTGGACTTACCGGTGCCGCTGGGGCCGTCAACGGCGACAATCAGGCCACCGTCGGCGACATTGGTGGCGCTGGCGAGCTGATCCAGGGCGGAGCCGGGCTCGTAAAAAGGTGCGTTCGTCATGGAAAGGTCGTTCCCCTAGTTAGTTGTGTGTCTATGTCGGCTGTAGTGGCAGTGTTTACTGCGACGGCTGTGCTTTCTGCGCTGGTTCTACAGCCCGACCTTCTTATACAAGCTTTGCAATTCCGCCTGGTTCAGCGCGCGGATCGTGCCCGGCTTCTGCTCGCCCAATTGCACGGTGTGGATCTTAGTGCGGACCAGCGCCTGAACTGGGAAGCCGGCCTCCTTCAGCATGCGACGCACAATGTGCTTGCGCCCTTCGTGCAGCTCGATCTTGATCAGCGACTTACCCTGCCAGACGTCCACGATCTGCACGCTATCGGCGCGGGCGGTGCCGTCGTCTAGCTCCACGCCGTCCTTTAGGTCGCGGATCAGTTTGCGGCTGGCTTCGCCCAGCACCGTAGCCATGTAGGTCTTTCGCACCTCGTACTTCGGGTGCATCAGGCGGTTGGCCAGCTCGCCGTCGTTGGTGAGCAGCAGCAGCCCCTCCGTTGCGGCGTCCAAACGACCAACGTGGAACAGGCCCTGGCCTTCCTTCAGGCGGGTGCCGACCAGGTCACCGACGCACGGGCGACCTAGCTCGTCGCTCATGGTGGAGTGCACGCCGCGCGGCTTGTTCAGCACGAAGTACACCATTTCCTCGTTGACCTGCACGCGCTCTCCATCCACGCGGACAATATCCACGCTCGGGTCAATGCGGGTGCCCATCTTCACGACGATTTCGCCGTTGACTTCCACACGACCGGCGGCGATGAGCTTCTCGCTCATGCGGCGACTGGCCACACCTGCGGAAGCCAGCACCTTCTGCAGGCGCACCTGGGCTTTCTCCGAATCGGGCTGGTTCAGAGCAGCGGCTGCCTCCTGCTCCGTTACGTGCTGGCGCTTGGCTGGCTTGGCCTGCGATAGGTAGATGTCTTTCGGAGCGGTCTCCGGTGTGCCGTCTCGGCGAGCGGGTGTGTCCACGGTGTTTCTAGCCCTTCGAACTAAAATCTTGAATTATCCGCCCGAATTGTACCCCTCAGCCTGCTTAATTGTCGATACTGTCGATGCTGTCTACCTCCGGCAGCAACGGCGCCAGATCCGGCAGTTGATCCAGCGATTCAATCCCGATCTGTTCCAGGAAAAGCTCGGTCGTGGAGTACAGGTGCGCTCCGCCCTGCTCCCCTGTTTCGGCGATCAGCCCGCGCAGCGACAGGGTACGCATCACGCCATCGCAGTTCACGCCACGCACCGCCGCCACCTGGCTCCTAGTTACGGGCTGCCGGTAGGCCACCACCGCCAGGGTCTCTAGCGCCGCGCGGCTCAGGCGCTGCTGCGTGCCGTCCAGCAGCTTCGCCTCCACCACATCCGAGTTCGCGCGCCGTGTGTACAGCCGGAACGCCCCCTCGTGCTCACGCAGTTCAAAGCCGCTACCCCGGGCGTCAAACTCCGCCGAAATCTCGTGGAGAGTCTGCGCCACCTCGGCCTCGGGAACCGCGCGCTCCTCGGTGGAAAGCACGCGGGCGAGCTCTGTGGGCGTCACTGCCTCATCGCTGACCAACAGCAACGATTCCACGCGGCTGCGCAGCACCGACACCTGCGGCAGCGGCGCGGGGTTGGGTTGTTCGCTCATGGTCTGTGCCCTCTCTGTCTTATTTATGGACGCCTATTCCCAGTTGCTGGCCGCCACCACCGCTGGATCGACATCCAGCCCGGTCCAGGCCACCGACATGTCCTGCAGTGGCTCGGGCTGCTCAATGCCGATGGCGCGAGCCTTGTACAGCTCCAAGAGTGCCAGGAAACGACCGACGACGATCATGTTCATCTCCGCATCGGCGATCAGGGCGCCGAAGGTCACCCACTTGTTTTCGCCAGCCACCTTGAGGGTATTAAGGATCCGCCCGGCCTGCTCCGGCACCGAGACCGCCACCTGGTGGATGTGGCCGGTATCCACGTGATCCGGTTTGGGGCGGAACACGGCGGCTGCGAGCTCAGCGAACTCGTCGGCGGTCTTACCGATCTTCACTTCCGGCAGCAGGTTCGCGTGATGTTCCTCCAGCGACAATGTGGCGGGATAGGAACGCGCGGCATCGCGCTGCCAATCGGAGAACAGGTTCGCCACCTGCTTGTAGGCGCGGTACTGCAGCAGACGGGCGAACAGCAGGTCGCGGGTCTCGAGCAGCGCCAGGTCTTCTTCGCTGTCGACCTCGCCCCGGGGCACCAGGCGGGCGGCTTTGAGATCCAGCAGCGTGGAGGCGACGACCAGGAACTCCGTGACCTCATCCAGGTCGTCCGCGCTGGAGCTTAGGCTCTTGGTGTAGGCGATGAACTCGTCGGTGACCTGTGCCAGGGCGATCTCGGTGATGTCCAGCTTGTGGGAGTGGATCAGCTGCAGCAGCAGGTCGAAAGGACCGTCGAAGTTCGCCAAGGCCACCCGGAAGCCGGTGATCTCGGGCTGCTCCGGCTGCGCGGACTCCGGAGCCAGCTGGCTAGATTTGCTGAGCGACGCGCTCAATGACTTCCTTCGCCAGGTTCGAATACTGCACCGCGCCCGAGGAACTCGGCGCCCAGGTGTTAATCGGCTCTCCGGCCACCGAGGTCTCCGGGAACCGCACGGTACGGGTGATCACGGAATCGAAGACCTTGTCGCCGAACGCTTCCACCAGCCGCTCCATCACCTCGCGAGCATGCAGAGTACGTCGATCGAACATCGTCACCAGGATGCCCAGCACCTCCAGCTTGAAGTTCAGCCGGTCGCGAACCTTATCCACCGTGTCCATCAGCAGAGCCAGGCCACGCAGGGAGAAGTACTCGGACTCCACCGGAATGATCACCGAGTCCGCACAGCTCAGCGCGTTGACGGTCAGCAGCCCCAGGGAAGGCTGACAGTCGACGATAATGAAGTCATAGTCGCGCATCACCGGACGCAGCGCGCGGGCCAGGGCCTGTTCGCGACCGACCTCGTTA
Organism: Corynebacterium macclintockiae; assembly: GCF_027570165.1. NCBI lineage: Bacteria > Bacillati > Actinomycetota > Actinomycetes > Mycobacteriales > Corynebacteriaceae > Corynebacterium > Corynebacterium macclintockiae. The sequence goes on from NZ_JAKMUV010000002.1 coordinate 373,698, forward strand.
ACCAGCTGAATCTCCGCAGCCGACAAGTCAATATTCGCGGGAACGACATCCAGACCGTCGACGGGGCTGGAGTGGATGGCGTCAAGAATAGAGGCAGAAGAATCGACCAACAGGTTGTAAACCGTCACGTCGAGCTCATCGTGGCTAATGCCCAACCCGGCGGACAGCGCGCCCTGTGGGTCCAGGTCTACCAGCAGCACCTTGCGCCCGAACGCGGCCAGCGAGGCACCGATGTTGATCGTCGAAGTGGTCTTGCCCACCCCGCCCTTCTGGTTACACATCGCGATGATGGAGGCCGGGCCGTGGCGATCCAACGGCTCGGGATCCGGCAGCTCCTTGATAGGTCGTCCGGTCAGGCCGATGCGCTGATCGGGCTTATCAAACAACGCATCCGCGTGTGACTGTGAACGTGACATCGGCGATCCCGTCAAGCCCTTTCCCTTGATTGTTGTGTTTAGCCTTTAATTACACCCTAGAGATTATCAGGCACGCTAGGTGCGGGGGTGAGATGAGGCCCAAATCTCCCGCAAGTGCTCAGGGCTGACCTTGGTGTAGATCTGCGTGGTAGCCACGCTGGCGTGCCCCAGCAGTTCCTGCACCACACGGATGTCCGCGCCGCCTTCCAAAAGATGGGTGGCGAAGCTGTGGCGCAGGCTGTGTGGCGAGACATGATCCAGCCCCGCCGTCTCAGCCGCCTGCGAGACGATCTTGAAGCCCGATTGCCGCCCCAGTCGCGCGCCACGGTTGTTCAGGAACAGCGCCGGGCTGCCCTTCTTGTTCAGGCTCGGTCGCGCGCGCACCAGGTAGCGCTCCACCGCCTGCAGCGCGGGTCGCCCTAGCGGCACGATGCGTTCCTTACCACCCTTGCCGCGCACAAGCAGCATGCGCTGTTCGCGGTCGAGATCGTCGACGTCGAGGTCTAGCAGCTCTGTGATGCGGGCGCCGGTCGAGTAGAGCATCTCTAGCAGCGCACGGTCACGGATGTTTATTATTGACGCCCCGTCGCCCGCCGGCACCGCGTCCAGCAAAGCCTCTACCTGAGCCAGACTGAGGGCTTTCGGAATGGAGCCGCCCAGCGAGGGCGTTGGGACGTCCGCCGCCACGTCGAAGGGCAGGCGCCCGTCGGCGTGGGCAAAGGAGTGCAGGCCGCGGATCGCTGCCAGCGCCCGAGCGGCCGAAGATGCCGCGAGGTTCAGGTCCTTGCGCAGGTGGATGAGGTAATCCTCGATGTCCGTGGCCGTGACGTCCTGGAGCGACGTGTTGCCCAGCCACTCCAGGTAGCGGTCCAGGTCGCGCTGGTAGTTCGACAACGTGTGGACAGACACGTCACGCTCGGTTTTTAAGTGCCGGATGTACGCCCGGCCGAGCTTCTGGTTCGCTTCGAGGCTCAACGGAGGAACTTCATATCTGTGCCGAGCTTGGCTTCCGCGCGGGCGGAGCGGCGTTCGGCGAGGCCCGAGTGGTAGTTGAAAGGTTCGGAGACGTCGCGACGGGTATCCGCCGCCAGGTGCAGCAGGGCGATGGTGGCGATGGAGTTTTCCACCACGCCCGTCTGAGCCCACTCGATTGCTTCGGGAATTGGCACCCAGCGGGTCTCGATCTCCGCTTCCTCGAACTCCGCTTCTGGCAGGTCGAAGTCGGCGAGGTCGTCGTCCAGATCTTCGGCCAGGTAAATGCGGCACATTTCCTCGCTGAACCCCGGGGAGGTCACCACATCGCCCAGCAGGTGCCAGGAATGCGCACGCAGCCCAGCTTCCTCGGCGAGCTCGCGGCGGGCGGCCTCTAGGGGATCCTCCCCCACTAGATCCAGCAAGCCGGCCGGGATCTCCCACAGGTGCCGCCCCACGCCGTGGCGATATTGGCGGATCATCATCACGTGATTGTCGCGCACAGCCGCGACGGCAACGGCGGAGAAATGTTCAACGATTTCCCGCTTCGCCTCGCCGGTAGCGGTAGTGATCGTATCGCGTCGCACGCCGATGATCGGCGCATCCAGCAGCAATTCGCTATCGACGACGCGGTACGGGGTGTTGTCGGTGCTCATGACTCCCTAGTTTAGGAGCGCTGGTTTAGGAGCGCTCGGCCTGGTGCTTCAACGCAGCGTCCACCAGCCCCTGGAACAGCGGGTGGGAACGGGTCGGGCGGGACTTGTACTCCGGGTGCGCCTGGGTGGCGACGAAGTACGGGTGTACATCCTTCGGGTACTCCACAAACTCCACCAGGGTGCCGTCCGGGGAGGTGCCGGAGAACTGCAGGCCGGAGCCCTCGGTGATCTGCTCGCGGTATGCGTTATTCACCTCGTAGCGGTGGCGGTGGCGCTCCGAGACATCAGTGGTGCCATAGAGCTCCGCAACCAGGGAGCCTTCGGCCAGGCGCGCCGGGTAGGCGCCCAGTCGCATGGTGCCACCCAGGTCAGCCTCACCCGAAACAGCCGCCTTCTGTTCCTCCATGGTGGAGATGACCGGGGTGGAGGCGTTGGCGTCAAACTCCGTAGAAGAAGCATCTTTCAGCCCCGCGGTGCGCGCAGCCTCAATGACGATGCACTGCAGGCCAAGGCAAATGCCGAGCAGTGGCAGCTTATTCTTGCGGGCGTAGGTGATGGCGCCGATCTTGCCTTCGATGCCACGGTTGCCGAAACCACCGGGGATGACCACGCCGTCGACGTCCTTCAGAGCCTCGGCCGCGGCCTCCTCGGTCTCGCAGTCGTCGGAGGTAATCCACTTCACCCGGGCGCGGACGTTTGCGCCGAAGCCGCCGGCACGGATGGCCTCGGCGACGGAGAGGTACGCGTCCGGCAGGTCGATGTACTTGCCGACGATGCCGATGGTGACCTCACCGTTGGGGTTGTGCACACTTTCCAGCAGGCTGCCCCAGGTGGACCAATCCACGTCGCGGAACGGCAGGTTCAGGCGACGGATGATGTAGTTATCCAGGTGCTGGGAGTGCAGCACCTTCGGGATGTCATAGATGGAGGGTGCATCCGGGCAGGAAACCACGCCGTCCTCGTCCACGTCGCACATCAGGGCGATCTTGGCCTTCATGGCCTGCGGCACTTCGCGGTCGGCGCGCAGGACGATGGCGTCCGGCACGATACCAATGCTGCGCAGCTCCGCGACGGAGTGCTGGGTCGGCTTGGTCTTCAGCTCGCCCGACGGAGCCAGGTACGGCACCAGGGAGACATGGATGAAGGCGATGTTCTCACGGCCGGCCTCGTGGCGAACCTGGCGGATGGCCTCCAGGAAGGGCTGGGATTCGATATCTCCGACGGTGCCACCGATCTCGCTGATGACGACGTCCGGGGCCTGCCCGTTCTTATCCGGCTGTCCCATGGCCATCACCGCAGCCTTGATCTCATCGGTGATGTGCGGGATCACCTGGACGGTCTTACCCAGGAACTCACCGCGGCGCTCCTTGGCGATGACGTTCGAGTACACCTTGCCGGTGGTGACATTGCCCGCGGCGGACAGGTTGCGATCCAGGAAACGCTCGTAGTGGCCGAGGTCCAGGTCGGTTTCCGCACCGTCCTCGGTAACGAACACCTCGCCGTGTTCGAAGGGATTCATGGTGCCCGGATCGACGTTGAGGTACGGATCCAGCTTCTGCATCGTGACGCGCAGGCCACGAGAGGACAACAATTGGCCCAGGCTAGCTGCCGTTAGCCCTTTGCCTAGTGAGGACGCCACACCGCCGGTGACGAAAATGAATTTAGTGCTGTTTTCTGCACGATTAGTGGCCAAGGCAACTCCCGAATCAACGACGCTTAACTTCGCTATCTACGGGGTTTCAGCCTAACACATGCCTATTCAGGCGTAGCATCCGACGCGTTCGCAGTGGCCCCGTAGTGCCCTGACTTCCCGTTCTTCTGCTGCGACAGAGCGCGAATGGCGGCGATGCGTCCCGCGACGGTATCCGCGTTGTCGACCGTGGAAACGGCCTCCTTCATGGAATTATCCGCACGCACCTGGCCGATGGCACCGTTGTCTTCGGCACTGCCGGATTCTGCGGCCAGGACTGCCCCCTTCATGCGGGAGTCCAGCCCCGCCGCGAACTCGGCGGCGAACTTGGTGCCGTAATTGCCGTGGGCTTCGTCGTCGGAGGTATTCCCGCCAACGACCAGGGCCAGATCCGCAGGCTTCGGGGCCTCGCCCTGGTAGGCAATGAAGTCGTCGTTAGCCAGGGCACCGAGGGCGATTCCGCGATCCGTTTCGCTGGCTTCGTGCTCGCCAGCCGACAGTGCGGCGCCGAGCAGCTGTCCGGTGTGCATGCCTGGGGCAAGGTTGTCCTCCGACAACTTCGCACCAGCCGGCAGGGAGTTAGCTGCGATCGACTTCAGCGTGTCTCCCCCGTCCGAGCCGAGCGCCTTGTCCGTCAGCTCGACCACACCATTGACCTTGCCGCCGGCCATTTTGACGAGGTGCTTGAGGCTATCGACGTTGGCCTGGTCGGCGTCCGGAAGAACAAAAAGATCGACCGACGCACCGCGCAACAGGTTGCGCACCGCGGGACCCGCGACCGAGCTCAAGACCTTGTCGCTGGCGGCAGAGTTGCCCTCGGCCTTCTCGCGGGCAGCCTTCTCGTCCTTCAGCTTCTGTTCGGCGGAGGAATCCTTCGCGACCGGCCCGCCCGGCACGTTCGGCGCAATGGCGAAAAAACCCAGTGCGGTGCCTACGGCGATACCGAAGCCCAGACCGGCGATGACCTTGCCGGTGGCTCCTGTGGAGTGCTTGCTCATGCTTGTCTTTCTAACTCCCTGCTTTTCCTGGCTTACTTCTTAAACAGATCCTGCACGCTCAGTGCAAAGTTGTTCCAAGTGTCCACGAGGTTATCCACGAAGGAGCCGTCACCGGAGAGGCCGATGACCGCAACGATAACGGCCACGGCAACCAGAACGCCCAGCAAAGCCCAGATCCAGCCACCGCCAGACCGGGACACGCGGTAGAGCTCTGCGACGGCGGTGGAATCCACCAGGCGCGGCCCCACGCGCAGACGCGACATCAGGGCAGACGGGGTCTCCGGCGACTGTGCCTGCTGGAATACGCGATCCAGATCCTCCACCTCGCCGAGGTTCACCACCATCGATGCGCCGTGGTAGTTGGCCAGTAGCAGAGCCAGGTCGGTGGGATCCTGCGTTGCCGCGGGGAAGGTCATGGCGCCCACGCCCAGGTCCTGGATGCGCTCCAGGCCGACGGCGTGGCCATCCGGGTCGGCGGGCAGCACGACGGTAGCGCCGCTGCGCAGAGCCTCGTTGGAGATCTTCTCCGGGTCGCCGATGATCACGTTCGGGCGGTAGCCCTCCTGGATCAGACTATCGGCTGCATTTTCCACGGCGACGATGATCGGCGAGTACTCGCGCATGAAGTACCGCAGGTCCTTGAGCTTCTGCTCAATCTGCGGATCCGGGCTGGCGACCAGCACCTTTCGGTCGTCCATGTCCACGTCGACGTCCGGGATGCCAAGGCCATCGACCAGCAGAGGTGCCTCGGAGCGGACGAATTCGGACATGTTGCCGGACAGAGCCTCCATGTGGTCGCCCAGGGCTTCGCGTGCATCCTCGAAGCGGCTGGAGGCGGTATCCATATCCAGCAGCTCTCCACCGCCGATGGAGCGATCGCCGTAGTAGACCTTGCCCTCGTCGACGCGCCCCTTCTTGCCGTTCTTAACCTTGGCAAGCAGGTCGTCGCCGGCGTTTTCGATAAGCAGGATGCCTTCGTCCAGCATCAACTGCGGACCGAAGTTGGGTACCTGCCCCGTGGTGAATTGGCGTGCATTCACAACGACGGCTACGCGTGCGTCGATGAGCTTTTGGCAGGTGGCACGGCTGATGTCGGCCTCGTCGACAATTGCGATGTCGCCCTCGGAGATCTTAGCCTTGGTTAATCCCTTGGGTCCGGTGAGGTCACGGGTGGCGCCGTTGATTCCGGGCTGGTCAGAACGGGAGAAAATCATGCCCACCATTGTGGTGTTCATGTGGCCTGTGTTGCGTTAGGCGCGCCGGTAGACGGCTGTTTTCCTCTTTCCTCTCCCGTTCCGCCGCAGCCGCCTAGCGAATCACCTTCCGCACGGTCTGGCGCGCAGTTTGTCCCACAGTCTCTTCGTGCTTCTTCCGCCCGCGGTTCTTTCCCTTGCCGGAAACCAGCGGGTCTTCCCCACTGAGGAACAAGCGCCGGAAGTACGACCGATCCTGCTTGCTGTATGTCACCGCCCCGCCGCGCAGGCCGCTCTTTGCCCCGTTGCCGGCCCGGCCGCCTGCCGCACCCCTGCCCATCATTGTTGACGCCGCACTTCCCCCGCCCCGCATTCCAGCGCCGCCCTTCGCGGAACCAGAGTTGTGAGGCGCTCCGACGAACCCCTTGCCAGACTGCGGAGCCTTTGCAGGTGGGGAATCGACGGGAAGTGGGCGGACATTCTGCGAGTTGAGGCTGCCAGGCAGACTTGGGCGTGGGGCCGTGCTGGAAATATTGCGCAAGGTTCCCTGCTGTGCCCCGCCCCTGGCGTGCGCACCTGCGCCGGCACCTGAACCGTAGCCCGCGCCCGTGCCTGCACCGCCGAAGCCCGCACCGCCGTTGATCGCATTCGCGCGCCCAAAGCGATCCTGGGCGTTGATCAGCGTGCCAGGAGTAGTTGCACCGGCATTGCTGTGCGGGCTAGCAGCTAATCCTTGCGCCGGTGCCGCTGTTGTCACTGTCGTGGGCGGTACCGCTGGCGCGTTGGGGCTAACTGCAGGTGCATGGGGTGCTGCTGTCGCTGCCGCGGGCTGGATCGGTTGCGGCGCTGGCGATGGTGAGTGCAGCGTCCCCGGCACGCCTGCGGGCTGCATTGGTGCGGTTGCGGCCGTGGGCTTCGGAGCATTTGCCGCCGCCGTTGCAGCTTGCTCCCCGTGCGCGGTCGCGCTGGCCGGGGCAACGGCGTTCGTCTGGCCGTTGATCTGCGAGACCTTGGGCTGTGCGGAGGCGGTGGAGACGGTGGAGGCGTCCAGGCCTCCCCCACCCGTGTGTCCAACAATCGGTACGCCTAGGTTGGAAACCGGCGGGCGAACGAGTTCCAGGGAGGGTTGCAGGTGGGTGGATACGTAGTTGGAGACGGCGGCCTGCTCGGCGAGAAGTCGGTCGGCCGGGTCCGGGATCAGCGAAGTGGTTGCTTGGATTGCTTCCAAAGCTTTGAGGTTGCTGCCACGGATAACCGGGAACTGACGGACTGACCTCGCCATCGCGGTCGTATTTGCGGCGACTACGACTCCGGTCTTGTGTACGTCGTCGATCGCCTGGCGTGCCATGTCGAAGGAGAACCCTTCGGAGGAACTGGCGAGCCCCGAAGAGGCGCTCTTGAGGTCATCCATCGACGTTTTCAAAGCTTTGGCCGCGCTTTCCCATGAGTCTGCGGCAAAAAGCGGTGCGGAGTCGTCGGCTTGGAATGCAGCAATGAGGGACGCCAATGGCATGGTCGCTTCCGCCGCGGTAACCGGTGTGTTGTACAGCAGGTTGTCGATCGTTCGAGCGTCACGAGTCGGAATAAAAAACTTCCGAACCTCCCTGTCAGCGACAGACACTTCGGAGCTCACTTGGTCAAAAGACTTGCCATTGAAATGTTCCTGAATATCCAGCCCCACGAGCTGATTGCTGAATACTTCTTGGAGCCAAGCGATATTCGATTTCATGATATCGAGAACATTGACCGCAGAGCCCGATTGACCTACCCAAAAAGATTGATGTTGGGAAAACGCCACAGTCATCGATGGAACTTTGGTGTAACTACCGACCCCCTTACTTATAGAATCCAGTTTCTTAAGCGCCCCTGCTGCCGAACGTAGACTCTGTCTAACCCTTTTTAGCTCTGAAATATCAAACTTTAACATTCCCCACCCTCCCAAGCTTATAGCTCAGCTATATTATCAAAGATCTGAAAGAAATATTCTGAGTATCTACATTTGTCTAAAACAGCGTCTTTTGGATCCCATGAGACGTTTTCTACATTAAAATTTACACCATCTATATTTTGAGCAATCGCACATTCCTTCTCGTTACGCTTTGAATTCTCTACTGTAACAACATCGTCTCGATGCACTTTGTAGGAAACATCACTCTTGAACTGTTCAATTGGACGTGCAGGATCTAGAACAACATGAAACATCCTCTCCAAGAAGGCTCCCTCCACCCCCTTCACTTCAAAGAAGTCACAACTATAATCGAAATAGTTCTCGATCGAACCCTCACGCTCAAAACCTATTTCTTTCAATCGATTAACTACTTGCTGATCGCAAATATCTGGAAGTCCGGATAAATTGCTTTTGTACCCTTCATTCGTTAACTTCGGAAGCTCGATTCGGTCATTAACAAACCTCTGCGATTTCCAGACGTAATGCTCCCAAGGATCCTCCGGCTCAGTCTCGAACCACATCCCCTTGTGCCCTTCAGGTTTTAGCACACGTCCGTCCCCCTGCCCCGCGCCCGAGCCTGGGTTATCCACAGAGGACTCGCCTGTGGATAACCCATCTGCTTCAGCAAAAGCGCCGTTCAGAGGCTGTTCTGTCTCACCCGAACCGCAAGCCGCCACCGCAAAACCAAAGAAAATTAAAAACACACTTGTCGCTAGACGCTTCATCAGAAATCCCCCTCGTATACCGCACGCTTGTCGCCACGGGCGCGTGCTCCCCCTTCAACACTGCACCACTGTAGCGCCGATCACACCGCTGCGCGCGGGGTAGCTCCAAAAAAGAATCTAGGCTGCTCCGACCGTACAGCCCGCTATGCCCGCAGGGCAGCCTTCGCCTCCGTGGCCATCTCCATCAGCTCTTCCGCGTGCGCCCGCCCCGTCTCGGATTCCAGACCCGCCAGCATGCGTGACAGTTCTTCCACCCGCTCGGCCTCATCAAGCGTGCGCACAGAAGAAGTTACCGAGTCGGCCGACGTCGCCTTAGCCACGTACACGTGGGCGTCACCAAACGCAGCGACCTGAGGCAAGTGAGTCACCACAATGACCTGATTATCGACCGCCAGCTTCGCCAAACGGCGCCCGATCTCCACGGCGGCTTTACCGCCCACACCAGCATCGACCTCGTCGAACACCATCGTCCGACCGCCATCCGTGCCTGCGGCCAGCACCACTTCCAACGCCAGCATCACGCGCGACAGCTCACCACCAGAGGCCGAACCCGCCAGCGGATTCACATTCCCGCCCTGCACCAACTGAAACTCAACCTCGTCGATACCGTGCAGCCCAAGGTCATCCGGCTTCTCGCTGGCACGCCGCACATCCACGCGGATCTCGGCCGACATGTGCAGGCCCCGGATCTCTTCGGTGACAGCCTTTGAAAATCTTTTGGACGCCCTCACGCGTGCCTTCGACAGCTCCTCCGCCACGTTGCGCGCCGCATCCTGTGCAGAGGCGACCTGATCCTGCAGCTTCTGTAGCGCTTCATCAGAAACGTCCATCGATTCCAAGCGCTGGCGAGCCTGCTCACGCCACGCCAGCGCCCCATCGACGTCCACGGCGTATTTGCGCAGTTCCCGCAGCTGGGTCTGGCGCTGCAGCAGCCCGTCCAGCTCATCGGGGTCGGGCACGTCCAACAGCGCCTGGCCAACCTCAGAGGAAATGTCGGCCAGCAGCACTCCAACCTCGCTCAGGCGATCAGCCAGCTCGGACAGATTCCCGCCTTCGCCTTCCATGTCCGTCAGACTGGATAGCTCGTTAGCTGCCTGGGAAACCAGGGAACTGGCACCTTCGGAATCGCCGAAGTCATCGCCGGCCACCATTCCATCCATGCCGTCCAGCGCCGCCTGCGCCCGCTGCAACCCCGCGCGGATATCGTCGGCGGCCTGCAGACGCTTGATCTGCGCTTTGACCTCCACGTCCTCTCCTGGCTGCGGGTCGATCTCGTCGATAGCCTCCACAGCTCGTTGCAGGGTCTCGCTTTCCAGGGCCAGGTCGCGCCGCGCCTCCATGCGGCGCTGCAGATCCTTGGCTAGGCGCAGCCACTCGGCGCGACGGGCCTGGTATGTGGCAACCTTCTCTCCCAACCCCGCATAGTCGTCGAGCGCGGCGAGCTGGCGCACCGGATCCAGCAGACGCAGCTGGTCGTTCTGCCCATGGATAGTGATGACGTGGCCGGCGAACTCCCCCAGCACGCCCGCTGCCACCGTCTTACCCGCCAGGTGCGCGCGAGAACGCCCCGTAGCGTTCACTGTGCGGGAGGCTATAACCTCGCCCTCGTCGCTGTAACCGCCGACTTCTTCGACCAGCTCCGCAACCGCCGCGGAGTCGGTGGAGAAAATGCCTTCCACGCTGGCCTTATCAGCGCCGTTGCGAACCCGCGACGGGTCCGCGCGGTGGCCGGAAAGCAAGCGTAGGGAGCTGACCACCATCGTCTTACCCGCACCGGTCTCACCGGTGACAACGCTCAAGCCCGTGGAAAACTCCGCCGTCGCTTCCTCGATCACACCGAGGTTGCGAATGTGTAGTTCGTGCAGCATTACTAGTGGCGCGGTCCCCTCCAGCCCGTCACAGGCAGGCGGAACTTGTGAACCAGGCGGTCGGTAAACGGTGCGGAATCCAGGCGCACCCAGCGCACGGGCTGCGGGCCACGGCGAATCTCCACGCGCGCGCCCGGGGGCATGTGGATCTGGCGGAAGCCATCCATCACCACGGTCGCCGGGGAGGTCGAAGGATTCGTCTCCACCGCCACCATCGAATTCGGGGAGACCACCAGCGGGCGGCTAAACAACGTGTGCGCGTTGCTGGTCACCACCAGAATCGCGTCCAACTCCGGCCACAGAACTGGGCCACCTGCGCTGAAAGCGTAGGCGGTGGAGCCGGTGGGCGTCGATACCAAAACACCGTCACAACCGAACGAAGATACAGGGCGCTTGTCGACCTCCAGGATCGTATCCAGCACACCTTGGCGGTTTAGGTTTTCCACGGAGCACTCGTTCAGCGCCCAGCCAGTGCCCAACACGCGACCATCCATGTCGCGGGCAGTAATGGACAGGGTCATGCGATCTTCGATGCGGTAGTCGCGGTCGATAACGCGGTCGACGGCCTCCTGCAGAGATTCCTGCTCCCACTCCGCCAGGAAACCGATGTGGCCCATGTTGATGCCCAGCACCGGCACGTCCGCTGAGTGCGCAATGTCGGCGGCGCGCAGGAAGGTGCCGTCGCCGCCCAAGACGATCACCATCTCCACGCCAGTGGCGGCTTCCTTGGTGTGGCCGTAGCGCTTGAATCGCCCCAGAACCTCGTGCCGAGCGACCGGGGCAGGGTCCGCGGTAGCCATTACACGCACGTTGATCCCGCCCTTTTGCAACCTAGACGCAGCCTCCGCCGCCAGGCCCAGATTTTCGTGAACACCGGTGTGCGCAACTAGCAGAACCTCGCGTTCTGTTTGCTTGCCCGCGTCCTGGTCAGTTCCCGGGTTGGTCACTGCGGGCCCTCCTTAATGGCGGTTGCAATCATCTGGTCCAGGCCGTCAAAGTCAGCCTCTGTATCCATGCTAGGCGAGTCTTTGACCAGCCACAGAAAATACTCCACATTGCCGCTCGGTCCCGGCAGCGGGGAAGCGACAACGGCCTTCGTCTTCAGACCATACTTCATCGCCTCGACCGCCACCTGACGGGTCACTTCTGCCCGCAGTTCCGGGCTGCGCACGACGCCGCCGTGGCCCAGTCTGTCCTTGCCGACCTCGAACTGGGGCTTCACCATCGGCAACAGGTCGCCGCCTTCCTTCACGCACGCGGCCAGAGCGGGCAGCACCAGGCGAATGGAAATAAAACTCAGGTCGCCGACCATCAGATCAACCTGCCCGCCGAGTGCCTCCGGAGTAAGGGTGCGCACGTTCGTCCGGTCCATCACGTCCACACGGTCGTCGTTCTGCAGGCGCCAGATCAGCTGCCCATAGCCAACGTCCACAGCCTTGACCTTCGCCGCCCCGCGGTCCAGGCACACGTCCGTGAATCCGCCCGTCGAGGCACCGGCATCCAACACCGTCTTGCCTTCCACGGAAAGTCCTCGGGGTTCGAAAGCCGCCAGAGCTCCCAGCAACTTGTGTGCGCCCCGGCTGGCCCAGCGGTCATCCTCCGACTCCGCAACCTTGATGGAAACGTTGCCGTCGACCCCGCTGGCCGGCTTCTTTGCCAGCATTCCATTGACGGTTACTCGCCCGGCCTTGATCATCTCCTGCGCGTGCTCGCGGCTGCGCGCGATCTTCCGCGCTACCAGCTCTGCATCCAGGCGCTGCAGCTTGGCTCCTCTTTTCGCCATTAGCGCTCGCCCCCGAGCGCCTCGTTAACCACCCTGTGAGCTTCTTCCAACACGGCAGCTTCCTCCGCGCCGTGTACATCCCGTGCGAGTAGCTCGTCGACGGCCTGTGCCAGCTCCTCTTGTTGACGCCCACTGTCCCCCGACAGCATCGAAGGTTTCGGTTGCCCCTCGCCCACTTACTTCCAACCTCCCAGGGCCTCCATGGCCTGCGCATCTGCACCTACAAAGTCGATATCAGCCGCGCACGTTACCTGAGTGATCTGCGGGTCGTCGATAAGCTGCCACGCCAAGGGCGCTGCGACGGCCAGAGCTTCGGCAGCCATGACCTCCACGTCGCCGAGTTCACCGGCCTCCACGCGGATGGTTGCGCTGCTCGGTTCCACGCTTGCGGACCAGCCGGGCAGGTGGTCGCGTAGATTACCGGCGATAAACGTCGGTCGGTGGGACGAGGGGGCGTCAATAATATCGGTATGGGTAGACACCCCGGTGACGGTGCAGAGAGTATCCATGCCCGCGGCGTTACCACCAGCGATGTCGGTATCCAGGCGATCACCGACGGCAAGGGGCTTCGTGGAGCCAATGCGGTGTGCAGCAACCTCGAACATCGCGGGGCCAGGCTTACCAGCAGACTGAGGCTTTACACCGGTAGCGGAGGTGACAGCGGCGACCATCGAACCGTTGCCGACCATGAATCCGCGCTCCGAGGGCAACGTGGTGTCCAGGTTCGAGGCGAAGTATCGTGCGCCGCGCTGGATAGCCAACGCGCCTTCCGACAGGCGAGCCCAGTCGTTATCCGGACTGTGCCCGTGGAATACGACATGCGGGTGATCATCGGCGGTGTCCGTCAGCGCAAAGCCCGCGTCCGCAACCAGCTGCTTGAAGGAATCGTGGCCGATGACGTACGCGAGCGGGCGTTCGACTTCTGCTTCCGCGATGTACTGCTTGCCCAGATCACAGGCTGCCATGGCGGAGGTCACCACGTGGTCCGCGTCGGCGGCAAATCCCATGGACTGCAGGTGCTCAGCTACCTGCTGGGGTGAGCGCGACGCGTTGTTGGTGACGTACATGACCTGGCGGCCTTCCAGTCCCTCGGCTGCGCCGGGGATTGGGGTGTGGCCAGAAAAGACGGTGCCGTCAAGGTCGGCTAGCAGGGCATCGTAGTTATCCAGCAGCGGGTGGGCCATGGGTCACTTATCCTCGTCCGGCTCTACGCCGAGCTCTGCCAGACGATCGGGAACGTCGAGGACTTCCTCGGTATCCATTTCCTCTGCCCGGCGGAACCATTCGATGGCCTCGTCCTTGCGCTCTGCGGTGGCCAGCGCGTCGGCATAAGCGTAGAAGAGACGCATACGGGTTACGTCGGGCGCTTCAGCGTTATCCAGCTGTGCTTCCAGCGCTAGCAGGGCTTCTTCCGGGTGGTCGAGGTCTTGGTGTGCACCAGCAACGACGATGGCCAGCTCTGCCTTCGATTCGGCATCCAGCTGGTCGGCCTGCGGGTCGTTAGCTACTTCTAGGGCCTTCTCCGGCTTGCCGAGTCCACGTTCCGCGTCCGCCAGCACAGGCAGCAGGCCGGGGCCGCCGGCCATGCGACGGGCCGCGCGGAGCTCCGCGATGGCTTCCTTCCATTCGCCTGCGTGGTAGGCGACGATGCCACACGTTTCGCGGGCTACGGACACGCGCCCAGCGCGATCCTTCGCAGCGCGGGCGTGGGCAAGGGCCTTGTCCGGATCATCGTCCAGAAGCGTAGCGGCCATAATCAGGTGCTTCGCCACCATGTCCGCGTTGTCCTTGGAAAGGCTGCGGAGTTCCTGGCGTACGGACGGGTCGAGTTCCTTGGGGTCGAGGTCGTTCGGGACGTCGGGTTCGTTCAGGCGCTTGTTAAGCCGCTCTTCGCGGTAGCCAGCGCGCTGCGGGCCACTGTGGGGTCCGCGTTGGGTCTCCCAGTTGGAGCCGCCGCGCTTCTTATTGGAGTTGCGGTTGGGGCGTCCGCCACGGTTGGGCTTGAACCCGCCCTTGTTTCGGAACTTGCCATCCCCCTGCGGGCGGCCGCCGCGACTGCGATTGTTATCTGAATGCTCAGCCATGCTTTGGGGTGCACCTTCCGTTTTCGTTGTTCAGTGAGCCTTCCGGCTCACCTCTTAAACCTTATCAATCCTAGTTACCAGGAACGCTGTAGCGCAATGTTGCTGCTTTTGTTTATTGACGCCTCTAGCCCCAGCGGAAGGACGTTCAGACATACAAAAACGAGGTGTGGGTTGCTGTAACCTTTGAAAGGCTACAACGACCCACACCTCGTTTATCTC